>JBKEHD010000007.1:0-42399 GCA_046710445.1 Candidatus Midichloriaceae bacterium
ACTACTACCCTCTGTCGAATTAAAAATTGGAACAACCTTGATACGCTTTTTTCCACATAAAAACAGTGTATTATCAGATACACCACCAACAAAAGTTATGTTGAATTTATCATCTTTCACTACTGTATATGATGTTTTTACAGCATTATATTTATATGGATTTATAGCAGTTGTGTCTTCTTTATTATAACTACTATTATAGTTACATATCATACCTGTACTAGCTTCTGGAGTCTGCAATGTTTTGTAAAAACTAATGTAGCCTTTGTCCAGATCTGAATTACAAGTTATTGATGCTGTACAATCTTGCGCTGTTTCATTATCTTTAGTTACACATATTTTTGAAAAAATATCTTCTGTCTGTTCATCATCACAACTAGCTTGAAATGCTTCAAAATACCTTGCACTAAAATTTTCACCATCTCCCTTTTGGCATTTTGACATGCAGTCAATTATAATATCATCATTCAATTCAATAGAATATTCTTCTGCAATTTGAGAGTCAGCACCAATCATCTTATATGGCTCAAATTTGCGAGAAAATCCACTGCATTCATTTTTGCATATCCTTTGGCATTCATGATTTAAAGGTGATAAGATTAAATTGTCACCACCGTTACTACCAAAATCACCTGGCAATAAACAATGTTGATAAAAATCAGCAGACATCAAATTTGCAGGAAATATAAATGTTATAGCTATAAATAAATATATGTACAAATTTTGCTTTTTAATCATTTCGAAGAATAGCTCACAATTAAAATTAAGGTTACATTTTAACTTTAGACTTTACAACAAAAATAATTAGCAGTATTAAAGTTGTTTCAAGTAATGGTAATTCAAATATTATGATTTTTTATAAATTTATACTAAAGAGTACTTTCATAATATTCTGTATTACTTTTTTAACATATTGTTCCAAAAAAAATATTAGTACAAATATTACAAGTGTAAGCGAAAAAACAGTATGGCAATATTCTAATTATTTCAATGGTGATGCACTATTAAATGCAAACAAACTGTCTGATAATAATTTCAAAATATTCCCATTAGGTGGCTCAGTTACTTTCCCACTAATATCTTATCCTATAATTGGAAATAGCTTTGTTGTATTAATGGACAAATCTGGAACAATTATGAAAATTGATACAGAAAGCAAAAATGTGCAATGGAAAAATATTCCAAGCAATACAAAAAATCATTTTTTCTCCAGTTATCTAAATGGAGGTTTATCACAAAACAATGATAAAGTATTCGCAACTTACGGCTCAGAGAGTGTATTATGTGTGGATTTAAAAACAGGAAAAACTATTTGGGAAAAAAAATTAAATGAAATAATACGATCTTACCCCGTGTTACATAATGGAAGAATATATCTGCAAACAGTAAATAACGGTATGTACGCCATAAATCAAAAGAATGGGGAAGTGATTTGGTATAAATCTGGTTTAATTGAGCAAGTTAATGTCGTAAATGTTACATCACCAATTATTTATAACAAAATGATAATATCACAAAATTCTAGTGGAGATTTAACTGGAATAGATATTGATACTGGTTTTACAATATGGGATTTAAATACCTCAGATATTAGTGATATTTATAATGATACTTCTAGTAATATAATAATAAATCAACCAATTTTAGTAGGTGATGATTTATACTTTTATTCATCGAACAAACATGTTTATAAATATTCTTTGAAAAACAAAAAACTCTTATGGAAAAGTGAACAAAGCATATCTAAACCAATTTATGTATATGGAAAATCGTTATTTGCTATAGATGATTTTGATAATTTAATTGCATTAAATACAAGTACGGGATCAAAAATTTGGACTTTAAATATAAATCAATATTTAGACAAAAAATACAAAGGTCAAAGTATATACTGGAATTATCCTACAGTTATAAATAAAGAGATATATATCCTTAGCAACAAAGGAAATCTTTATAAATTCAGCTTAGATGGGAAATTCATTAAAAAAGAAAATATTTCTGTCGGAAATTTTTTACCCATTATATACGCTAATGATAATGCATTTGTAATTTCAAGGAAATAATGACATGAGTTGCCATCATCAAGATGATACAAATAATTGGATAGTTCAGTATTTTTTAGATTTAAGCTCAGGTGAATTATACGGAATAAGTATAGTTGTTGCGTTATTTGTATATGGTGTCATTGGAAGCTTCACACATTGTATAGGAATGTGTGGTCCCATTGCTATTGGTCAGATGAATATTAGGCTAATGAATCTAAAAAAAGATCAACTTACCAATTGGAATAAGTTGAACTGCTCTCTTTCAATATCTTATTATTTAGGGAAAGCTATTAGCTACGGAGTTTTAGCTAGTATAGTAAAATTATTAGCCATTTCTTTAAATAATAATGAGTTATTTAAAAAAATATCGGCTTTGTTAATAATTTTTGCTGCATTTATATGTTTACAAATAGCATTAAGAAATTTGATCAAAATTAAAAAATTTAATTTTTTCAAACAAAATCCTAAAATATTTTTAAAATTTGAGAAATTGTTAACAAATTTGGTAAAACGTTTAAGTCTAAATCCATTTGGGATACATGGCTTGCTTATGGGTATGATCTTAGGATTGATACCATGTGGACTTGTCATTAGCGCTATAATGATTGTATCGGCATATTCAGACAGTGTACTCATCTCATTTTCATCTATGTTCTTTTTTGGCTTAGGAACATTTCCTGGATTATTTATTGTTACATATTTAGGTCAAAATATAATGCTAAAAACTAAAAAATATATGAATATTATATATGCAATTTTTATGCTTTGTAATTTTATTATTTTATTGCAATTTGTCCTAAAATTGATCTAGAGTGTCTACTTAACGCTCTATTATAAATTTTATATATTTAATATATGGTATCTTTAACAAAAATTAAAAGAAAAAGCACCTATGCAGTGAATGTAGGTGGGATAAAAATTGGAGGTAACAATCCAATTGTTATCCAATCAATGACCAATACATTAACTGAAGATGTAGATAAAACCGTAACACAAATTATAGAATTATTTGATGCCGGTTCAGAAATTGTTAGAGTCACCGTAAACGATAATAATGCAGCAAAAGCGGTACCAAAAATAAAAGATACTTTACTTAAAAAAGGTTTCTTAGTCCCTTTAGTAGGTTGCTTTCATTATAATGGGCATCAACTTTTAAAAAACTTCCCAGAATGTGCAAAATCATTAGATAAATATAGAATAAATCCTGGTAACGTTGGTTTTAAAAATAAACGTGATAAAAACTTCGAAGAAATTATAGAGCTAGCTCTACATCATGATAAACCAATTAGAATAGGTGTGAATTGGGGAAGTTTAGATGAAGATCTAATCGTAAATCTTATGGATGCTAATTCAAAAAAAAGTAATCCCGAAGAATCGGATTATATCATGCGACAAGCTATGGTATTATCAGCGATTCAAAGTGCAGATAAAGCTGAAAAGATTGGCATGCAAAAAGATAAAATCATCATTTCTGCAAAATTAAGTAAGGTTCAAGATTTAGTATCGGTATACAGAGAATTATCAGAACGCATTAAATATCCTTTGCATTTAGGTCTAACTGAAGCAGGTATCGGAACAAAAGCTATTGTAGCAACGACTACAGCATTATCTATATTACTTCAAGAAGGTATAGGTGATACAATCAGGGCATCTATTACTCCCGCTATAAATCAATCAAGAAGTGGTGAAGTGAAGTTGTGTAGAGAAATTTTGCAATCATTAGAAATTAAAAACTTTAATCCACAAATTGCTTCATGCCCTGGATGTGGCAGAACTTCCAGCACATATTTTCAACAACTTGCTGAAGATATACAAAATTATATTGATTTAAAAACGATTCATTGGGCAAAACAATATAAGGATGTTGAAAATTTAAAAATAGCAATAATGGGATGCATAGTGAATGGTCCTGGAGAAAGTAAACATGCAGATATAGGAATAAGTTTGCCAGGAAACGGTGAAGAGGATGTAGCTGTAGTTTATATAAATGGAAAAAAATCACATACTCTAAGGGGAAAAGATATTAAATTAACATTCATTCAATTGATAGAAGATTATATTGAAAAAAATTATCAAAAAATAGAAAAATAATAGTAAATTAATAACGATTTTACTATATATCAACGCTACATATTAAAATATTAGAAAATCTTTTAATTTATACCTTTATCGCTCTATCACCCATATCCTTTGAGTATTTACTTTAAACTAATCTGGAGAAATAATTATTCTCTTTAGCAAGCAAAATTAGACGATTTTTTCTTCAATAAACGTATATGCTTCAAAAATATCTTTTTCTTTAATATCATTAAATTTTTCAAATGATATACCGCATTCAAATCCTGTCCTTACTTCTTTCACATCTTCTTTAAATCTTTTTAAGGTAGCTAATTTACCATCATATATCACAACGTTATCTCTAAGCAATCTACCCTGTGATCTACTGCTTATCACACCATCTGTAACCATACACCCAGCTACTTTTCCATGACTACTCAAATTAAATACTTGTCTTATTTCAGCATGCCCAGCAATACTTTCTTTTCTCACAGGAGCTACTAATCCTTTGGCAATAGCTTTGATTTCATTTAAAAGATCATAAATTACAGAGTAATATTTTATATCTACCTCTAATTTATTTGCAAATTTTGTTGTTTTACTATCAGCCTTAGTATTAAAACCAATAACAATAGATCCGCTTACTTTAGCTAAAGATATATCAGATTCTAAAACACCACCAACAGCCATATGAGAAAATTTTATTTTTACTTTTTCATCTGATATTTTTTCTAAGCTGCTTTTGATTGCTTCTAATGATCCATGTACATCAGCTTTTATTATTACATTTAATGTTTTTACATCAGAAGCTTCAAAATTAAATAATTCTTCTATTGATTTCTTTTCAACTATTTTATTTTTATCTTTTTTATACTTTTTGAATTCAATAATTTTCTTTGCTGCTTTTTCATTTTCTACGACAACAAACTGCTCACCTGCTTCTGGTGCAAAACTCATCCCCAAAATCTCTACAGGCATTGACAAAGAAGCTTCTTTACACCTTGTTCCTTTATCGTCTATTAAAGATCTGACTTTAAAATACTCATCTCCCACAACAACTATATCAGAAATTCTCAATGTACCTCTTTGAATGATAAAAGTAGCAAGTACACCCATATTTTTATCAACTTTAGATTCAATAACAACTCCAGAAGCTTTTCTATCAGGATTTGCTTTAACATCCATTATTTCTGCAAGAATTAAAATTGCTTCCTCAAGATCATCCAATCCCTTTCTTTCTTTTGCAGAAACAGGAATCACAATAACATCACCACCCATAGCTTCAGGTATAAGTTCATAACTCAAAAGCGAATTCTTTACTTTTTCAACATTTGCTGTTGATTTATCTATCTTATTTATAGCTACTATTATTTGTACTTTAGCTGCTTTGGCGTGATTAATAGCCTCTATAGTTTGAGTTTTTATCCCATCATCAGCAGCAACAACTATAATAACTATATCAGTAACTTCAGCTCCTCTCATTCTCATAGCTGTAAAAGCTTCATGTCCAGGAGTATCAAGAAATGTAATAGATTTCCCCTTTTTAAACTTTACGTTATATGCACCAATATGTTGAGTTATACCACCAGCTTCTCTAGATACCACATTAGTCTCTCTTAAAGCATCCAATAACGAAGTTTTACCATGATCTACATGCCCCATAATAGTCACTATTGGAGGTCTGGTTTTCAAAGAAGATTCATCATCAATTTCTTCAGCAAATAGTGTTTTTTCAATATCAGCATCCGTTTTTCTTATAGCTGTATGACCTAATTCCTCTATCACCAACTCTGCGGTATCTATATCAATCACATCATTAATAGTTGCAGCAACACCATTATTCATCAATATTTTCATGACAGTATTTACTTTTTCTGCCATTTTTGATGCTAATTCTTGTATAGAAATTTCATCTTTAACTTCAACTTCTCTAAATATCTTATCTTTCTTTAAATGTTTTTTATCCTTATTTCTTGACCTAGATTTCCTTCTAATTGTGGTGATTTTTGTTTCTACACCATGCTCTTCCTCAATTTTCTGCAGAGCTGATAATGTTATCTTTTTTACATCTCTCTTTTTAATAATTTCCTTTTTTTTCTTAGAATCTTCCTCTTCTGCAGTAGTTCCATTAAATTTCGTCGCCTTCTTTTTATCTTCTAGCTTCTTTGTATCGGCAGTACTAGTTGTGACAGTTGTCTTTACATTCTCAATAGGTTTTTGAGATTTTTTATTGATATAATCTAAATCTTTTATACCCTCTGATTCAGTAACAATATTTTTGATATTTGGAAATTTAACAACCTCCTTTACAACTTCTTTTTTCTTTATATTTTTTTTACTTTCTTCTATTTTTTTCTTTTTAATAGCATTTTCAATCGCTGCATTTTTACTTTTTTCAGATTCCAATAATGCACTCAATCTATTTTGACGTTCTTTTAATGTTAAAGAACCATCATCCTCTCCAACATAATTTTCATTTTTACTGTTATTTTTACTCTTTGTAACAACTATAACTGTACCAAACTTTTTATTAGCTGCCTCCTTATTACCCACATTTGTGCTAGGTAATTTTAAACCCAATTTTTTATCACTTATTCCCAAGGGTTTTATTTTTTTATCTTTGTCATTATTTTCAGGCATTAAACAATATTTATAGTCTATGATACAGGAATTGAGTATAGACTTAAATTATCTTAAAGCAAGAAATGTAATATAATTATATTAAAAAACATGCTGTTTTCGTACTTGCATCCAAGATAAATTTTTAGCTTGACATTAAATTTTGCGTTAATTAGAGTTTTGTAATAAAAATGACGATTGTCAAAAATGGGGGTCTAATTTGTCATAAGAATCTATGAGTTTAAACTACTAAAAAAGTCTTTAATAATTAGATTAATGGAAAAAATGGGGAAATTGCATATAATCGATGTATCTATAGTTGGAATTTATTTGCTTCTTTGTGTAATAATAGGATTATACAAATCCACTAAGATTGCAAATATCAAAGAATACGCTCTTGGGAATAGGAATTTTTCTACTTTTACAATAATAGCAACAATTTTCGCTACTTTTATTAGTGCGAATGCAACATTGGGTATAATAGGGCATATATATGAATTAGGGTTAGTTTTTGCAATATCTTTATTTTTTATGCCATTAAATTGGCTCATAATTAAACTAATATATGCAAAAAATATTGATAAATTTAATTCTTGCATTTCAATTAGTGAAATTATGGAGAAACTTTATGGCAATATAGGATCATATATTACCAGCATCGTATCTTTAATTACAGCTATTGTTTTTATAGCAATTCAAGTAACAGCCATTGGTTATTTATTTAATTATTTTTTTAATTTAACGTATATCCAAGGGATTCTTATAGGTTTTACTGTACTAATGTTATACTCTGCATTTGGCGGGATACGCGCAGTAGTACTAACAGATGTTTTTCAATTTTTTATATTTTTCCTAGCATTACCAATAGCCTGTGGATATGCATATTATAAAGCTGGCAGTTACAATACTATTATTAATTCCATACCTAATTCACATTTAGAAATATTTACCGACACCAATCATATAATGCAATTCTTTAGCTACATAATTTTAATGACATTACCTGCAATGGCAGCTCCCTATGTACAAAGATTGCTAATGGCGAAAAACAAATCTCAATTGTTACATTCATATAATATATTGATCGTTGTAGCAGTTATTTTTTCTTTTGTAATTTTCATTTTAGGATTTTCAATACGATCTCTTTATCCTGATATTGAAGGTAAAATCGCCTTATATCATTTTATTGCTCAACTTTCACCAATATTTATTGGATTCCTAGTATCAGGTATGTTAGCGGTTATTATGTCTTCTGCAGATTCTTGGCTTAATGCTGCAAGTGTCATTATTGCACATGATATAGTGAAAAAAAAATTCCCACATTTTACACCAAAACAAGAATTACTAACAGCTATGTTGATGACTTTTTGCACTGGTATTGTAGCAGTAATCATTGCATTAAACAGTGGAGAGATTTTTAAATTGATGATACTCGTGCAATCATTTGCGTATTCAACTATTTTAGTCCCATTTACTGCAGGATTTTTAAATATAAAAAGCAACAAAACTTCCTTTGTTTTTAGTGTAATAAGCGGTGTTTTTGCCACTGTTTTTATGAAATATCTCACAGGGGAATTTGGAATAATAAGTCTAGCAATAGGAGTCATAGGAAGTAGCATAGGATTTTTTGGAGCCAATTATTATCAAGTAAAAAAAGGGATAATAAAGATAGAGAAACCTGTATACAAGGAATACAGACAACATATGTATCAAAGAGTAAAAAAATCAATAGGCAATTTATTATCTACCAGCAAAATAGAAAATAAAAATAAATCATTCTATTACATATTTGCTTTATTTATTATTATTCTTAACATACCTATTATTGTATTAGGATATAATTCTTTTAATAATTTTATTTATGTAATAATACGATGTTTACGTTATATCTCGCTATTTCTCGCTTTATTATTACTCATTCATGAACTTTTCACTCAAAACTATCTTATGAAATTATGGAATTTAACATTATTTTTCACATTACCATTGACTGGAATGTATATTTTTGCCTCAAGTGGTTACGATATTATATGTGGAATTAATTTTTTACTTCTAAATGTAATTTTATTCTTATTAGTTAATGTATACAATGCTTGCTTAATATCTGTATTTGGCTGGATTTTAGGCATCATTATGCATATAGGCGTATCCATATATAATCCCAATCTCATACCAAATCATCATATTGTTGATGCATTTATTTCAACTTATTCTCTAGGAATCTTATGTTTGTCAATTATCTATATTGCATATAATAAATTAAAAGAAGATAAACTAAAGCATCAAATACTAGAAACATTAGGAAGTGCAATTGCACATGATGTTTCTACACCTCTCTCTACAAACATTATGATGATAGAAATAATGAATAACGCTTTAGAGAAAAATGATTACGATACTATAAAAGAATACCTTGATCATTTAAAAATATGTAATACCCAAGCTATACAAGATGTTGATCTAATGCTCAACACTATCAAATCCAAAAATAACTATTTTACCGATTGGGAAAATCATTCGATTATAAATTGCATTAATACTGCATTAAAAAGATATTACATGAATGAAGAACAAAGAAAACGTGTAACTTTTTTAGATATCAATAACAAAGAAAAAGATTTTACTTTTGTAGGCTCGGAAACATTATTAAGACATGTAATATTTAATTTACTCAAAAATGCACTAAAATATGCTGGAAACAACGCAAAAATAGAAATATTTCTAGGAAACAATAAATTGCATATTAGAGATAATGGCTATGGTATAAAAAAAGAAGTGTTCGCAAATCTTTTTCAAAAATACGTAACAACAGGAGGCATTGGAATTGGACTTAACTTTTGTAAAGAAGCAATGATTACCATGAAAGGTGAAATCACATGCATTAGCAAAAAAGATAAAGGTACTGAATTTATTATTTCATTTAAATAAATACAAAAAAAGCTTTAGATTTTTGATATCATATTTAGTATTTTTTTTGCACCATTATCCTTTGTATCATAATTTAATGTTTTATGATGACTTTCATTTTTGAGTATAATTTCATATTCATTGTAATCTAAATCAAAAGCTTTGCCATTGGAACAATCATTAGCAATAATCATATCCAATTCTTTTTTAATTAGTTTTTTTCGTGCATTTTCAATCAAATCATTTGTCTCAGCAGCAAAACCTATAACTTTCAGAGTACTATGCTTATTTTTCTTTACGCAATCAAAGATATCGGATGTTCTTTTGAAATTAAATTGAATATCAACATTTTCATAATCTTTCTTTATTTTTTTACTAGAAATATGAGAAGATTTATAGTCTGAAACCGCTGCACAATTTATTATTATATCAAAATCACCCAACAATCTTTGCACCTCTCTCTCCATATCATCAGCTGATACAATTTTTGTAATATTCACTTCATTATTGGTAAGGAATACAAGCTTCTCCAAATATTCTGATTTTGCAGATACAAATTCAACCACAGCACCCATTTTTATTGCATTTTTCGCCAAATAAAATCCTGTTTTTCCACTACTATTATTACTTAGATACCTTATTGGATCCAAATACTCCTTTGTTGCACCAGAACAAATTAATATTTTTTTTCCAGCAAAAATTTTCTCTGTCAGATGTGATTTAATTTGAAATAAGATTTGCTCAGGCTCAAGCATACGACCATCACCATAATCACCACAAGCCTGCTCTCCAATTGCGGTTGATAATATTGTAATATTGTTTTTTGTTAATGTTTCTAAATTTTTCAATACAGCAACATTATTCAACATATCCTTGTTCATAGCAGGAGCTACCAATACCGGGGCTGTAGTTGCTATACAAATAGTTGATAATAAATCATCTGCAATACCATGAGCTAATTTTGCAATGAAATTGGCAGAAGATGGTGCAACAATTAGTATATCAGCCCATTTAGCCAACTCTATATGCTCAAATGAAGAAATAATATTTTCATTATCAGATAATGCATCCAAAACTACTTCTGAAACATATTTTTTTGCATTTTCAGTCAAAACACATTTAACATTAAATCCGCTCTTTTTTAAAATCCTTACCAATAACGGAATTTTATATGCAGCTATCCCACCGGTAATACCTATCAATATATTTGTCATATATCAGTATATTACTTTACTAATATCTTTTGCAACTCACCGCTTTGATATAATTCTTTCACTATATCACAACCGCCTATGAACTCTTGTTTACTATATAATTGTGGTATTGTTGGCCAATCAGAATAATCTTTGATCCCCTGTCTCATACCCTCATCTTCTAATATATTAACATCTAAATATTCCACTTCTAAAATTTTTAATATATTAATAACCATAGATGAAAATCCACACATTGGCTCATCCCTGGTACCCTTCATAAACAACACAACATCATTGCTATTTATTATTTTTTTAATTTTTTCTTGTATGTTTTCTGTCATATTAATACTCTATTGTTTTGATTGATAATGCATGCAAATCCTTGCCTAAATATTCTTTTAATGCTTCATTCACCAGCTTATGCTGCTTTACTTTACTTAAATTATTAAATTTCTTAGACTGTATTTTTACTTCATAATGATTTTGATCTCCTACAGTGTCTTTCAATTCAATGTTTGAATCAGGAAAATTTTCTAAAATAATACCGTATAATAATTCATATTCCATTCCCATATTTAGCTTACCCTTTCAATATATTTCATTTCTTTTGTATCAATTAAAATAGTGTCTCCCTGGTTTACAAAAGGAGGAATAGTAATTCGTATTCCATTTTCTAAAAGTGCAGGTTTATATGAAGATGTAGAAGTTTGTCCTTTTACCACAGATTCACATTCTTGAATCACAACTTTTAAATTTTCTGGTAAAGAAGCTAAAAGAGGTTGATCGTCGTATGACTCTAATGTAACATCAATACCCTCCTGTAAAAAAGCAATTTGTACACCTAATAAATTTTTACTAATTGTTTTTTGTTCATAAGTATCATTATTCATTAAAACCAAATTATCCCCCTCTTCATACAAATATTGATATATTTCTTGCTCCACCCTTATCTTCTCAACATCCTCTCCACTCCTAAATCTATGATTGATTTTGGTACCAGAGCTAACATCTTTCATTTCTATCTGTACATACGCTCCACCTTTTCCAGGCTGAGTATGCATTCTTTTCATAACAACACAACATCTGTCATTATACTTAATAATATTTCCAACCCTTATATCGTTAGCTCCTATCTTCATATATTGCAGTACCTTTGTTTTTTAAATTTTTATCATAAAAGATTAAAAAATGCTATTTTTGTTTATACTTTTTTTCAAAAAATAAAGAAAATAAAATAGAAATAATTATAAATGCAAAAATAGTAATGATCGATACATAATTCGAAAAATGTATACCATAAAATCCTAAAATCATCTTGAACCCTATATATATCAACATATACCCAATGCCATGCTTCAGATACTGAAATTTTTGTATTGCATTATATAAAATAAAATACATTGATCTCAACCCTAAAATAGCAAGGACATTTGAGCTAAAAGCTATAAAAGGTTCTTTTGTGATAGCTAAAACAGCTGGTACTGAATCAAAAGCAAAAATTATATCGGCTTTTTCAATAAGTAACAAAGCAAGCATAAGCGGAGTTATGTATATTTTGTTATCTTTCTTGATATAAAAAGATCCACTAGACATATCATTAGTGTATTTAAAATACTTTTTTACTAACCTGATAACAATATTATCATCCATGTCCTTCATATTATCCGTCCCCATGGTGGGCAACTTATATCCGCTATATATAAGAAACAAACCAAATGGAATAAATATCCACTGAAATAGATCTATTATATACAAACCTAAAGTTATCATGAGAAGCCTAAAAATGATCGCTCCCAAAACTCCATAAAATAAAATTTTATGCTGATGTTTGCTATCTATCCCAAAATAACTAAAAATCATTATGAATACAAAGACATTATCTACACTTAAAGATAATTCAATGAAATACGCAGTACTGAATTCAATTAAAGTTTCAAAATCCGTATATAAAAAGATAGCAATCCCTACTATAAAAGCCAGGAACAACCATAATGCTGACATAAGCACAGCACTTTTAACACTTAATGTGCTATTACTACGAAACGATATACCTAAATCAATAAATACAGCGAAACATAGCATTAATATTAATAATATCCAAAAATAAGTAGGAAACATAAATTTTTCATATTTTTCACAACAACATGGGATGATAGTTTAAAATAAACCTCACCCATGTTAATAGTGTAACTTAATTATTTACTATTTTGAATCTTTATCTTTTTTTTCTTTTTCATCTTGTACCTCTTCAAATTCTGCATCAACTACTTTTTCATCTTTTTCAGAAGAAGAGGCGTCAGAATTTTCTCCTTCACCACTTGAAGAAGCCCCTTCATCACCAGCTTGCCCTTTATTATCTCCATAAACTTGCTGACCTATTTTCATAGACATCTGTGTCAAATGTTCAGTTTTGCTTTTAATTTCTTCAACATTTTCTTTTTCTAAAGATTCTTTTAAACCTTTAATAGCAGCCTCTACATCAGTTTTATCTTGCTCAGAAACTTTATCACCAAATTCTTTCATACTTTTTTCCGTAGAATAAACAAGAGAATCACCTTGGTTTTTTGCTTCAATTAACTCCTTTTTTTCTTCATCTTTACTTGCATTTTCTTCTGCATCTTTAACCATTTTTTCAATTTCAGCATCAGATAATCCGCCACAAGATTGTATAGTTATCTTTTGCTCTTTACCAGTTCCCTTATCTTTTGCAGAAACATGTAATATCCCATTCGCATCTACATCAAAAGTAACTTCAATTTGAGCCATACCTCTTGGAGCTGGAGCTATACCTTCAAGATTAAATTGCCCAAGCAATTTATTGTCTGCCGCCATTTTCCTCTCACCTTGAAAAACCCTAATTGTAACAGCAGCCTGATTATCCTCAGCAGTAGAAAAAACCTGACTTTTCTTTGTAGGTATTGTGCTGTTTCTCTCTATTAATGCAGTAAGTACACCACCCAAAGTCTCAATTCCTATGCTAAGTGGAGTTACATCAAGTAATACAACATCTTTCATATCACCACTCAATACTGCACCTTGAACAGCAGCACCGATAGCAACAACTTCATCAGGATTCACACCTTTATGTGGCTCTTTACCAAAAAAATCTTTAACTTTTTCTAAAACTTTTGGCATCCTTGTCATACCACCAACCATCACAACATCATCTATTTCAGAAGCTGAAACACCAGCATCTTTCAAAGCTGCTTTGCAAGGCTCTATACTTCTACTGATTAACTCCTCTACCAAGCTTTCAAATTTTGCTCTTGTGATCTTTATATTTAGATGTTTAGGACCAGATGCATCAGCTGTAATATATGGCAAATTCACATCTGTTTCCATAGAATTAGAAAGCTCTATTTTTGCTTTTTCTGCAGATTCTTTCAATCTTTGAAGCGCAAGTGGATCCTTCATTAAATCTACACCATCACTCTTCTTAAATTCACTACATAAATAGTCCAAAAGCTTTAAATCAAAATCTTCTCCACCCAAGAATGTATCACCATTTGTCGCTTTCACTTCAAATATACCATCTCCGATTTCCAAAATAGAAACATCAAATGTACCACCACCTAAATCATAAACGACTATAATTTTATTTTCATTTTTATCTAATCCATAAGCAAGTGCAGCTGCAGTTGGTTCATTTATTATTCTTAAAACTTCCAATCCTGCTATTTTTCCTGCATCTTTAGTTGCTTGTCTTTGTGAATCATTAAAATATGCTGGCACTGTAATAACAGCTTTTGTCACCTTTTCACCTAAAAATGATTCTGCAGTTTCTTTCATTTTTTGCAAAATCATAGCGCTAATTTGGCTAGGGGCATATTTTTCATTATTAACTTGAACCCAAGCATCTTTATTTTTTGCTTCAATTACTTTATAAGGAACTTTCTTGGATAACTCTTTTGTTTTAGAATCAGAAAAATTTCTACCTATTAATCTTTTAACAGCATAAATTGTCCCTTCAGGATTTGTAACAGCTTGCCTTTTCGCAGATTGTCCTACAAGCTTTTCACCTTTTTCTGTAAAAGCTACAATTGATGGAGTTGTTCTAGTTCCCTCTGCATTTTCTATAACCTTAGAATTACCGCCATCCATCACAGATACGCATGAATTTGTAGTTCCTAGATCTATTCCTATTATTTTACTCATTTTAAAAAAAATAATTACGTTGTTTGATCTCTATATAATGTTTTTTGATCTCAAAACAAGTGAATATTTAAAAAAAATTTATTAAATTTTCTGCAATATATTTTTAATGTTGGTAGCATAAGTACCATCGGCATTTTTGTTAATTAACAGTTTACAAACCATATTCCGACTGGTTTGAGGTGAATTCAGGAAAATATTCTTCATCATTATTCTCCCATTCTTCATCAAATTGAGCATACGTATCTGTATTTGTATCAGTTTCTATCAATACTTTACTGCAATGTTTTTCATATAATGATTGTACCTTGGAAATAGTATTATACCCCACATACACAGTTGCCGCAGCAGTATATGCAATTCCAATTGGTGATGGAAGTATATATGGTGCAATCATAAATGCTACTGATACAGCTGCTTCCTCTAATGCAATTTCAGTATTTTTTTCTGTATAAATATTACCCAGTATAGCAATCATATTAGTCGTGACAGATAATTTATTAAAACCAGTAACTAACCCATGTAACTGAACATAATCTATCACTACTTTTTGAATATTTTCCTTCGTAGGTTCCTCTAATGCATTCACCCCATCTACTGCAACATCTATCATCTTAAATACTGTAGCTGCATGATATAATAATTTTTGAGATTTTATAATAAAATCTTTCTTTTGATTTGGTATAGCTTCTTCTCCCCCTATTGGCTCCCATGTTTCATGAGTTTCTCCAGATACTCCTTCTTCTATTTGCTCTACATGCGAATCTTTAGATGGCAATATTTGAACTGACTCATCTAAATGAGATTTTTTTTCAGAAGAATACTCTAATAAACATTCCACATGAGATACAGCACTACCTCCTGATGCTGGTGCTGCTGTACTTCCTACATTTCCTGCTGCACACTCGAATTCCAGCATTTTTGCACCAATTTCATCTATTGAATCACTACGGAAAATACTCTTTATTTTGAACACAAATAATGCCAAAGATTGTTCTGTTCCAGCATAAAGTTGTTTAGCGTCATGATCTAAAAATTGTAACAATGATTCTCCCCAATTTTTTTGCGTATTGTATATTATACGTAGTGGACTATCTTGCTCATAGAAAAAATTACTCACAAGTATTTTAAAAGGCTCATCTTTATATTTCTCTTTTTGCACTAGATAAGAGGTATAAAATTGCATCCACTTTTCTATATGGTGTAGTATGTGAAGGCTGTGCTCCCATAAAAAACCTTGTTCAGAAAACAAATTGCTATGTGCATCTTTTGCTTTTATTTGAAGGATTGGCGTTTGCTGCTCCAGTAATTGATGAACGTTATATACAATTATAGGAGAATCTGTATCTCCCAATACAAAATACTGATTAGTGTTTAAATACTGAATTTTTTTTTCTTGTGCATACGCAACAAAACATTTTTGTAGATTCATATCGACACCATATTTCGTGGCATGCACTCCATCTCCTAGCTCTTTTTTTAACTCACTACTTTTATATGCACCAACTAAGTGTTCTGGAATGAGAAGTGTTGCATCTAACCCTTGTAGCGGTAAAAAATCAGTCAGCAAAAAAATATCCTCTGGACTACCACAAAATTTACTCAAAGTATCTTGAGGTATATTCTTGATTGGGATAATTATCGCTACTTTATCATCACGAACTCTACCAGCATGAGATGCAACTATATGAGAAAGTGTAAAATGTATAGTTTGTCTTGCAATAGAAATAGGTAATTTTGCTAATTCTGCACCTGTATATTCACCATATTTTCTTATTCCAGCAAACAACCCTGTCCCATCTGGGATACAAGACATAGAATGCACTAATACTGAATTTTCACCTCTTAACATCACAACACCCCAAATGATTATTGCGCAATTATAACAAAACATTTGATAAAAATCAACCTTTCAGTACAATCTGTGGCTGAATTTCCACACTATTATCACTACCCAATATATATTTTATATAAAGTACAAAAAGATATTAATAAAAAATCTCCTCTATTATTTCCTTTCCTATATTTATTGCTATTGCCCAAATCATCAATGCAGCAACTTTGTTAATCACTTTCATCCACAACTCAGATTTATGCAGTTTATGGCCAGCAAATGCAATCCCATAAAACCATAACCAAGATACAACTATACAGCTGATAGTATATGCAAATTTAGGCTGGCCTGAATATTGTATAGAGTTGCTTCCTATTACCATTATTGTATCGGTAATTGCATGAGGATTAAAAAATGATACAGATGTAGTAAATAAAATTTGTTTCTTTGCTGAAAATGCCTTTTTCTTTTCTGATAGTTTTATTGTTGCTTTATTCCACGTGATGTAGCCTATGTAAATGAAGAAAAAAAAGCTTGCGATAAATAGCGTTAATTTTAACCAAGATAACTGCAATATTAAAAGCGATACCCCAAGTACAGACAGGATTATAAGTATAGTATCACATATGGAAGCCGTGATTACACTAGGCAGTGTATGCAGCATTCTCTTTTGTGTAGCACCTTGATTAAATATAAAAAGATTTTGCATTCCCAATGGCATTATAAGTCCAAGTGCCAATATTGAACCATGTAACGTAGCATAAAATATTTCCATTTATATAGGTGTTAATTTCACTTAGGAGCACATTATAAGCTATTTTCATATTAATACAAAAATAACTTATATAAAAATATCTATGATCATTACCTACTACTCATTACTCTCTGTTGCCCTGGTTGCCCTGCTTTATTTCTGCTTTGCTCTGTACCTAATTGAGCCTGTTTTCGTACAGTAGGTTTTTTATGTGCAACATTTTTTACTTCTTCTCTTATTCGTTGCGCTTCTGCTTGTTGCTGTATAGGCACTTGATCCTCTTGTTGATTTACTTCTTGTTTCGCAGGAACTTTCTCTTGATCATTTACTTGTTGTTTTAAAGCAGCTACAGCCACATCTTTAGAACCCGCTTCTTTACCAACTTTTTCCATGTATTCATATAAATTACCTTTTATTGGTTCCTTTGATCCATCATTTCTAACCCATTCAACCTCGCCATCAAATGATTTTCCTTTTAAATACTTCTTATCTTTTTTATAAATATCTTTAATTTCTTCTATTATTTCATTACGACGACCTGCATCTTCTTCTTTTAACAATTCTTGCACCTTGATTTGTACATCTATTAGATTAGCTACAGACTCTGCTTCTTTCTGATTTTCTGATATAAACCTATCGCATTCAACCGTTAAAACATCAAGAGCTTCTTCATTACTCATTTTTTCACCATAAGCTTTAAAACGCTCCCACTTACTAAGTGGTTTTTTACCCGCTCTTTTATTTAAAGTCTCAGCTGATTTAATTACCGCTTTTGCAATTTTTGGATCTTTTTCCATCAATTCTAGCAAGTCTTTTTTGCACTCTTTCATCACTTCTTTCATATCCGCTTGCTGATTCCTTAGTGCTTTAGCAAAATCTGGATCTAACGCAATAGAACTATCAAAATGCCTGCGAAATTTAGTTTCACCACCATTTTCAGTAGAGCGATTTAAAGCATCTAAT
Organism: Candidatus Midichloriaceae bacterium; assembly: GCA_046710445.1. Lineage (GTDB taxonomy): Bacteria > Pseudomonadota > Alphaproteobacteria > Rickettsiales > Midichloriaceae > JBKEHD01. Next base: position 18,529 of record JBKEHD010000007.1, read on the forward strand.
ACACTTCCTCTACCCTTTGGCATATCCGGAGCATCACCACCTATTATCCAATTTTTATCAAATCATTAAACGCATGCCCCATATCTATTCTTCCTACATGCGCTTCTCCTGTCTTTTTATCAATTACTGCATAAAAATTATTTGGATTGAGATCATGATCCCCTAAAACGATTGATGCAGCAAGGGCGTCATATAATTCTTTTTTATTAACTTTTATTTTTTTTTCTTTGCCATCAATTTCTATCTCAAATCCACCATCAATTGAAAGCTGGTTTTCTTCAGCTTTTCCCAATACTAACTTAGTTTTTTTCCTGTCTTTTGTTGGTTTACCATCTTTTTTTTCAACTAACTCACCAAGAGACATTCCAACATACTTAGCCTTCCCATCTTTATCATCATTCAAGTATCTAGAAGCTATCATAAATTCTTGTGCCTTGCCATCATGGACCAAAGATACCTCTGGAGCTAATTCTGGAGCCCCCTCCTTGTTTAAAAGTTTGGCAATAACTCTTGACGCTATATACTCACCTAAAATATCAGATTGATCTGGATCTATTCCAATCCATCTCCTGAACCTTTTTATATAATTAGATCTTTTTACTTGATATCTAGGAGCATCTTTGGCATCTGGAGTATCTGCCCCAGACACTGATAACGTCGCTTGGAAACTTGGTGCTTTCCCTAATGTTGCTTCACCAGTAGATTTAAACTCTTTTGCATCTACAACAGGCATAAAATCCCCTCTTATTCTCTTATCCTTCAAATAAAAGTGTATACCAATTATTTCTTAATAACACTCTCTTTAGCATTATTTTTTTCATTCATAACACCATCTGACCATTTTTTAGTACGCTCCGAGCCATTTTGAGATCTATCACCATCAGATTTATCATTATCAGTACGCGGTGATTTTCCATCATCGCTATGCGACAACTTTTTAGCATTATTCTTATCATCTACACCTCTAGGAGAGTCATATAACTCTTCACCATTTATTAAACGTCTAATGTTTTCATAATTTTGATCAGATTGTATTTTTTGCGCAATCAGTATATATTTATCCTGCAAACCTTCATTAACATTTTCTCCTAAAATGTTAGCTCCCTTGTACACTAAAAACTCTGCAGTAATTTCCTTATTATCTTTCAACGCGTAATATAATGCAGTGTTCCCACCTATATCTTTTTCATTCACGTCCTTACCACATTTATCTATTAAATATTCTACTACGCCACAAGAATCAGATCTCGCAGCATTATGCAATGTTAACTCATCTGCAGTATTTTTCCCTTCATACTCTTTTCCAAAAACACTATTATACAAGCCATTTAAATAATATATTAATGTCTGAAAAAACCCTTGATCTTTCGACAAATTTTCAATGTTTTCTAAAAATTCTTCTCTCTGATCTTCAGTAAATTTTTTAAGAAAAATCTCAGATGGGTTTAAATCTTTACCATCAATGTCTTTTAAAATTTGTGCAAACCCTGAAAGTTTTTCTTTTATAGTATGATCAATTAACTTATCACTTATTTGCTGTAACTCATCAGCTTTAAAATTCCCGTCAATAGCTTCAAACATATTTTGATTCTTATCATATATCTTCAAAAACTTCACTGTATTGGAGTCTATATTTGTACCATCTTTTATTTCTCTTAACTCTTTATCAATATAATCAATAAAACCTTTATGCTTTACATCCTCGACTCTAATATTCATCCCATTATTATATTTAGGAATAGTATTGCTTTTATACAATTCTTTCATTGCATATTCAGTAACAATATAAGAATTGTTATCACCTAGAGTATTTACAACATATACATCTCTCTCATCACCGATATCAATTTTTTTGAATATAACTTCTTTACCTTCATCCTTTTTTCTATCAGAATCTATATCTTTTTTCGCTTGTATTATTTTATTCTCTACATTACTTTTATCCTTAATACCAAACCCTTCACATAAATCACTTATGTAATCCTTAGAATTACCTTTTATTTGATCTTTTCCTTCACTAACATAGCGAGCAAACCTTCCTACATAGCGACCAAGACCTTCTGTATACACCACTTCATTCTCAACTTTCACATAATATTTTGGCCCACCAAATGCAGAATGTCTATCTGCTCCACCACTCATAGAATGGCCTCCAGTCATAGGGGCTGATCCCTCAAGACCAAATCCTATTGCAGAACGAGTTTTCGTGCTATCTGTATTGATGTATAAATGACCAACCGTTCCATCATTAATATTTTTCTTTTCACCATCTTGTTGGACAAAATCAACTCCATAATGTGTGCTATTACCAATCACATAATCTTTCGTCCCAGTAATAGCAGATTCTGTAGGCGTTAGCTTTTTTTCTATTATTTTCCCATCCTCAGTTTCTGCAATACCATGAGTTGCAGCAAAACGCGGATACACCGCTTCTTTATAGGGGTTTTTCCATATGTTAGTAAATTCAAATGATTTGAAAGCCTCAATGATAGATTGAAGCTTTGAGACGTATACAGTATTACTCGTATCACCATTAGAAATTATATCTAATATTTTTTCATTATACTCTTGTGGCAAGTCAAAATATACTCTTCCACTATGCCCTCCCAATATATTTTCTGCTGTAATATCAATTTTTCCAATAGATGAAGTTGATTTAAGTAACTCACCATCTTTAAGTTCAATTCCATCAAATGTTGCGTCACATTCCTTTATAGCCTCCCTTACAATATCCTTGATTCTACCAAGAGCTAACGCCTGTCGTCTTAACTTATCATCAATTTCTGTATTATATTTTAGGGATGTTGCATAATCCCACATATCTTTATCTTTTTTAGAATCATACTGCAAACCTACGGCATCTTTTGAATCTTTAACCATGAAACCCTACCACTGAATTAGGATGTGATATTAACAGAACCTCTAGAAAAATCAACCAAAAGTCAAAAACTTTTGTGCAACATATAAGATTTGAAAATTGATTGTGGTGCGGTCGAAAAGACTCGAACTTTCAATCCCATAAATGGGACAACGACCTCAACGTTGCGTGTCTACCAATTCCACCACGACCGCACATAAAATTACTCTTTGTTCAATGCTGTAGCTATGTTATTTTCATCAAAAATAACATGGTATGGTATTGAATCATCGTACTCTATATTACACATATTGAAAAATTCTCCAATAAGATTTTTCTCTTTAAAAAAATAAATATTTTTATTGTACTTTTTATTTTCCTCAGCAAAGAGATTTAAATCATTAATATGAAAATCTAATGATATTATATATGTTATGTAATCTTTATCATCATCCTTTTTTAATAATTCTTTTAAAGATTCATTGCATTCATAACACCATGATGTAAAAAAATATAAATACTTTTTTTTGCCTGTATTAGATTTAATCTCATCACACATTTCTTTATGGTTCATAGACTTAATCTCTACAGCATGAGAGGTGCTAATAATAAAACAAAAAGCTAATACAAGAAGAGCTATCTTTTTCATTTTTCCATATTATGTTGATAAAAACCTATTCCCTTTAGTAAATCAATAGCCCTTTGAAGTACATAATCTTGCAAACGAAGATCTTTAATAGTTTTATCATTAATGTTTTCCTGATTACTAATATGTTTTTTCACCTCAATATCAGGAATTATACAATCTTCCTGTATAGATCTTCCAGAAGGAGTGTAAAATTTTGCTACAGTAATTTTTATTGCAGAACCATTCACAAACGGGATTATGTTTTGAATCAACCCTTTGCAATACGACTTTTCTCCCATAACTAAGGCCCTATGATTATCTTGTAAAGCACCAGCAACTATCTCAGAAGCTGAAGCTGAACCATTATTGATCAATATAACCATCGGAACTCCTTTTGCAATTTCATTATTTGAAGCCTCATAAATCATTTCTTCAGAATCATTTTTCGTTTTTAACGTAACTATATTTCCAGATGATAAAAATAATTGTGAAACTTCAACAGCTTGATCCAACATACCACCCGGGTTATCTCTTAAGTCTAAAATTATACCCTTAACAATTTTGTGATTATTGAACATCTTCAATAATTCTGCCTTCAAAATATTACTAGTTTTATCATTAAAACTTCCTATCTTTATATAAATCATCATATCTTGATGAAAAAATAAGATTTTTGTAGGAATAACTTTAATAGATTCTCTTATCACTTTATAATCTTGTAATTCTCCAGATTCTTTATAAACTTTTAATCTTACAGATGCACCTAATTCCCCTTTTAATCTATCAACTGATTGAGTGTAACTTAACCCCCCTACCGTCTCATCATCTATAGCAACTATTATATCACCAGTACGAATTCCAGCTTTATATGCTGGTAAATTTTTATACGCAGATACAATCTTTAACAATCCCTGCTCATCCTTTACTTCAACACCTATTCCACCAAACTCCCCTTTAGTGGCAATTTTCATGTCATCATACTCTTCTTTGTTTAAAAATGCAGAGTATGGATCTAAAGATGTTAACATTCCATTTATAGCATTTTCAATCAATCTTTTATTTTCAACCTGCTCGATATATTGATTTTCTATAATTCCCAACGCATCTTCAAAAACTTTCAAATCTTTGTATTTTTGATCTCCCAACAAAATAGAGTTGCAAAATAGAAAAAAAGAAAACAAAGAGATTTTTATGACTATTCTTAAAATCATATAGTTAAAATTTGTGTTTACTTTAGAAAGGCAAAATTATACCATAATTCTCAAAAATTCGTTATATATTTTATGATTATTTTTTGTGATGGCTCTTGTCTAGGAAATCCTGGTGCAGGAGGGTGGGCTGCAATATATATAAAAAATGAAACAATAATAAAACAAATTTCTGGATATCAAAAAGATACAACAAACAATAGAATGGAGTTAACCGCCGCTATTGAAGCTTTTAAAAATTTATCAAAAGAAGTGAAAAGTTTAGATATATATACAGACAGCACCTACGTAAAAAATGGGATAACAGATTGGATTAATTCTTGGAAAGTTACTGACTGGAAAAAAGGTAAAGTAAAAAATATACAGTTATGGAAAGAATTGGATATATTAAATTCAAAATTAGAGGTAAGGTGGCATTGGGTTAAAGCCCATAATGGAAATAAATACAACGAAATAGTAGATACATTAGCCAGAAATGCAGCAGAAAATAAATAAAAATCATAAAAGTAAAAGTTTGAATACTAATAATTACTGGTTATATGGAAAACACCCAGTGATTTCTGCTATCAATAATCCAAAAAGAAAAATATTAAGATTAATTAGTACGAGTAAAAGTGCACAATCTATAGAAGACTATAAAGATCTATTAAGAAGAAAAGACGTAAGAATTGAAACATTTGATACTTCTGATATAAATAAAATTGTTGAAACAGAAGAAGGCGTGCATCAAGGAATTGCAGTGCAGGTAATGAAGCTTAGCCAATTATCAATTCCCGAATTACTTTTACGAACAAAAGACAAAAAAAGTATTTTGATCTTTTTAGATCAAGTTACTGACCCTCAAAATATTGGTGCAATAATAAGAAACGCAGCAGCTTTTGGAGCAGATGCCGTAATTACCACCAAAGATAATGCCCCATCTGAAAATGCATCTATCATAAAAGCTTCATCTGGAACTTTTGAAAATGTACCATATATTCAAGTTACAAATATTACCAGAACGCTTAAAGAAATAAAATTGCACGAGTATTGGGTAGCTGCCATCACCCAAAATGGAGAAAATAATTTAGCAAAAATGGAACAATCATTTGATAAATTAGGCCTAATTTTTGGATCTGAAGGCTTTGGTATCAGAAACATAAATCTGGATCAAGCTGATTTAAAAATTAAAATTAAAATTTCAAACTCTCTAGAAAGCCTGAATGTATCAAATACTACAGCCATTGCTTTATATCAACTTTCGTCAAATTAAAATTTTATACAACCATAGGTTTACTTTTATATTTTTGTACAATACCATAAATATTGTTAAAACTAACTTTATAGGAGAAACATATGGTATTCCCCATAGAAATAAAAAACAATACAATTATAGCATCCAACGATAATGTGTACATCAGTATAAAAGGAACTGATCATGCAACTAGCAAACAATGCTTTGTAAAATTAGATACAGGAGCAGCTTCTATATGCGAAGCTCCAACTGCAACTACAGACTCAGCATTATACTCATATAAACTTTCATCTTTACCAATGAATGCCTCAAGGAATCCTGAAATAAGCCTTAGTGAAGTAGACTCAGGTAGAATCTATTTTTCTATAAATAATCCTGTAAATTTTGTGATAGATGCATCAAATCCAGGAAATATATCTGTAGTTGATCCAGATGGTTTCAAAACAAGAGATCCTTATTATTATACATTATATGATAAAGTAGAATTTACATATAATGCAGACGGTACTTGGATAAACCCAACAGCTGTAGATTTTTTCTCTATTCCAATAAAATTAGAACAACCTACATCAATATCTGGATATACTAAATCTGGTTTTTCTACAGCTAGATCAAGTATCTTATCACCCATAAAAGCAGCTTTTGATGCTGCAGATTCATCTACTGCATGGAATAAGTTATTTTTAAAATTTGGAGATACAAGTACAGACTTAAGACTAATGTCTCCAGGAAAAGCGATGAATACAAATTCAGGACAACCCGACCCTTTTCCAAACGATTATCTAAATAATTCTACTTATGGATTAAAATACATAGATAGTGTATGGACATATTATCTTACAAACACAATACAAATAGATTGCTCTGAACTTTCAAATGATGATAAATTTTTACCAAAACTTAAAAACGGATATACCTTTACAGGAAAAGTTGTAGAAAATAATTTTGTATTTTCAAATCCAGGAAACGAAAAAACAGAAACTATTGCAAAACCAGATTCCATATCTTTTTACGCTGGTGCAGTAGGCAGCTTTAATTTTGACAACCATACAGTCGGTGTAGTTATTGTAAAATTTCTCACATCCGCATTTGATGTTGGACTTTTACCAGTAGCTGATGGTGTACTTTTAAATTCAACTTATTTTGAATCAAAAAAAGCAGATTATTACCAAAATAATTCACTATTACCTGCCCCAGGATATACACAAGGTCCATGGTATGATTTATATTCCAAATCACTTCATGGATTCCTAGGAGAACATATATATACATTTGCATATGATGATGCTCTAAAACAAGATGGTACATTACAAGATCCTAATGCAGGTAAAGTTACAATTACATTAGGAGATATGAGTGGTACAAGCATTCTAAACCCTTTAGCTGATACATCAACGTATACTGTAAATATCATATTGGGAAAGAATGATAGCGATTCGTATTATCAATTGTTTTATAACGGAGCACAAATAAAACCAAGTATAGGAAAAATCATAGGAGGAAAAACTTTACATTATGCTTCAGTACCAATCAAAGTGAAGTTTAACGGAATAGATCAAGATATTTATCTCAAATATCCTATGGTTACACCATATACTCAAAAAACAGATGATATAGTAATCACAAAAATTAGTGATACAGATTATAATCTTATTTTTCCTGGACCCCCTGCTGGATATACAAATCCAGTAAAATTAGCTGAATTCACTCAAACATATGATCAATATATAACTTCAGCACCTGGGGAACCAGTTTCTCTGGAAGAACACGTAAATTTTGTGAAAGATTTACTTGATTTATAAACAGTTTAAATAGGGGAAATTATGAAAAAATTATTACTAACGACATGCTGCACAATGTTAGCAATAACAACATGTATATCACAACAAAAACATCATAATAAAAACACATTCAAAAAATTGGATAAATTTTATGTACAAGGTAATATAGGAGGATATCTTCCTGGACATAAAATTGATAACCAATACAGTAGTGGTGCACATAAAGTAAAAAAGGGAATGATAGGCAGCTTTTTTATAGGAAAAAAAATCAATGATAATTTCAGGATAGATTTTCAATACCTAAAGCCAGCCAATTTAAAAATTAATGACAGCGTTAGAAATAAAAGTGATACTGCGACTGTTACTTTTAAGCAAAAGATCAAAGTTGATAATTTTTTCTTAAACGCTTATTACGACTTTACAAAACATCCGAAAATCAATCCGTATATAGGTGCCGGCATAGGATATTCAAAAGTTAAGCCAGGAATATATAGAGTTTCTGATCCCACATATAAATTTGAATATAAGGCAAAAAAATCTAACAATTTTGCATTCAATGCTAAGTTAGGTGCAATATACAAATTAACTGATAAGATTTCTCTTGATACGCATTACAGTTATGTAAATGCTGGAAAAGGGGATAAATTTACATCAGTTTCGCAGTACATCGACAACATTTTTCAAAAGACAGATATATTAAAAGATAGTAAAAAATCAAAAATTGATTTTCATGCCATTATGGTAGGTATCAGATATAATTTCTAATCCTATATTTTTTAAAAAAGCCACATTTCATTTCTAGTGTGGCTTTTTGCCAAACCACCCTTATACTATTCAGAATAATCTTTGTGTTTTATAAACAACAAATATAATCTCTCCTTCATTTTTACACTCATATCATATCCCATAAAAGACTACTCATTCCTGAATTAGTTCTTGAATATAAGACGCTTTACTGATATAAATCAGGTTGAAGTTTCTTAACTAAAATTGATATGCATTATCCCTTAATGCCAAAAGCTACTGCTATTTGGTTAATTGACAATACCTCTTTAACATTTAAGCAAATATCTGATTTTTGTGGCCTACATCCACTTGAAGTTCAAGGAATTGCCGATGGTGAAGTTTCTCAAGGTATAAAAGGGGTGAATCCTATAACCCATGGTCAGTTGACAAAAGAAGATATTAAAAAATGTGAACAAGATAGTAACGAGCATTTATCTCTATCTCACTCCGCTATCAAATTGATGAATGAGCAGAAGGTTAACAATAAAAAAGGGAAATATATTCCTATAGCAAGAAGACAAGATAAACCAAATGCTATAGCATGGCTTATTCAAAACTATAAAGAATTGTCAGATGGACAAATATCTAAATTAATAGGTAGTACCAAAAATACAATTGAATTGATTAAAACAAAAACACATTGGAACTACAACAATATTCGACCAAAAGATCCTGTATTGTTAGGATTATGCACACAAAAAGATCTAGATACTCTTTACGAAAAAATACTAAAGAATAAAGAAAAGGAAAAAGCAAATAAATAGAGCGGTATCAATAATGAGATAATCGTTAAAGATTAAACTGACCTACCTTTACTTCTCTCTCTTCATAATTTTTAATAGCTCTAATTGTAACTGTTGCTAAAATCAGCCATGTATTTTGTCAATACAAAAAATAATAGTTATACTTATTCCAAATAAAAGATTTAGAAATACAAAGCCAATTCGTACTGCATAGAAAAAGAGGGGGATTAGCTATTTATGTAGTTCAATTTAAATTACAATACTCTTTTTTAAGAACGCCCTCTTTACAAAGTTTGTTCATTGATAATTGATATTTTATTAACTTCAAATTAAAAAATTCTCCCTTAAAATATACTGTCCCAGGCTCATAAAACCTTCCTTTTTTTAACTTTGGCAATAAATATGAATAGTTACTTTTTTCTAATTCATATTTTACTTGGTCAAATTCATCATAATATTTAAATTCTAAAGAATTAGTAGCACTAATATCTAATCTCCCTAACCCTTTTACTTCCCCACCTTTAATATAGAAAGCTCCATACTTTATTAAACAAGAATCTTTTTTATATTCAATTCCAGGATTTGGATAATATTTTTGTGATGAATTTAAAAAAGTTAGCGGATCTGTTATTATTTTATCTATGTAGTAAAAACCAGGCTCAAGAAAAAAGATTCGATAATTATTCATCTTATCACCATTTAATTTAAATGAATGGTAAATTTTTTCTTGGTTATTAGATTCTACTAATTTCCTTAGCTCTATACGTATCATTGAGCTTGCTTTTACAGATGAATCTATAACACTAAATACCGCCGCTCCTTTTTCACCTTTATTAAACAATTCTCTATTTGACGTACAACTAGAAAAAACCAAAAGACTAAGAATTGCTAAGAAATTAAATTTATCTACAAAAATTTTCATTCACTTTACCTTCTTTACATAATTTTTTTATTAGAGAGTCCTTTTCACTTTTTTCTTTATCAAGCAGTACAAATTTCTGATCTTTAAATGCCACTGTACTACCACGCATAAAGAATTTTCCTCTTTTGAGTTTCGATGCTAATTCTGGATAAGGACTTTTTTCTAAATCTCGTTTAATATTTTGAAAATCTTCATAAAAATCAAATTGCTGTGTATAGCTATTTATATTTAAAACCCCAATAGCTAAAATTTCTCCACCCTTTACCTCAAACCCACCAAATAAAAGCTTATCATTTTTCAATCCAGGACTTGGATATGATCTTATAATATTATAAGAAGAAGAACTAAGGTATATTGTATCTAAATAATATATTCCTGGTTCCAAACACATAATTTTATACTTATTTGAATAATAATCATACCCATTTTCATAAACTGACTTATCACTCGCCAACTTTCTAAGAATAAAATTTTGCCTTAAATCTTGATCTTTAACTGTAAAAAAAACTACACCCTTCTTTTTTTGTTCAAATTCATCTTTCTTAAAATCAAAGTTTGCAGAACAGCTAGTTAATATTATGCACAAAACAAAAAAAAGTATTCTCATATCAAAATCTAAATAAAATACCACAGGAATATATATCGTATTTCACCACTTTTCAATATTTTTTCTTCTTTTTTATAATAATTATTTTGGATTTGTTGTAAATTTATATAAGTACTATGTTGCTAAAATAAACCATATTTTATAGCACATAAAGATTAATAGAGAAATATACACAGGCTCAAGGTCGTTATGTTAATTAAAATATTAAAATGAATAATGGTATCAATCATTTGGCATTATTGAATTTATGATCTCCTTACCATCTTTATCAATACATACGCCATCACTTACTACAACAACATATGAATCCCTAGCTTTTCTTTTGCTATCAATGTCTCCCCTATAAATAAAAACTGCGTTTTGCAAATTATTTGTGTCATACCAACACCAACCAAGATTAGATTTAGTAGGTCTATCGACCCAGTGTTTTTCAATATTTTCAGGCCTTTCTTTCCCAATAAAAAGCTCTGATTCCCCTCACTTTAAACACCCAATGAGTTTTTTATATATTTGTAGAAAAAATGAAAATAAGAACCGGAAAATATGATTTTTCTATAGTAGAAAAATTAGCATGATACAATTGGCTCAACATTTCCGATTTAAATCTTAACGCAATCTTAACGCAATCTTAACGCAATCTTAACACTTTCTTAACATTTCTTCTATATAGTACAAATCATAAACTTAAAGCTAAATTATGACTTTAGGTAAAATACACTTAAACAAAGGTAAATATTATGTCAATAGAAACGAAAAAAATATCTTATTCTTCATTAAATACAAGCAAAGAGATAGTTAGTGAAATAATATCTCATTTACGTGAAATTGGTGACCAAAGCGATTATTCACTAAAAACTGATAAGCTAAAATTATTAGCTACTTTAAATTTTCAATTTGATAACATATCTACCGATGGTATCGTTAAATTGGTAAAAAATGGCATAACAACCAAAACATTGTCTGAATTTGGAGTGAATTTCAAGAAATTAAACCCCTCAGATATTAAACATTTAGTGAGAAAGTTAGGAGCTTCATCAATAAAAGATTTGGAAGAAATATCAGAACCTTTTCGTAATATGCCAACTAAAGATTTGCACAACATACTATTAGAGCATGGTAGCGAAACAATTAAATATCTTAGTGATTGTAAAGGAGTGAATTTCCAAGATTTGGATGGACAATTATTATTAAATAAATTTGGTCTTAAAACAATACAGATTCTCAAGGATAGTGGCATAAATTTCTATATGAAAAATTATGATATAATAAATGTTATAGATAAATTTATGGATAAAGAATGCAATCCATACAATATTCATCATAAAGCAGCTGTGAAAATCTTTATGGAAAGCAACACTATGATCTATGCTATAGAAAAATATAATATCCCCAAATGTATAAATCAAGTACACATGGAAATTAACGCTGTTAAAAAAGCTGCTGAAGATAAGGTTGCGGCAATCATATCTGAAAATCTTAAGAATACGTGTTATATATCGTCTTTTACTCTTGAGGAATTAAAACAAGCTGATTTCAACTTTACTATCTCAAAAGCTAAAGATGCAAAAACCGCTAAGCTATTGAATACTGTAAAAGAACTTATTAATTTAAAGGGTTACAATTCTATTCTCGAATCCAAATTAGACAAGTGTCTTGCTGAAAAAGATTATATGGCTTCTTCTATGAAAACAGTAAAAAATATAGCAGAAGTTTTCATTAAATTAAATTTTGAACAAAGCTTAGACAGCACACCAACATGTTCTTATAATAATTTTTTGCCATTTATAAAAAGTGAAAATTTTGCATTGACGGTAACAGATGGATCGGATAACACATTACCAATATGTACTTTAAATAATGATAGCGCTGGATATGCAGTCGTTCTGTATAATGATACCTTAAATATGTGTGTTATTAACGATGAGATGTAAGAATGTATTCTCTATCTAGCCTAAGGTTATAGAAGTTGAAAAATGCTAATTATTTTAGGGTGTATTGATTTGACGCAGTTCAAATCAATACATCCAGTTTTTACTGCTAAGTATTTTAATTTTCTATTTTGCTTTTTCAATATTTTTAGCTTTTTTAATTACCTCATATATTCCATAAGGTTACTAAGTACTCTCTACTATAATCCCTATAAAAAGTTAAATTCACTACTTTGCAAAACATTTTTCTATTTTTTACAACTATCAAAATTGTATTAAAATTTAGGTAAATCTAAATTATCAGATCCACCTATCACCTATTTTATTTATCGGTATAAATTTTTTCTGTCCTTTCGTGTTCTTCTTGAGCTTCTATGCTTAATGTAGCAATTGGTCTTGCTTCAAGTCTTTTTATGCCTATTGGCTCGAAACTTTTTACACAAAACCCGTAATTTCCAGTTTTAATCCTATGCAAGGCAGCTTCTATCTTATTCATTAATTTTCTATATCTATCTCTTGTCCTCAATTCAAAATTCACCTCTGTTTCTATAGAAGCCCTATGATTAAGATCTGGTTCATTTAATTTTCCATGTTTCAAATGATCTATAGTCTCCTTAGATTCTTCACCTAAATCATCTCTCCACTTAATAAGCTTCTGTCTAAAATATTCAAGCTGGAAATTATTCATGTATTCAGATTCATTATCTGAGGGCATATAATTTTCAGGCAAGTCTATAATTTTCTCACTCATGCTTTCACTCCTAAATTATTCATAATTCTTAATTAAAAATTCATTTAATAACCTAACTCCATATCCAGTAGCTCCTTTTGGCGATATGCTATTACCATTATCTAACCAATTTACCCCAGCTATATCTAGATGTGCCCACTCACATTTTTCATCTTTTACAAATCTATGTAAAAACTGTGCAGCTGTAATACTACCTGCACCTCTTTTACCTGTATTGCTTATGTCCGCTATATTAGAATTTATCATTCCATCATAACAATCTTCTATAGGTAATCTCCATAGTTTCTCCCCTACATCCTCTCCAACATCATGTAATTTCTTAGATAATTCATCACTATTACTAAACATACCAGCTTTCTTATCACCTAAAGCAACTACAATAGATCCTGTTAATGTAGCTAAATCTATTAATATTTTTGGCTTATACATTTCTTGAGTGTACCACATAACGTCAGCCAACAATAATCTACCTTCTGCATCAGTATTATCAACTTCTATAGTTTGACCAGACATAGATGTGATAACATCACCAGGTCTTTGAGCATTACTTGATGGCATATTTTCTGCTAATCCAATTGCTCCTATTACATTTACTTTAGCGTTTCTTTCCGCAAGTGATTTTAGTAACCCAGTTACAGCAGCAGCACCACCCATATCATATTTCATAAGAGCTATAGATGGACCAGATGGTTTTAAATTTATCCCACCTGAATCAAAAGTCACACCTTTTCCCACAAAAACTATAGGAGGCTCGCTTTTTAAATCTTTATTTCCTATCCATTCCATTATAACAACATAAGGCTCATTAATACTACCTTGTGCTACTGCAAGAATAGCATTCATCTTTAATTCTTCTAACTTGCTCTTTTCTAAAACTGTAACCTTTACACCCAACTCTTTAAGATTTTCACAAACATGGACAAAATCTTTAGGTGTTAATTTATTACCGGGCTCAGAAACTAAATCTCTTGCAAAAAGTGTTGAATTAACTATCACTTCTCTTTCTCTAAATAATTCTTCCAATTTAGCATTATCACGATCAGTACTTACAATCACATGATCTAAATATAATTTATGTTTAGATTTTTTGTTATCAAAATACTTATTAAACGAATAATTTTTCAACTTAATCCCTTCAAGAATAGCACTAATAAAATCGTCTTCTTCTTCTACAAATATCTCAGCATCTACTATTTTCATACTATTTAATTGAGTAGCAATCTTTCCACCCATATTACATATCTTTTCTCTAGATAATTTTTTACTAGATTTTAGTCCATAAAAAATTAATTTTTTAAATTCTCCATTTATTTCAATAGATACTATTTCTGCTTCACCATATTTACATTGAAAATTTGAAGAAATTTTTAAATTTCCAACTATTTGCTTATGATACTGCTCTAAACATTTATGTATGCTATTTAAATCATTAATAAAAAATATGTTTACAACGTTTTTTCCAATAGATGCTTCTTTTTTAAATGTATATTTCATAATAAATTAGTATTTAATTTCTTTAGCGCTATGTATAACATATTCTCCTAAAATTCAAACAACAATCTTAACAACTTAAAGTTGCTATATATAATTATGCATGAATTTTATTTTCCAGCAACTATTTTTCTAATTTTTTATGACTTTAGGGTTTTTATCTATTTTTATTATCTTCGTTAGAATCTTGCATAAAATCAAAAATACTAATGTCACTATTTTCATCAGCATTTTGATATGTAAATTCCTTTTCTTCTAAAATATCAAAATTTTTCAAATTCTTTTCTGAACTCTCTTCTTTTTTGAAATTTTCTAAAATAAGATTTTTCATATTTAGATTATTTACATCCTTGTGTATTTCACCATCTTTTTGATCAACATAATGATGTTCAATTTCCTCTGGAATTTCGAATTTTCTATTGGGAATAAATTCTGCATTTTTAAAAAAATCAACAAATATTGGCAATGTAACACTTGAACCAGTTGCATATTTACCCATATTTTTAGGTGTATCATACCCAACAAAAATACCAACAGTAATATCTGGAGTCATCCCTACAAACCAAGTATCAAAGCTATCGTTAGTCGTCCCTGTTTTTCCTGCCACAACTCTATTCAACACTTTTGCCCTTCTTGCAGACCCACGCTCTACCGCACCTTCAAGTAACGACAATATTTGATAATTAGATGCTTGATCAGTAATATTTTTTCCCAAATAACCTATTTCAGGCATTTTATCACTACCTAAATGAGGTCCTTGACAACCTTTGCAAAAATAATCTTTAGGACTATACACATTTTTTCCCTTCATGTTATAAACACTGTCTATTAATTTAGGCTGTTTAAGTATACCGTTATTTGCAATACTAGAATACGCATTAGTAAGTTTAAGCAATGTGGTTTCAAAAGCTCCTAACCCCATAGAGTATGTTGCCTTAATAGGATTAATATAAATTAAATACCGATGAGCAATTTCAACTAACTTCTCAATACCAATACCCAGCAATAGCCTTAATGTAGATAAGTTTCTTGATTTCTCAAAAGATGCCCTCATTGTAATTAAACCATAATAATTATCTCCATAATTCTTAGGATTCCATTTTGGCAAACCATGACCCAAATCTACTTCCAATGGCTCATCAAGAATCATTGTGTTTGGCTTAATACCCTGCTCCAATGCTGCTAAATATAAAAAAGTTTTGAAAGCTGAACCAGGTTGTCTATATGCCTGTATCGCTCTATTGAACTTACTTTGTTTAAAATCATACCCACCAACTAAAGATAAAACATTACCAGTTCTATTTTCTATAACAACTAAAGCACCATTTACTAAAGGTATTTGGTCAATAGTAAATTTACCATTATGCAATTTTTTTAGCATAACAACATCACCTATATTCAATAATCGTTTAATATTGCCTTTTGCATCTTTTTTAGATTTTAATATCCACTCATACCCCTCTTTTGTTAAAGTAATTTCAGTATCCTTATCAATTAAGAAATTAATTGAATTTTCATTAAATTTATGCACCATCCCAAGCTGAAAATTAGAGTGAAATATGCTTTTAGATAATTTTTCTAATTCTTCATAAACATCAGAATCTTTAACATTTATTTTAGATACAGGTCCTCGCCATCCTTTTAATTTATCAAAATTCTCTAAACCTTTTTTTAATACTTTTTTGCTTATCTCCTGGATATTCATATCCAAATTTGTATTAACTGTATAGGTGTTTGTGTATAATTTATCCTCACCAAACATCTCCAATAACTCTAACCTAACAGTATTAGTATAATAATCTTCATATACATTTTTCCTGATTGGCGTATAACTCAAAACAATAGGAGATTCAACTGCTTCTTTTTTTTCCTCCATAGATATAAAGCCCTCTTCTTCCATTCTGGACAACGCCCAATTTCTACGCTCTAAAGAACGATTTTGATTTTTATATGGATTCAACATAGATGGAGCTTTAGGCAAAGATGCTAATAATGCTGCTTCTTGTATACTCAAATCATCTAAGCTTTTTCCAAAATAGACGTAAGCTGCCATATATATACCATGTGCATGTCTCCCTAAATATATTTGATTCAGGTATAGCTCTAACAATTTTTCTTTGCTAAACATTTTATTTACTCTATAAGCGAGAACAGCCTCTTTTAATTTTCTAGATAAAGTACGTTCATTACTTAAAAAAAATCCTTTAACAACTTGTTGAGTGATTGTAGAGCCACCAACAAATCTTTTTTTATTAATAAAATTACCAATATTTTGAACTGAAGCTCGTAAAATACTTGTGAAATCTATTCCCTGATGCTCAAAAAAATTTTTATCCTCAACAGCAATAAATGCATTTATAATATTTTTTGGAATGTTATCATAATAAACATAAATTCTCTTTTCTTTAGCATATTCATCTAATATCTCTCCTTTAGAATCATATAATCTAGTAATTCCTGGCAAATTATATGTTGCTAACTCATTATAATTTGGAATATCTTTGATAAACCCCATCATCTCTATCATGATTAAAAATCCTGATGCAACAAAAAAAGAAAACAGAAAGAAAGATAAAGTAAATATTTTTTTAAACATACTGCGTCACCTATTGTAATTTATCTCCATAATATATATCCAGTATTTCTAATCGTCTGAAGAAACTCTGGCTTTTTCGGATTTTTTTCAATTTTTTGCCTCAATCTAGTAATTTGAGTATCTATTGTTCTGATATTCACATTATTTAATTGCTTAACAATATCTTCTCTAGTTATAACATTTTCTATATTTTTAATAAATATATTCAATAACTCACGTTGATTAGTTGTTAACGATACAACCTCTTTTTTATAAAATAATGATTTTGTATTTAAATCAAAATTATAGTCACCAAACGAAACTTTTTTAGCATCAGACGTAACTGGTTTAAATCTGATTATCAATTTTTCTATTCTAATCAACAATTCTTTAGGTTCAAAGGGCTTGGTAAGATAATCTTCTGCTCCACTTTCAAGACCAATTATTCTATCATCGACATCACCTAAGGCTGTCAACATGATAACTGGGATGCCAATATCGTTCTTTCTTTTTAAAAAATCCAACCCATTTTCATTTGGCATTAATACATCTAGTATTATCAAATCAAATTTAAAAATATCCATCAACGATTCTGCTTCCTTCGTATCCTTAGCAAAACTTACTACATAGCTATTTTTTTCTAAGTATTTGGCAAGCAAATCTCTTATCTCATCATCATCATCAACAATTAAAATATGTGTAAACATATTTATGATATCATTTTTGGTACAACAAAATATCCATATTTAGATTTAGGTGCATTATTTAGTATATCTTCTCTGCTATTCATTTCTTCAGAGAATTCCTTTCTTGTCACTAAATCATTTTGAATAACACTGCATAATGGCTTAACATCATCAGTATTCACTTCTTTTAATTGATCAAATAATTTTAAAATATCTCCTAAATCTTTCTGATATATCTCTTCTTCATCTTGAGATAATGATAGAGAAGAAAGCTTAGCTATTTTTTTTACTTCTAATTCGTGATAATACATCATATATAAATAGTAAGTTATAGTGTATATTTAGCTAATGATACAGAAAAGTAAAGATGATTTTTTAGAAGAGTTGCGCAAGCAAAATAATTTTAATGTTCTTGGGGTTGATTATGGTGAGAAAAAAATTGGATTGGCTATTTTTCGCAATGAAATAAATCTTGCAACACCACTAAAAGTTTTTCACAAAAGCAGTGGAGATTACGCCGATGAGATAACCAAAATCATTAATAAAGAAAAAATTCATGGTCTTTTGATTGGCTTACCCATAGCAACAGATGGAACAATTACAGAAATCTCCAAGAAAGTTTTGATCTTTGGAGAACAATTAAGTAAAAAAATAGAATTACCAATTTATTTTTTTGATGAAAGATTTACCACTTCATTAGCAAATGTATTGTTAAAAGAAACAAACATGAAAAGAAAGAAAAGAAATCAAATAGATGATATGCATTCTGCAAATATTATTCTAGATAATTTTTTTAGATAAATATCAATTTCTAATTTAAATACTCTTTGCCACTTTTAATTTGAACAGAAGAGTTTTTCATTTCATCTTTAATTTCCTCATGTCTACCACCCAAATATTTTGCTAAAAATTCTTCAGCAATTGCGAAAAAAGAAAATCTGTTTTCTGGTCGTGCAAAACCATGACCTTCATTAGGATAAAGTGCATAGATCACAGGTATATTATGTGATTTCAAAACATCTACCATCTGATCAGATTCTGCTTGCTTCACCCTTGGATCATTCGCTCCTTGTGCTATTAATAGTGGTTTTATAATTTTATCTGCATAAAATAGCGGAGATTTTTTCTTAAGAATTTCACGTCCCTCCTCTGTTTCTGGATCACCTCCAACCTTTAATTTCATATTTTTAATGAATGGTTTCCAATATTCAGGGAAAGAATTAATCAAAGTGATTAAATTAGAAGGACCAACTATATCAATACCACATGCAAATACATCTGGAGTAAATGTAAGCCCAACAAGTGCTGCATATCCACCATAACTACCACCCATAATAGCCACTTTGTCCTTGTCAGCGACACCTTCTTTTACAGCCCAATTTACTGCATCAATAAGGTCATCATGCATTTTTGCCCCCCATTCTCCCTCTCCGGCATTTATAAAATTCTTTCCAAATCCTGTTGAACCTCTATAATTCACACTAAGTACTGCATATCCTCTATTTGTAAGCCACTGATGTGTTGCATCTAATCCCCAATAATCTCTAGCATTAGGACCACCATGCACATATAAAACCATAGGCATAGGCTTATTCGTTTTATACCCATTTTCGGATTTCAATTGATTATTTGGCAAAGAGATATAGCTCATCATCTCCAATCCATCTCTAGATTTAATAACAACAGGATGCATTTTACTCAAGTGGTACTCGTCTAATTTCTCTCTATTGCTAAATAAATACTGCTCCTTTTTAATGCTTCTATCGTATAGATAATATTTCACTGATTCGTTATCAAAAATAAATGATGTTAGCCATTTATCGTCTTTTAATGTCCTAGAACTCAACGTAATAGATGCACTAGTATGTAATTTTTTCAGATAATCAAAGTCTGCTTTAAACTCTTCATCCAATATGTGGTAATCTTGTTTATCATAATAGTAGCTAACTGCTTGTAATTCACTGCTTTCTGGTTGCAAGATTATATCACTTATATCAGCTTTAGTATTCGAGTAAATTAATTCCTTTTTTTGAGAATGCAAATCCATAAGATATAATGCTGATGTATCTCTATCTATTGAACTAACAAAATACGCAGCATCTCCTTTTTCATTAAAACCACATATCCCAGAAGTATTTACATCTTCATATGGGATTTTCATAAATTCCACTTCCTTCCCACCTTCAAATTGATGAATTTGATTCCCACCATCTGGAGTTGGAAAATATCCAAATTTAATATTGTAATCATTGTCTATATTAAAAGCTAAATATTTATCATTTTTGTATAACAACAACATATTTCCAGTCAGTATGTTGAGCTTATAAAGATCAAAATATTCCTTCCTCCTTTCATTTAAGCCGATGATTATTTCTTCAGGAAATTTATGGCTTATTTTATAAATTAATGTTTTTACACCTTCTTTTGGTGTTAAAATTTCATCTGATTTTGTGTCAATATTTACTCTATGTATCCTCTCATTCTCATCTCCATCTTTATCTTTTAAGTATAATATATGTTGATTATCATAGCTCCAGAAATAGCTCCTTATACCTCTTCCTTTATCATCTGTAATAGATTTTGCATTACTTATGTCATCTGATTTAGCAACAAAAATATTCAACACCCCATCTTTACTCGATAAATAAGAAATATTTTTTCCATCTTTACTTATCTGAATATTAGCTCTATCAGGGTTACCAAAAATCACCTCTCTTTGAATTAAATTATCAGAATTCATATATAAATTACTACTACAATAAAACAATACACAACCATACTTTATTACATACATAATACAATACAATAATGCATGTAATTATCATGAATTATTTTACATTTCCTAACTTTAAAATTCGCCAACAATGAACATATATTTTGTTGACAAAATATTAACCTTCCGTATATATAACAGCCTACGGTTGAAATTAATGATGGAGAAATTTATGAACAATATAGTAGCGACTTATAAAAAAGATATTACTTACGATAACTTATTACAGTTTGAAGATAGTATTAAAAGTAATCCATGCAATACATCATTTTATAATAAAGGCAGCTTCAATACTTCTGAAATGTTAATGTTTGGAATGTTATTGCATGATCAAGATAATATCCCAAATATTAAGCAATATATATTAAAATGTATAGAGGATAATTTGTTTTCCAATATCCATCACAATTACGATGAACATAATAATATGATTATTTTTTTTTCTCAATACAATGATAATATAAAGTTGAATTTTGATGATGATTCTGGAGAAAAACAAGAAGTAACAATCAATACAGATGAAATAATAACAAAATTAGAAAAATATCATTTGATTCATTCTATAGAAAATAACAAGCACTATAACAATTACTATCTCAGCTCTTTATCATCAATGGACAAAAATAAAACTTTTTATGAGCATTTAAAAAATAATTTAGATGATCATTCTAATACCAATATTGCCTTACTTAATACAAATATAAATAATTATATTTATAACCAAACAGACTCTGAACACTCACGTAATATAAAAAAATATGAAATATGTGATAGTTTTTTAAAAGCTTACAATAACCTTCCCACTACTTATGACAGTGATACTACTAGTACTAACTTAAAAAATGACTTTGAGGTTTTGGGTAATACTCTACATTGTGATATAGAATCAATCTATGAGTATGGGTTACCCCCTTTTGCTGAGTAATTCACATATGAATCTATAGAGATATTAGAAGCATAGTATAAAAACCACCTACTGCCACGATCTACAATAATTTCAAAATCATACTTTTTGTGCAATTTTTTTAAAGAAATGTTGACTTCTGTCATATGATTCATTACCATAATAATAATGTTTTTTAATATAGTAAATAAAATGCCAGTCTCTAAATACATAACAAACCTTTCTTTCTCAATAGAGAGTTGTTTTTGTATATGGCGCTTTATTTGTAATATATCTTTAAAAGCTATTTTTAAAGACCTATATACTAGGATAATTCTTTAAAATTTTAGCTCTTTCCCTTTTTAACCAAAAAAAATCTATTTAGCACAATTTTTTTGTGTACAGATTTTTCTATTACCACCCCAAAGATCCTGGAGGTCACAATGTCTTACGAAGATACTAAACAAAACGAAATAGCTTATATTGATGATAGTTGGAGCAATTACTTATATAGCACCGCTTCAAATGCATCATATGGATTTTTAAACTCTCTATATTATACATACGATGGGTTAATAAAGATTAAATATAATCCAATAGTTGACTTAACAAATATTACATATACTGAAGTAAGTAATGGAATAACGGAATTTTCAACTATTGCAATTCAACAAATACCTAATGCATTCCATGAAGCTATTATTTTAGATGCTGTAGTATCTATAGTTATAGGTGGAGCTCTTATGTTTACACCATTAGCACCTGCTACAAGCATATTAGGATTTACTGGATATGTGGGATTCGCTGTTGCTGGAGCTACTACTGCATATACATTGAGAGCTACTACTCATGAATATTTCAAAAATTCTGAATATGAATATACAGCAAGTTGTGCCATGGGCATTGTAGCTGGAGCTATTAAATATGATATAAAAAGTTTATATAAGCCCCTCAAAGATATAAATTTTTTAAAAGAATCTGCTTATGGAGCTTTAAATAATTTTTTATATGAAATTTTGAATCCAGTTCTTGATCAATATGTAGAAGAAAAAAACGAAGCAGCAGTATTTGGGTCTTTATTATTTATAGAAGGATTAGAGACGTTCTTGCAAGTACCAAATAAATTAGCTGCATCTGCTATAAGTGTCGCTGTTGCTGGATTATTAGATTTTCAATTATTTGCATTCCTCGTAAAGGATAAAAGTAATTCTACCGCTGATCAATCGATAATAACAGCATTAGATGATGCTTCTGTTCCTAATGATGATGAACAAGATGATTGGTGGAATGACGTTGTAGGTAAAGATCAGATACATGTGCAACAGCAAGCTGATAATATCTGTCCTTTAAAAACATTTGCTGATCTATTAAATAACGATATGTCTCCTTTAAAAGAACCAGCTGATTCATCGCAGCATGATGATCTATAAATCTAAATATTGAAAGAAACTTCAGTAAAAGTGCTAGCTTTGCCTATAAAGTTTTATGAATAAATTGCTTTGCAAATTCACAAGAAGCAAAGCAATTTACACCTTCTACTCTAATTTTGACTTTTTAAAAATTGTCAAATTAAGCAGATCTTCAATATTACAAGACTTACGTACATGCTTTGGTTATACTTCTTACCATCATATTTGAGTAAGAGTTACCGAAATGGGAAATATAAAGAGCTAATTAACCCTTATTATTTACAATTTTGGCACAGGTCCATACTTATTATTCTCTGGAAAACTTTTACAAAAATACAGCCAATATATAACAGGGATAAGCCCAATAACCGTGAATGATAACAAAATCCACCAACCCGATTTATTAACATCATGAAATCGCCTGATGCCCACAGTAAATGAAGGCAAGAATATTAAAAGCTTAAAAATAGTATCATATAACCCAATCAATCCACCTGTAATATAGGTATCTGAATAATAATCTATTAGCGACATCAAAGCACCAACAATTATTGAAAATATTATCCATATCCAATATTCTGCCCTTGTTGCTCTACCTTTAAACGAAAT
>JBKEHD010000008.1:0-37645 GCA_046710445.1 Candidatus Midichloriaceae bacterium
CATTTGAAACACAGCATCATTTCCCTGTTCCAATAAATCTTGCGAATTTAATAAAGCATCAAATTCAGCAATATCAGTACCTTTATAAACTAACTTACTATGATACTGATTAAATCCCTGTTCATTATTTTTTAATAAATTATCCATACCCCTCCATCCATACAACTATTATAATAACAAAAATCCTTTGGGTTGTAAACTTTTTTTATCTTCATACCCTCTTCCAGAATATATTTATCCCATATATGCTATAATTTTCATTAATAAAAATGAGTTATGAACATAAATAATTTCAATGAAATACGATTCCCAGAAGATATTTCTTATGGGGCAATTGGTGGGCCAGAATTTTATACTGATGTCATTTCTACACTTAATAAAAATGAATATAGACAATTAAACTTTGGCATCTCAAAAATGAAATATGATATTTCATATGGTATCAAAAATCAGGAACAAATAGAAAAATTGTTATACTTTTTTCGAGCTAGACATGGCAAAGCTATAGGTTTTAGATTTAAAGATTGGTGTGATTATAAAGCTAAAAAAGAGGAATTAGAAGATGCAAATGATATATATACAAAATTTCAACTAAGAAAAATTTATAAAAACGGTGAAGGAGAATACTCTAGAGAAATAACAAAACCCGTTGAAAAAACCGTATCTTTATACATTGGCGACAAACAGTACAATGACCCATTTGATGTGGATTATATGACAGGCATTGTAACATTAGATACTCCTTTGAAAAAAGAGGAACAGTTATCTGCAAATTTTGAATTTGATGTTCCTGTCAGGTTTGATAATGATTATTTACCAATATCTATAAACGCATTTGAAAATTATTCAGTGAAAAATATTAATCTTATAGAGATAAAATAATGAAAAAAAATAATTTTCTAACAGAATATGCTTTTTGCATAGAGATTATATTAACAAACAATATAGATATAAAATTAACAAATTATCATAAAGATTTAAAAGTAGACGGCAAAGAGTATTTTTCTAGCATATTTTCTTTTTTTGAAAATAATGAAGATAATTTTTCCTGTATAATTGATGATAAGCATATAAATAAAGAGTATTTAATTAATGGCTTATTTAATGATGCACAAATAAATATGATTTTACTAAACCTACAACTCAATGATAATCCAATTTTTTTTTCCAAAACTTACTATATAGAAGACATACAGATTATT
Source organism: Candidatus Midichloriaceae bacterium (assembly GCA_046710445.1). Taxonomy (GTDB): domain Bacteria; phylum Pseudomonadota; class Alphaproteobacteria; order Rickettsiales; family Midichloriaceae; genus JBKEHD01. The sequence goes on from JBKEHD010000008.1 coordinate 1,203, forward strand.
AATAATAAATTTCATGCAAATCTTGGATCATTAGTTGATAAATTTAATAAAAAAATATTACAAAAATTTTCAAAAAATTGTAGAGCTAAATTTTGTGATGATAAATGCAGCTTAGACATTAAACAATACACTAAAAAAGGTGAGGTAATGGAAATTATTGAGCATAATATTTTTATTGATAGCAATCGTAATGAAGATGCTAATTTTTTCAACAATGGTAATGTTATATTTACCTCTGGAAAAAACAAGGACTTAACATTTAGTATAAAAAAATCAAATGTTAGTGAGATTGAATTACAACAAAACTCATTATTAAAATTAACAAAAGGTGATAACTATGAAATTATTATGGGATGTGATAAAGATTTTCTCACCTGTGGCGAAACATTTAATAATGTCATTAATTTCAGAGGAGAACCTCATATTTATCGTCTTAATAATCCTTTATAAAACATATATATTGGAAATGTAAACAATGTAGCAAATAAACAAAAAACATTCTTATTCCACTGCATTGAAAGCATACTCATAACATAGTCATATGACAAAAATGCCAATAATCCAATCACAATCGATATATAGGCAAAAGAGGCTTCGTATTTATTTTTAAAATACGAAATTACTATTGGAAAAAATAATGTACAAACCATAATTTCATAACTAAATAACATTGTTTTTAAAATATTATCAAAATTTTTAGCTATAATTAACGCTACACAACCAAACAAGACAGTAATTACCCTGCTATAAAGAATTTTATTTTTAAATATTTTTTTAAAATCTAAAGATAAATTTGAACTTATCGCACATAAAAGAGAATCTGCAGTAGATATTATTGCACATAAAATTGCCACACCCAATACACCAGAAATAAATTGATTAGATGTTTTGGAAAAAAACATAATTAAAACACTATCATTCCCAATAAATCCAATCTCTTTTCTTGCTGCTATACCAAATATTAATGGTATAAAAGAAAAAAGTAATAACAAACATCCAGCTAAAAATGCAGAATAATACGCTGTTTTTGAATTTTTTGCAGAAAAAAACCTTTGAGCCATATCTTGTTCAATAAAAACGTACAAAAATGGAACTATTATGTATGGAAAAAATGATATATTTGAATCTTGTTTCAAAACAAATATGTTATTTAGTGCATAATCTATATATTCATATTTTGATATATAGTAATAAATTAATACCGATATAAATATAATAAATACAATTAAAATTTGAAAAATATCTGTGTATATAACCCCCTTAATACCTCCAATAGTAGTGTACAATATCAAACATAACCAAAACATATAAAATATAAATTCATTTTCTATTCCCAAAGAAAACAATAATTTTTTACTGCCTATAATCAAAGATATGAATATTCCATAAAGTGAACCTATGGATATTAAAGATGCTAATTTTCTTAAAAATGGTGAATTATATTCTTTTTCAAATAATTCAGCTATAGTTTCAATATTTTTCTCTCTTAATTGCTTTGCACCAAAAATAGATATAGCAATCAATCCCAGCGAGAGTCCAAATGTATAAAATATACCATATATACCATACTCATATGAAAAATCAGAAGTGCCTAATATAACGCCTCCTCCTAATTGAGTGGCTAACAAAGACATAGAAATTGAAAAAATTCCAAATTTCCTATTTGCTAAAAAAAAATCTTGAGAATCTTTCGCTCCTAATGAACATCTATATCCTATAAAGAAAGATATTCCTAAAACGAAGATAAATGATATTAAAAAATAATAATTCATAGCCACAAATAAAGAAGTCAATACTTACTTTATAATAAAAGGAGACCCTAGTAAGAAGGTCTTCCACCCCTACTGTTTTTATGATTTCTTTTCATAGATTCTATACTCTTCCTAAGCTTTCTTTCAGATGGTTTCTCATAATGTCTTTTTTCTTTCATTATTTTAAAAACACCTTCTCTTTGCAACTTTTTCTTAAGAACCCTTAAAGAGTACTCTACATTATTAAATCGTACTTGAACTTCTGTCAAAATCTTAAAAATTACGTTCTTTGTATACCATTATATAAACAAGTACGTCATTAAGCAAGAATAAATTAAAAAAATATAGATAAGAAATAAAAAATGATGTTGACATGCACATTTGTAGCAAATACGATTTAAACATGCGTTTGTTTTAATTGGTGATACAACATGAGTAATCAAAATTTTTATCCTTTTACTGCAGTTATAGAAGAATATTTACATGGCAATACAAATACTGCTCTAGATGCGGTTTTAACAGCACTTACTCCTCAAACTCTAAATAATAATGAATTATATAATGCTACAATTGAAGTAGATGTGCCCATTTTAACATTACCTGCATCGGTTCAAGGCCTTCTTGAAGATGGCAAGTTAACATTGGATACTATGGATATTAATGAAACTTAAGAAAATAATTATTATAGCATTTTAAACTTATATCAATATGTAAAATGCTATGCTTTAAATAGATCCAAATACTCTGTTTCCATTTTCTTTATAATGCTCCCCACTAAATGGTGCGCCTCTAAATCACTATCAATCTTTATATCTGCTTCACGAAAGATTGGCTCCCTCTCATTGATCATATCAATCAAAAACTGTTTGTTATCACCCATTTCAAATAGCTCAGGACGTGTATTTCTTTTTGATACTCTTTCAAATATAGTATCATGATTAACATCTAACCAAATCGAAACTCCCTTTTCCTTTATAAATTTTCGTATATTCTTATTCATAAAACTACTACCACCGGTTGATAAGATTATCTTACCATATCCGATTATCTCTTTAATAATTTCTTCTTCTCTCTCCTGAAAATACTTAATACCCATAAATTCATGAATATCCATGATATTCAATCCCTCTCTCTCCTCTAAAACCTTATCACTATCATAAAATCTTAAATTTAATTTTCTTGCGAGTTTTCTTCCAATAGTACTCTTTCCACTTCCCATCATCCCTATCAAAACAATAGGCTTTGTAATATTATCTTTCATTATATAAATTATAAATATATATTTCGGTAACCAGTTGCCATAAAATGCAATAAAAACCAATTGCGATTATAGCTTATTTTAAAGTAAAATAGTAGTAAAATATTAAATATTAAATATGAACAAAAATAACACATGTAATTTAAACTATAGAACATTATTAAAAATAAGAGGTGTAGATAAAGAGAATTTTCTACAAAACATATTATCAAATGATATAAAAACTCATACTAATCTTTCTTATTCTCTTATGTTATCTCCACAGGGGAAAGTATTATACGATTTTTTTATTTTTCAAAAAAATGACTATTTTTTACTCGACATTCACAATGACTATTGCGATGAAATTATAACAAAATTATACACCTACAAACTACATGCTGATATTGAACTATCAAAAGAAGATGCTTATGAAGTTATTATATCTGATAAACTATTAAACAAAGAATTTTTCCATGATCCAAGAAGTGTTACGTTAGGATTCAGAGGCTATTTAAAAAAAGAAGAGGACACTTTTAAAAAAAATGATAATTATTATCATGAATATGAAAAAGAAAGATTAAAGTTAGCCTTGTTAGAATTTGGCATTGATTTTTTTCCAAATGAATTTTTTGCTATGCATATCAATATGGATAAGTTTTTTGCTTTAAGCTTTACTAAAGGATGCTATATAGGGCAAGAAGTAACTGCACGAATGAATTATTTGTCAAAAAAAAGAAAGGGGCTTGAAATTATACAAAATTCCGACTTTATAACAAAAGAAAACATAGCGTATGATAAAGAGGGACGAAAAATTGGAAAAATTATAAAACAATACGAAGAACAAACTTTTATTTTATCTAAAATTGATTCTGCATGAATTATTAATGTAATGAAAATTTGGTTGCGGGGGCAGGATTTGAACCTGCGACCTTCAGGTTATGAGCCTGACAAGCTTCCGGGCTGCTCCACCCCGCGTCAATATTTAAGAAAGTATCACAATAGACTTACAACTGCAACAAATAGATTTATTTACTTATATTATCCATGATTTTTTTAACTTTTATATATAGATAGGATTTTATCTAGCATTATCAATGCTTCGTCGTAAGGTCTTTGAAATGTATTTCTTCCAATAATAGATCCATTCCCACCACCTTTATGTATAGATTTTATCTCATCAAATAAATCATCTTCTTTTTTTGTATTTCCACCAGAAAAAACAACTAATCTTTTTGAATTAAATGATGAAGACATGACAAATTGAATTCTATTTTTTAGATCAGTAAAATCATATTTATTTTTTGCACAAAAATCTTTATTAGAAACATTGCTAGATGGCACTTTAACTTTTATTATATTTGCCCCCATTAATGCAGCTATATGCGCAGAATAAGCTATAACATCTAAAGAAGTTTCATCTTCTTTTTTCAAATCCCCTCCCCTAGGATAAGACCATATAACAACCGCTAAACCATAAGATTTTGCTTCAGATATCATTTCGGTTATTTCCTCTATAATAGCTATAGAATTATTTGACCCTGGATATATAGTAAATCCTATAGCAGTACACCCTAGATATAATGCATCTTGTATATTTGCTGTAATTGATTGATCTGGCTCTGTATGATTACTCATCAATGAATTAGAGCTATTAGCCTTTATAATAAGCGGTATGCACCCTCTATACTCATCAGATATAGCTTCTAACATTCCTTTTGGTGCAGCATATGCATTTAACCCAGCATCTATTGCTAATTTCACATGATACATTGGATCATATGATGCTGGATTTATATCAAAACTTTTGACTGGACCATGCTCAAATCCCTGATCAACAGGCAATATAACCATTTTTCCAGTTCCAGATAATTTCCCACTCATCAATATCCTAGCTATATTACTCTTAACTGCTGGAGATTCTGATTGATAATTTCTTAATATATTTTTTACTTCAGTTGTTAAATGCATATTTTTTTAATAAACTTAGATATGCGAAATCGTATTTGAAAACAAAATTATTTGCAATATAAATCCTATAGCTTTAAAAAATAAAAAAGAAAAAACATTTGCAGCAATAAAAATTAATGATATTACTTTTAAAACGCAATATAAATAAATATTATGAATATTCAGCAAATGATGAAACAAGCACAAGCAATGCAAAAGAAAATGCAAGATGTGCAAAAATCTTTAGAAAACATAGAAGTTAGTGGTGCCGCTGGTGGTGGTGCTGTAACAATTACTACAACCGCAAAAGGTGAAGTAAAAAAAATAAAAATCGATAAAGATCTTCTATCACCTGATGAAGTAGAAATGTTGGAAGATTTAATCGTTGCTGCTTTTAATAATGCAAAACAAAATGCAGAAAATATTACAAATGAAGAAATGAATAAAATGGGTATATCCCCTGATTTACTTAAAGGAATGATGTAAAAGCATTCCTTTAACCAATAAAATTTGGCAACAGGTGTATTTTAAACTGCTCCTTATATAAATTCACCAAATAGAGAATTAAGTCCAGATTTATATATTTTTACTTTTTTAATGTTGCCAATACATCCTATATCAGCATTCACTACAACGGATTGTAAATAAGGTGATTTACCAATGATCTGCCCTTGTTTCTTTCCCTCTTTATCAAATAAAACATCAATCGTTTTACCTATAAAGGATTCATTAAATTTCATTTGCTTTTCTTGAAGTAAATCTTGCAAAATTTGCAATCTTTCAACCTTCTTTTCTTCTGGTACTTGCTCAGTTATTGCTGATGCAGGCGTACCAGGTCTAGGACTATACTTAAAAGAAAAACATTGGCCATAATTCACACGCCTAACCAAATCTAATGTATCTTGAAAATCTTGATCTGTTTCTCCTGGATAACCCACTATAAAATCAGATGAAAAAGCCATATTTGGGTTATATTTTTCAAATTTTTCAATTACTTTAAAATAATAATCTCTAGTATGATCTCTATTCATCTTTTGTAAAATTGAATCAGATCCTGATTGTACAGGCAGATGTAAAAAAGGCATGACTTTTTCTTCTTCTGCATGAACTTGAAACAATGATTCGTCCACCATATCTTTGGGATGAGATGTTAGGTATCTTATTCTTTTTAAACCGTCTATTTTAGACAATTTTTTCATCAACCAACCTACATTTTGTATATTTCCATCTTCATCTTCCCCATGAAATGCACTTACATTTTGCCCAAGCAATGTTATTTCTATCGCTCCTTTTGAACAGAGATACAAAGCTTCTCTATAGATCTGTGATGTTTTACGAGAATACTCTTTTCCCCTTGTATATGGTACACAACAAAAATGACAAAATTTATCACACCCCTCTTGGATAGTTAAAAAAGCTGAGTGACTGGACTTTGATGGCAAATCTATTTTATCAAATTTATTTTCTTCATCAAAATCTAAATCCATCACCCATTTTTCATTCCTCTTTACCTTTTCAAGAAGTTTTGGCAAATTGTGATAAGATTGTGGACCAACAACTATGTTTACATTTTTTGCTCTTTTAAAAATATTCTCACCTTCTGCTTGAGCTACACATCCAGCAACAACAATGACTGGATCTATATTAAAATCATTTTTCCCTATTTTGCCCAATTCAGAATATACTTTTTCTGAAGCCTTTTCCCTTATATGACAAGTATTAAATATTATTAAATCAGCTTGCGATCTCTCTGTAGTCATTTGAAAACCATGAGGTTTTAGTAAATTTTCCATTTTCAATGAATCATATACATTCATCTGACATCCGTAAGTCTTGATATATAATTTTTTAGAAGTCATCAATATTATTATAAATTTTTATAGGAAAATATAACATATAAAATCCTAAAATCTACTTTATTTATGATTACAAACCTCTTCCTCCTCCTTTTTGACCAGAAGATCTTAATTTTGATACAAATCCTTCTTTATGCGATTCCAAATCTTCAATTTCTTTGTTTGTAAAATCTTTTTCATATTGCGCCCCATCATACTCCCTTGCAACCTCTATACCCCTAGTTATAACATTAGATATAAAATTCTCTAAACTAGTTTCGCCAGCTAATCTCTCAGGATTTAAAATTTTGTATGCTTCATACATAACTTGCTGATATTTTATCCTTTTTTGCTCTTCCGTTAATTCCTCTTCTTTTTCCTCTTCTTCTTCCTTATTTTTATCTTTACCTTTTTTTACACCCAATACTTTTTCCAAAAATATAACCAAAGTCATATCCATATTAGGATTATCCATATTTAATATTAGATACTCTAATAATTTTTGTAATAATTGTTTGTTTTTTATCAAATCATCTTGCTCTAAACCTGATTCACCACCCTTTCCACCTTCCAGTTTAGCTTGTAATTTTTTAGCAATAGCTATTGCTTGAGATAAAGTCTTGGGATCTAGATCTTCAACTTTCCTAGTATCATTAAAATCCTTCATAAAAAATCATTTCGCAAAAAAATAAGCATATCAAAATGGTACTGCAATTTTATATATTTGCAAAGAAATTTAGAATAAAAATAATATAGTTTATTTTCTAGATCCTTTTTTTCTTTGGTTAGGACAAAGAATGCTCTTTCTAAGACGAATATTATTGGGAGTCACCTCTATTAATTCATCGTCCTTTATGTATGATAAAATTTCTTCAAGCGTAAAGTCTCTATGAGGAGTTAATTTAATTTGTTCATCAGTTCCAGAAGAACGCATGTTACTCAACTGTTTAGGTTTTACCGCATTAACCTCAAGGTCATTTTCTCTATTATGCTCTCCAATAATCATGCCTTCGTATACCTTTGTTTTTGCTGGAACAAATAAGGTACCTCTACCCTCTAAATTTGCTAACGAATACGAAGTTGTTTCTCCATTGGAATTAGAAATTAAAACTCCATTTCTTCTAGACACTATTTCACCTTTAAATAGTTGATAAGAATGAAATATTCTATTTAATATACCAGTTCCCCTTGTATCATTACGAAATTCATTTTGATATCCAATCAATCCTCTAGATGGTATATGGAATATCATCCTTACTTTATTACCAGATACAGTTTTCATGTCCTGTAAATCACCTTTTTTAGCAGCTAATTTTTCAATTACTACACCACTATGCTCTTCATCAACATCTATTACCGCTTCTTCTATAGGCTCTAAAAGCTTACCAGCTTCATCTTTTTGAAATAATACTCTTGGTCTTGAAACGGATAGTTCAAATCCCTCACGTCTCATATTCTCTATCAAAATACCTAATTGTAACTCACCTCTTCCACCTATTTCAAAGTTCTCACCGTTATCTGAGATACTTAGTGAAATAGTGATGTTGCTTTCTGCCTCTTTTTCAAGCCTAGCTAAAATCATCCTTGATGTAACTTTAGATCCATCTTGTCCTGCCAATGGAGAGTGATTAACACTCAATGTTATCGCCATTGTAGGTGGATCTATAGGTGTTGACTTAATAGCAACAGAAACATCTGGATGACATATAGTATCCGCAACAGATGTCTTTTCCATGCCTGCAATAGCAACTATATCTCCGGCTCTAGCTTCTTCTATAGGAATTCTTTGTATACCTTTAAATCCAAATAACTTAGTTAATTTACTATTTTCAACCAGTTTCCCATCTAAGTTTATTGATTTAACAGCTTCACCAACTTTTGCACATCCAGAATAAACTTTACCAATCAATATTTTTCCTAAAAATGAATCAGCAGTTAAAATACTAGATAACATAGAAAATGACTTTGATGAATCAACGTCTGGAGCTGGAACATGATCTTTTACGACTTTAAACAAAGGAGTTAAATCTTTTCCCACTTCATTAATCTCTGACGCCCATCCACTTCTTCCAGAAGCATATAATATTGGGAAATCTAATTGCGCTTCAGTTGCATCAAGAGAAAAGAACAATTCGAACACTTCCTCTACAACTTCATCTATACGACTATCAGGTCTATCAACTTTATTAATTACTACTATAGGTTTTAACCCTAAATTCAATGCTTTAGATAAAACAAACTTTGTCTGAGGCATAGGTCCCTCTGAAGAATCAACAAGCAATACTACCCCATCAACCATAGACAATACTCGCTCTACTTCTCCTCCGAAATCAGCATGCCCTGGTGTATCTATAATATTATACTTCATGCCATCAAAATTCATTGATGTACATTTCGCTAAAATCGTAATACCTCTCTCTCGCTCCAAATCATTGGAATCCATAACTCGATCAACAACAGCTTCATTTTCACGAAAAGTTCCAGTTTGTTTTAACATGTTATCAACTAAAGTAGTTTTTCCGTGATCAACATGTGCAATTATAGCAATATTACGTATATTAGACATAAATTATGTAATTTAATTTTAATTTTTAAATTGACTTCTTCCCCCTCATCCTTTTTGGACTTAGATCAAAAATCATAGTAAAAATGCAAGATTTATACTAATTTGTCAATACTTATCTGATTATTTATAAAATTTATAAATCTACATTAGTGGAATTTTCTGAGCAATATCCATGTGATATCTCTATTAATTTACAATAATCAGCACTTCGATCATCAAGAAAATAATCGCAGCAAGTTTAGCGCATATCAATACTATTACGTAATATTTTAAAGATTATATCTTCAATATTTCTTTTGATTTTTCTTCGTATAACTTTGATATCTTCACGATATATTCATCAGTTACTTTTTGTATATCTGCAGAATAAGATTTGAAATCATCCTGAGATATATCTTTATCTTTTTCCAATTTTTTATAATGATCTAACCCATTACGCCTTATATTCCTTATAGATATTTTGTTTTGTTCAGCATATTCATTTGCTTTTTTAGACAGCTCCTTTCTTCTTTCTCCACTAATCATTGGCAAATTTAACTTTATAACTTGCCCCTCTGTATTTGGTGTTAAACCAAGACCAGAATTTAAAATTGCCTTCTCAACACTTTCCACCATCGATTGATCCCATACTTGCACAGTTATGCATTTTGAATCAGGAGTGGTAACGCTTGCTAATTGATTAATAGGCATCTTATCTCCATAAGCTTCGATTTTAATTTGATCCAATAAATCAGGTGATGCTCTCCCCGTTCTCAAACCATTAAATGATTTTTTTAATGAATTTATAGTACTATCCATTTTTTCCTCTAATTGAGGCAATATTTTTAATTCACTTTCCATATTAATTTATTACAGTATAATTTCCTTTGTTGTTTAACGCTTTAGCAAATTCTCCTTTTTTATTTATACTAAATATTTTAATAGGCATATTATTGTCACGTGCAAGTGCAATAGCTGTTGTATCCATAACAGTTAATTTCTTTTGCAACACTTCGTCATATGTCAATTCATCATATTTTTTTGCAGTAGAATCAATTTTTGGATCGGATGTGTATACACCATCAACTTTAGTGCCCTTTAATACGTAGCAACAATTCATCTCTATTGCTTTCAAAACAGCCCCTGTATCAGTAGTAAAAAATGGATTTCCTGTACCTGCAGCAAAAATAACGATTCTACCTTTTTCTAAATGCCTAATAGCTTTTCTTCTGATATATTGCTCGACAATAGTTACTATAGGAATTGCCGAAGCAACTCTAGTATACAGACCTTTTTGCTCTAATTTACTCTGAAGCGCAATCGCATTTATAACGGTGGCAAGCATCCCCATGTAATCAGCTGTAGCTCTTTCTATACCAACATCTGCAACATCAGCTCCCCTGCAAATATTACCACCTCCAACCACTAAACAAACTTCGTATCCTAAATTATAAACCTCTTTAACATCTTGGCAAATTTGGTCAATGATTGTATTATCATGACCAAATTTCTCATTACCCATCAATGCTTCGCCAGAAATTTTTAGTAATACTCTATTTTGTTTTTTCATAATTGAGTGTTACTGTGGCGCCTCTATTGAAATCCTAGAAAAACCTGATATTTGAAATTTACAGCCAGTTTCTTTTTCTGCATTTTTCACTACATCACATATTTTTGTTTTTCCATCCATTACAAAATTTTGCTCTAATAAAACAGATTCATTTATGAATTTTTGTATCCTTCCTTTTACCATTTTTTCTATCACGGCATCAGGCTTACCACTCTGCTTAGCTTGCTCTATAAATATTGCTTTTTCATTATCAAGAATCTTTTGATCTAAATCCTCTTTTGTAAGAGAAGCTGGCTTAGTTGCAGCTATATGCATAGCGATATTAGTTGCTATTTCAGATACTTTATCATTAAACTCACCTTCGATTCCAACTAAAACACCTACTTTCCCAATATTATCACTAAGTTTGTTATGTAAATAAGCAATGATTTCACCACTATCTACATGCAACTTTGATAATTTACCAAGAACAATATTTTCTCCTATAACAGCTATATTTTCTGATATTAACTCTTGTATGCTTTTCCCATCACTAGATACTCCATCTTTCAAAAAATCCTCAACCGAATTTCCTTTGAAATTATGAGCGCTCTCCACAATTATATTCACAAGCGATAAGAATTTTTCGTTTTTACCAACAAAATCTGTTTCAGAATTAACTTCCACCATTGTGGCATCTTTTCCATTCAAATAAACTGCTACAACACCTTCATTAGCAGCCCTATCAGCTTTTTTTTGAACTGAAGATAATCCTTTTTTTCTTAACCATGTTACAGATTCCTCTATATCACCTTTGTTCTCTACAAGTGCTTCCTTGCAATCCATCATTCCAGAGCCAGTCATGGCCCTTAATTCTTTTATTAAACTTGCATTTATACTCATGTAATCAACCTTTTTTGTTAATTTCTTCTTTTTTGTTAATTTCTTTTTTATCAACCACAACTTCCTTTACTTCTTTAGAAACAGCAATTTTCTTTTCACCCGCTTCCACAGAAGCTTTTGCATTAGCTGCCGATAATGAACTATGTTTAATACCTGCAAGAGCAGCTTCTGAAGCTAATTGACAAAATAATTCTATTGATTTTCTTGAATCATCATTTCCTGGAATAATATAATCTACATCATCAGGATTTGAGTTAGTATCAACTACTGCAATGATTTTAATATTAAGTTTTTTAGCCTCTTCAATAGCTATGCAGTGTGTTTTAGTATCAATTAAAAATAAAACATCTGGTTTTCCACCCATAGTTCTAATACCACCAATAGCTTCTTCTAACTTATCCCTTTTTCTAGTCATTGTTAGAATTTCTTTCTTGGTATAATTATCTGTATCTTCTATACATTTTTCATAATTATCTAAAGTTTTTATAGAGTTAGAGATAGTTGCCCAATTTGTAAGCATTCCGCCTAACCAACGATGATGCACATAACACTGACCACATTTAGAAGCATTATATTTAACTATATCTCTTGATTGTTTTTTTGTATTTACAAAAAGAATTCTGCCATTTTGTGCAGCTATAGAATAAATAACTTGCAAAGCTGTATATAGCATAGGTGCAGTTTTTCTTAAATCTATAATATGGGTTTTATCTTTTATCCCATATATAAATTGTTTCATTTTTGGGTTCCATAGATTTTTTTTATGCCCATAATGCACTCCGGCTTCAAGTAGTGCCTTGATATCAAAATTTGGTTTAAACGTCATAATTATCTCCTTTTTTTTGGTTATACTTACGTAAAAATGAAATCAGATGAATAATCAACCAACACCAAAAATATTTCTACGTGATTACTTAATACCGGATACTATATAAACTTAATAAAAATTCAATTAAAATTATTTGAAATCAAAAAAAATATTTGTAAGAAGCGATTTTTTAGTATTATAATTATTATAGAGTACTAATTTCAATGGGAGCTTTCAATGACAAATAAGTTAATTTTAGTAATAGATGCCAAATTTGCAAAACTATATACAGCTACTGGATTAAAGATGGAGCAAATGCTTTCTAAATTTTCTAGCGACGAGTTAATAAACAAACATAAAAAACATCCTGTAAAAGATGGTTTCAATGGTCATGCTGGCGGTTCATCTCACTTCTTTGATCCACATACGGATCATAAAGATCTAGATCGAAATGAGTTTGGAAAGAAGATTTTTGAAATAATCATCAATGAAACAAATAACAAAAATTATTCTGAAATCATTCTTATAGCTGAACATAAGATGCTTCATATAATGAGAAAACATTTAGCAAATCTCAAGCATATTGACAGGAAAGAAATAGCAAAAGATTTAGTTCATGCTAAAGATTTACAAATTGAAAAAGTAGCTTTTTCATAAATAGACAACAATAAAAGAAAGGTGGGTTATAAATCTCCCTCCTCTTCTTTTACAAAAAAATCACTAATATACTCTAATAGTGAATATAAACTATTATCCCAAACATCAAGAATTCCTTCTCTTGCGGTTACTGTATAATTCAGCATAGTATCACGTGTACTATCAGTATAATTTAATAAACCAAATTCTGATGTCATTTCACAATACTCATTCTTCTGACAAACCTCCTTTCCCTCTTCATAATAATGATTTGCAAAGTTATAAAACTTTGCAAAATATGCATCTCTATGACTCTCTCTATCTTGCAATATTTGATGCATCACATCCTTTGCATCCTGACCCTGCACCATAATGGCATAAAAAGGATGTATAATTTTAATTTTGCTGTATACCAATAGACCACCCTCAACATGTTCCAAAACTTTACTGGCAGATTCTACTCCCACATATGTAGTATGAAAAATGGAAGGTAAATGCTTATTTAAAAATAAATGCGCATAATTTTCAGCTGGATGAAGATATTTAGGCACGGCTGTTGTTGCAAAATACTTTACAGTTTGACCGTATGTTTGCATATTAATAAATTCGTCCCTAAGATAATTTGGATTAATTGTAATATTCTGATTTGAATAATAGCTAGCTGTTGAAGAAGCCTCACCATAGATTTTATCAAATAATCTTCCTGCAGAATAGCAGCTTAACTCAATAAATTTTGAAGATATTTCTAAAATAATAAAATATTTAAACGAAAGAACAAATGAAGACACCGCGATTCTTCCAATCCCTAATTGCACCATAAAACATCCAATATACTACACACAAGTCGTATTTATAATAGAATTTTAGAAATAGTAAAGAAAAAACATATTAATAATATAAAATTTTGATATAATTTCAGCAAATATCAACTTATGCATAAATTGTTTTTTGGCATGAAGTATTAGTACAAAAAATGTAATATAATATTATACAAATGAAAGAAAAAAAATCCCCCCCTAAAGCAAAATCAATTCCAGTAAAATGTAAGAATTTTCATGATGAAAGAGTTGATAATTATTCATGGCTAAGAGATTCAAATTATCCAAAAGTTCAAACTAAAGAAATTTTAGATTATCTGAATGACGAAAATGATTATGCAAAAGAAATACTATCATCAAATAATAAGCTTAAGGAAAAAATTTACGAAGAAATAAAAAATAAAATTACTGAAGATGATGAAACTGTACCGGTAAAAAGAGGGGATTATTTATATTATTCTTATATAAATAAAGGTATGAATTATTGGGTTCATTCTAGGAAATATAAGTCATTAGAAAGTGAAAAGGAAATAATTCTTGATGAAAATGAATTAGCAAAACAAGAGTCTTATCTCAATGTAAGAGGTATAAAAGCAAGTCCAAACAATAAATATTTATCTTTTGCCATAGATACTAATGGCAGTGAAATTTTTACAATAAGTATAAAGGATCTAAAAACAGGTGAATTGCTCAAAGACTCAGTTCCAAATACATTTGGAAGGATAGTATTGAATAAGAGTAACAAAGGGTTTTTCTACGTTCCAATAAGCGAAAATTGGCGTGCAAAAAAGGTAAAATATCATGAACTTGGTACAGATTATAAAAATGATCTACTGATATTTGAAGAAAAAGAAGAGACTTTCTCCGTAAATATTTCCAAAACATGCAGCGAAGATTATCTTATTATAGATAGCTCCAGCAAAGAAGAAAATGAGGTTCATTACATGAATCTGAATAACGATAATTTCCATTTAAATATATTCGCACCAAGAAAAGAAAATAGATTATATCAGGTAGAAAATCATGAAGATGATTTTTATATATTAACAAATGATCATGGTAATAATTTTAGAATTGCAATTGTGAATAAAAATAATACACAAGATGCAAATTGGAAAAATTATATTCAACAAAGTAGCGATAAATATTTGCGAGAATTTCTTATATACCAAGAAAATATTGTTATTTTAAGCTCTAACAATAAAACTGGCCTGCATAACATTGAGATTATTAATTTTATAACTAAAGAACAAAAGCAGATAAATTTTCCAGATAAAAGTTATCATCTAGATATAATATTCACAAGCTACGATTCTGAAGGGTTAAGATTTATCTATAGCTCCCCAAAAACACCGTATATTATCAAAGAATACAATTTTATCAGCAACGATGAGAGTGTTTTAAAACAAGATAAAATGCCAAGTGATTTCAATTCCGAAGAATACACAGTAGATAGAGTTTATGCCGTTGCACGAGATGGAGAAAAAATCCCTGTTTCGCTAATATATAAAACATCTTTATTTAATAAATTAGACGGGAATCCTGTTTATTTATATGGTTATGGTTCATACGGATACTCTGTGCCGGATGGGTTTAGAAAAAGTATTTTTTCCTTAGTAGATAGGGGTTTTATTTATGCAGTTGCTCATATAAGAGGCGGAGATGAACTAGGTTATGATTGGTATCAAAAAGCAAAATTTTTGAATAAAAAACACACTTTTTACGATTTTATAGATTCAGCAAAATATTTAATCAAAGAACAATATACTTATCAAGGCAATATCACTATCGCTGGAGGAAGTGCTGGAGGAATGTTAATAGGCTTCTGCATCAATGAAAATCCAGAGCTTTTCAATACTGCTGTTGCACATGTTCCATTTGTAGATGTTTTAAACACTATGCTAGACGACACCCTACCCTTAACTCCTGGAGAATTTAAAGAATGGGGAAATCCAAAGAATGAAGGCTATTATAATTATATCAAAAGTTACTCTCCATATGATAATGTAAAAAAACAAAATTACCCCAATATTTTTGTAACTGCAGGATTATATGATCCAAGAGTTACATATTGGGAGCCAGCTAAATGGGTAGCAAAATTGAGAGAACACAAACAAAATTCAACAACTATTGTTTTAAAAACAAATATGGATGCTGGTCATGCAGGTAAATCAGGGCGGTATTTATATATTTGGGAAATAGCAGATGAGTACTCATTCATATTGCAAAATTACAACGAAAAATATATACATAAAATTTTATAAATTACCTAATATGCAAAATTTAAAAATAGAAAAATATAATTGCACAATGAGATTTTTTCATTGGTTTCTTTTTCTCTTTATCAGCTTCAATCTTATAGTTGGGCTAGTTATGAAATATTCTTCCGCTGTTAGCATTGATAAAATATTTTGGTATGGATTGCACAAATCCATTGGAGTTAGCATTATACTTTTTGTTTTTATGAGGATCATTGCACGCTTTTGTTCAAAAATTCCACCACATTCAGAAAAAATTGCAAAAAAATATGTCATCATGGCAAAATTAAATATATTTTTATTATATTTCTGCATGATAGCAGTACCATTAAGCGGATTCATAATGTCTGATGCTGGACCTTATGGAGTTAGTTGGTTTGGATATAAATTACCTAGCCTAATGGAACAAAATAATCAAACAAGCTACTTTTCTCATGAATTACACAGCTATTTCAGTTACATGTTTATAGCATTAATAGGATTGCATATATTGGCAACAATAAGACATTTTATATTTGATAAAACAAATTTATTAAAACGTATTATTTGAGTTCGTTGGGTAAAATTACAAATAAATATTGACTTTTATATAAAACAACTTACAATTAGGTAAATTTTATAGTGGGGTGTGTTTCTATGGATAATTATGATTTTGATATTTTTAATATAACTACTTGGGAACTCCCAAGTGTTAGTAACGAGCTTATAGTAGGTGTTACTACTTCCTTGCTTACGGTCGGTGGAGCTATTACATATTTCTGCTACAGTAGTGCTAATCATGCAGATATTGACTCGCAACCCGAGGTTGCTCCAAAGACTCCCCCAAAAGGAGATGAAAAATCACCATCACCTCAAAAAAGTATTTTAGGTGAGGATGATTTCGCTGCTAGTGATGTATTTAATTTACACAATCCATCATCTTCATTCACAAGATTAGCAATGGGTGTACAAGGAGGATCTGAAGCTATGTTTGCTGCAGTTGGTCTTTCACCTTCCCCAAGACAAGTAGTAGATGAAGATGGTAGTGTTGAACATCGAGAAACATCTTCGATGGAAAGAGCTGGATTAGCTACTCAACAATTTTTAGAAGATCATGTATGGCCATACAGAGATGCTGAGGGGAGTGCTAAAGAAGCTGGTGATGAAGATGCTGATGACGCTACACGTACTCTATTTGATAATGAAGATGGTACGGAAGGTACGGATTTAAAAAAGAAAGAAGCTGGTAATGGTAAAACAAAGGCTGATCCAGACTCTAATAGATCAAAGAAAAAAGCAGCTAAAGCAGCTAAAGCAGCTAAAAAGTCTTAAATCATACTGCTGATGTCGATTAGAACTGTTATTTTATTTCAATGAAATAGCAGTTCTTTTTTCTTTAGTAAAACAAGTGATACACCTTAAAAAATATCACTTGTTTTATAAAACTTTCAGAGTATCCAATAATTTATTTTTTTGTATCTTCATCAAAAAATTTCGCATACTTCTTTCTAAATTCATTATATCCACCAGAAAAATCTATAGCACTACCTTTGCATAAAAATATAATTCTTTTTGCAATAGTAGATATAAAATGCCTATCATGACTTACAAAAATAATTGTCCCTTCAAAAGCTTTTAATTCATTTGCAAGAGCAATTCTACTTTCCAAATCCAAGTGATTTGTAGGCTCATCAAATATCAAAACGTTAGCTTTTTCTAGCATAATTTTTGCAAATAATAATCTTGCAGATTCTCCACCACTAAGTACATCCACTGATTTTTCAGCTTCATCTTTTGTAAATAGCATTCTACCAAGTGCATTTCTTACTACACCAACATCTGACTCCTGAGTTATATCCATCAACCAATTTACTGCAGACATATTTCCTTTAATTAAATCATGATGATCCTGTGAAAAATATGCTAAATCTGTATTATAGCCCCATTTAGCCTCTCCACTGACTGGGTCAATAAAACCAAGTGCAGTTTTAAGCAATGTTGATTTACCAATACCATTTACACCTAAGATAGCTATTTTTTCCCCAGCATGTACGTTAAATGATAAATTTTGAAATAATTCATTTTCCTTAAAAGATTGGGAAAGATCTAAAATCTCTAAGATACTCTGCCCAGATTTTTTTTCCTGCCTAAACATAAATCTTGGTGCCACCCTAGTAGTACGTCTAATTTCCGGAACATCTATTTTCTGAATTCTTTTTTCTCTTGAAAGAGCTTGTTTTGAACGAGTAGCTGATGCTCTAAATTTATCTACAAAAACACGATCTTTTGCAATCTTTCTTTCAATTGAAGTTTTTTCCTTTTCTTTTTGCTCCAGCGTAGACTGCTTTTCTTTAGCAAAACGATCATAATTACCTTTATACAAGGTAATTGTATTATAATCTACATCTAAAATATTATTACATGTAGAATTTAAAAAATCATGATCATGAGATATCAATACTAAAATCCCTTTAAACTTCCTTTTTAAAAAATTTTCTAACCATTGCGTTGATAATATATCCAAGTGGTTTGTAGGCTCATCTAATAGCAATATATCAGGAGTTGAAAACAAACATTTAGCAAGCAATATCCTAATTTTATAACCACCTGATAATTTTTTAAGAGGCTCTGCAAAATCCTTTTCTTCAATCCCAAGTCCATGTAAAATTATTTCTGCATTTGATTCTGCCTGATATCCATCATTCTCATATATTACAGATTCCAATTCTGCAATCCTATACCCTTCTTCATTAGTTATATCTTCTTTTTCACTTAAAGCTTTTTGCTCTTGCATTGCGTCCCATAGCAAGGAATTCCCTTGTATCACAACATCTATTATTCTATCATTCTCATACCTAAATTGATCTTGCTTTAATGAACTAATTTTAAGCTTAGGATCAATTGTTATCTTACCAGACGATAGTTCCTCTTCTTTGGATATCAATTTTATTAAAGTTGATTTACCAGAACCATTCGCTCCAATCAATCCATATTTATTATTCTCATTTAAAATTAAATTAACATCATTGAATAGTTTTTTACCACCATAATACATAGAAATATCTTCACATAAAATCATCAGAAATAATTAAACCATTATAAAATAAGACATGATACAGGTTTTTTCTCCTTACTTCAATAAAACAGGTTTAATATTTTATTTATATGCTTATATTAGACTTTATTTATGATAGTGGATTTAGATTTGTAGTACATAATATATATACATATCAGTGATGGGATAGAAAATAATGTAGATATAATAAAAAAGTTTTGCCATCCAAACACATCTGCTACAAGCCCAGACGTTGGAGAAAGGATTAACCTAGATAATGAAGATATAGAAATAAAAATCGCATAATGAGTCGCTGTAAATTTTTTACTACAAAAAGAACTCATATATGTAATAAGCATAATATTACAAACCCCATAACTAAAACTTTCCATGAAATTTACAAATCCCAAAAAAAACAAGCTTTTTTTTATTTTTAAAAAAATCAAAAATTGTAAATTAGTGACTGCTGCTAATGTTTCAGCATAAAATAAATTAACACCTAATTTTACTTTATTCAACAATACCCCACCTACAAATGTCCCAGCTATAACACCTATCATTCCAAATGTTTTTGCTACAGATGCTATCTCATTTTTTGTAAAACCAATATCAATAAGAAATGGAATGGACATTGTATCAATATATGCGTCCCCTACTTTATAAAATGATATAATCATCAAAATTAATACAAAATTTGGTATCTTAACAATTTCAGCTACAGGAATAATAAAATAATCTTTAAACCATCCTTTATATTCAAAATTCTCTGTTTTTTTTACTACAAGAATTTTTTTATCTTTTGAAAAAATTCTAAAAATACAGCACGGAATAATAAAACTTGCGATTATCAAAAAAACATACTCCCATGACATTATAGTGGATAAATACAATCCTAATACGCCAGATAATATAAATCCTACTCTAAATCCATAAGCTACAAACCCATTTCCAACACCAGATTCTTTTTTTTCAAATAACTCTATTCTATACGCCTCTAATGCAATGTCATGTGTAGCACCAAAAAACGCTATTATTAATAACCATACCACCCCTAAATAAATATTTTGTTGTATGTCTATAAAACCAAATGAAGCTATGAAAATTATTAAAAAGATCTGCGAAACAAACATCCAACTTTTTCTTTGGCCAAAAACTTTAGGTAAACATTTGATTTTATAATTATCAGCAAAAGGAGCCCAAAAATATTTAAATGAATAAGGAGCAGTTTTTATCGATAACAGACCTATCATACTAAGTGACATTGATAAATCTTTGAAATACGCAGTAGTGGTTACGACTAAAAAAGCAAAAACTATACCGCTGTTAATTCCAATCATCAATGCTGTAAGCAATCTTACGATTATATCTAAATTCAAGATCTTTATTGCCGCTTTCATGATCTCATTATAATAAAAAATTTTCCCAACATATAATTTAAAACTATATTTACTTTAATTCTCTTTAACACTTAATCTTATATAATTTATAACGGGCAAAGAGTCATTAAAAAATAAAGAAGATAGTATTTTTTTTGTCTTTATATCAATAATCACAGGTGTTGTAAATTTAATCATATGTGGAATTTTATTGCGGCAATTAATCTCTTTTATCTGATCCCACAATGAGATCGTTAATTTAGAAACATAATACCCATCTTTATCAATAGATATTTTAAACCTGTTGTCCCATATATTTTCTTTATTTTTAGTTAACATTTGATCATTTTCATCTATATATTTCAATTCTTTATAAAAATACAACATCCCCTTTTTTGATTCTATAATACATTTCCCTAAAGTGGTTTTTGTAATCTCAGAATTTAAATTATGCAATAATATATAAAGAGATTTTATACGAATTGGGTATATAGAAAAGTCATTATGGATATATTTTAATATCATATTGATTAAACGCAATTTAATCTCTTCATGAAGCGATAGAAAAACTTCTCTTTCAATTGTTAAATATCCAATGTCAAATAGCTGACAATGCCTTTTAAATACCTTATTAACCTCTAAATCAATATAATCTTTAGCTCTTTTTGCATTACATGATAATAGGTTTAATCTATCAATTATATTAAAATTATAATCTAATTGCTTTATGATTTTTCTTACTTTTACTCTATCAAACTTATCATTTGTATTTGAAGGATCTTCAATCCAATTTATTTCATGAAATTTCAAAAAGCTTCTAATTTGTGAATTATAAAAATTTAATAATGGCCTAACAATTTTTATATTATTTTTTACAACAAGATCATTCATACCTGATATTCCATCTATACCAGAACCTCTCATAATTCTCATCATTACAGTCTCTGCTTGATCATCTTTATTATGAGCTACAAAAAGATGACCTATATCTTTGCTTCTACAAAAATCAGTCAACAATTTATATCTAGCTTCCCTAGCAACATGTTGAATATTTTTTTCTACCCCATCATGATGCCATTCTATAACAATATGCTCAATTTTAAAATTATTAATATTATGCGTAACTTGCGATATTTCTTCTTTGATTTCTTTTCTTAAATTATGATTAATAGTAACAGCAATAAGCTTAATACCATATAAATCACAATAACACTTCATCAAAAAAAGCAGACACATACTATCCGCTCCACCCGATAATGCCACGCAAATTGTTTTTATTTCTTGAATATTTTTCTTATTTTCACAAAATAACTGATTTGTTATATTTTTAAAATTTTCTAAATTTAAATCTATATTATATTTAGACATCAATATTTTATATCATCTTATTTATCAGTAAGAGATCCTTGAGTGGGATATTGTTCGAAATTATAAAATCCATTAATATCATTTTCCTTAATTAACTCTTCTAATTCTGAACTAGCTATTTTATAATCAACGATTTTATCTGTGATCCCTAAAACATAAAGATCCATGTTATATTTTACTGTTTCCAATACATTATATATTTCTTTGTCCCTATTACTCTTAGCTATATAATACACATCATTTCCATATTTATCTTCCTTAGATAGGTCAGCTCCAAATTTTAATAAAGTCAACAGCACGTCTTTTTTATTATATCTAATACTGACAATCAAAGGTGTATCTCCATTTTCGTTTATAGCATTTACATTTGCTCTATGTTGAAGTGAATATAAAACACCATCTAAAGAGCCTAATTTACAGAAATCAAATAAACTTTTATCAGGATTTTTTTCTCTCTCAAAAATATCATTAATTACAATATTTATATAATCTTTATTTATATACTCATAAAAAGTTTCATGCTTTTTGTCCAAAGCAAACATATCTATATTGCTCTTCAATAATACACTTATAGCTTTAATATTATTTATAATTGCTGCAAAATGCAATGGCGACATCAAATTTTTTGATTTCACATTTACATCTGCACCTTTTATAATTAAATATTTCAATGATGAAATTTTATTATTTTTTATTGCATACATCAAAGGTGTATAATCATTATTTGCATCTTGAGCATTAATATCTGCACCTTTTTGCAAAAGTGATTTTATTGCCCCAATATCATCTTCATTTACTGCCACAAACAACAATCTTGATAACTCTTGTTGCATCAAATATCTAGGAAAATCTTTATTTTTTTCTTTTTCTTGTAACTCAAGAAGGTACTTAGGAGGTGTTGTCTTATTGTCATATGGTTTACGTCTATTCAAATAATGTTTATCAATATCTTTATTATTTATCTTTTTTTCTGGAGATATAAATATCATCTCTTCTTTCTTTTTGTTAGGTACATTAATTGCCGTATTATTTTTTATAGTTTTTTTATTATTACCAATTGAAGTATTTTTCACAGACTTGCTCCCCACATTTATTGGAGTCTTTTTAGCTTCTACTTTTTTCTCAGGAATTTTATTGCTTACCACCTTTTTCTTATCATCTGCTTTAGACAATGCTGATGGTGCTGGTGGAGTTGGAACTGACACTGTAGGTGCTTGCGGTGCTAATGGAGGGGTTGGAACCGATACAGTTGGTAAAGAGTTTGATGTCTTGATTGACTCTATCTTTTTAGGCTCAGATTGTATTTTTCCTTTAGACGATTGTACTGCCGATAATTTTGCTGCTGCTGAAGGTACGGGGGGTAATGTTGGAACCTCTAATGGCTTTGATACTTTGGGTGCAGAAATCTTTTTCTCCACATCCACTTTTTTCACAGCCTTGCTCTCTACATTCATTGGAGATTTTTTAGCTTCTACTTTTTTCTCAGGAATTTTATTGCTTACCACCTTCTTATCACCATCTACTTTAGGCAATGCTGATGGCACAGGTGGTGGAGCTAATGATGGTAATTGCTTTTGTATCGACACTGTAGGTGGAGTTGGAACTGACACTGTAGGTGCTTGCGGTGCTAATGGAGGGGTTGGAACCGATACAGTTGGTAAAGAGTTTGATGTCTTGATTGACTCTATCTTTTTAGGCTCAGATTGTATTTCTCCTTTAGACGATTGTACTGCCGATAATTTTGCTACTGCTGAAGGTACGGGGGGTAATGCTGGAACCTCTAACGGCTTTGACACTTTAGGTGCAGAAATCTTTTTCTCCACATCCACTTTTTTCACAGCCTTGCTCTCCACATTTGTTGGAGTTTTTTCCACATCTACTTTTTTGTCCGGAATTTTATTGCTTACCACCTTCTTATTACCATCTACTTTAGGTAATGCTGACGGCACTGGTGGTGCTAATGGTGGCAATTTCTTTTGTACAGATACTGTAGGTGGAGACGGAATTGGCGGCAAAGGTAATGATTGCTTTTCACCTTTTTTTTGTTTTTTATGAAGATCATCTATAATACTATCGGATTCAATCTCTTCTGTGTCATCTTTTAAATCAATTCCAATTTTTTTTGCTTCATCAACAAAATCAGATGTAAATCTTGCATCAGCTTTTAAAGAATAATTTAAAAAAATACTCATGCATACGCTAATAGAAAAAAGGATATATTTATTCATCTTTTACGATAATATTTTTTATTTCATTATCCACCACTTCCCTAACTATAGCTGGTAAATTTTTATTAAGCCATTTTTTTAATTCACTTTTCAAAATTTCCCTTACCAAATCTTCTACGGATTTATTACCTTGAGATGATGCTTTTTTTTTATTACTATTAAGATTAATATTCCCATCATCGTCTACGATTTCAGTAAGGTCTAAAACATCAAAATTAGCGTCTTTTAATCTATCATCAATCAAAGAATTCTTTATATTTAATAACTCTTCTTTTATTTTTTTATTATCTGACAAATTACCTACCTTATTTATAACAAACTTCTTTTGCTTTTCTTACTATATCATCAATAGAAGGAAGCGCTAATTTTTCTAAATTTGCTGCATATGGCAAAGGTATATCTTTTGATGCAACACGTAATACAGGTGCATCCAAATAATCAAAAGCTTTTTCAAAAATTTGTGCAGATATTTCTGATCCAATGCCAGAAAAACCCCAACCCTCTTCCACAGTAATAATCCTATTTGTTTTTTTTACCGAATTGATAATTGTATCAATATCTAAAGGTTTTATAGTTCTTAAATCAATAACTTCAGCTTCAATCCCTTCTTTTTCTAAAATTTTAGCAGCTTCTAAAGCAAATTTCACTTGTATTGAAAACGCAACAATTGTTACGTGATTTCCTTTTTTTATTACTTTTGCCTTTCCTATTTCTTCTATAAATTCTTCGTCTGGCACATTATCTGAATCACCATACAACATTTCATTTTCTAAAAATATTACAGGATTTGGATCTCTTATAGCCGCTTTTAATAACCCTTTGTGATCAGATGCAAAATACGGAGCTATAACTTTCAATCCTGGTACATGGGCGTACCAACTAGCATAACATTGTGAGTGCTGAGCTGCAACTCTTGATGCCGCTCCATTTGGCCCTCTAAATACTATTGGACAATTTATTAAACCACCAGACATATATCTCGTTTTTGCAGCAGAATTAACTATTTGATCAATAGCCTGCATAGCAAAATTAAATGTCATAAATTCAACAATTGGTTTTAAACCAGAAAATGCAGCACCGACACCAATACCTGCAAAACCATGCTCAGTAATTGGTGTATCAATCACTCTTTTATTACCAAATTCTTGCAACAAACCTTGCGTTACTTTATATGCACCCTGATATTCCGCAACTTCCTCACCCATCACAAAAACATCTTTATCCCTCCTCATCTCTTCAGCCATCGCATCTCTAAGAGCTTCTCTAATAGTTAATTTATTCATATTTTTATACTTGGTTAAAATTATTTGTTACAGTAGCTAATCTAGCACCAAAATATCTGGCTGTTTTGTTATCATTCACCTTATTTTGGATATTTTTTGAAGGAGAAATATCCATTAAACCACTCCAACTCCCCATAATATTTAGCGGCTCATCTCCATACTCATCAACAACTTCACAACTTTTTAAATCTAAACCCGTCCATATCATCCCATGTTGCTGTGAAAAAATAAATATTTGCATCAATACACTTAACTTATCCCCATTCATTGCTGAAGAATGCGTAAAACCAGCTGCTATTTTATTTCTCCATTTCTTTTTATTCCAAATGTCTACAGTAGAATCCATCAATAATTTCATTTCAGCACTTACAGAACCAAAATGGGTGGGGGAACCAAAAACTATAGCATCCATATCATCTAATACATCTAAATTTTTAGCTGCATAATTTACATCCCACATAAAAGATTCAACTCCCTTGTCCTCAGATCCAATCTTTATATTTTCAGCCATATTTTTCGTATAACAATGTTCATTGTGATATAAAACACATAATTTCTTTCTCATCTTTTCTTATTTATATATATTTTTATACAATTCAGATACATCTGGCTCATTACTGTTTTTTGCAAAATCTGCACTTTCATTAACTTTTATCTTAACAGCTTTTTCAATATTTTTTAAATATTCCTCAGACACGGAATGCTTTTTTAATAAAACATCTTTTACAACAGCAAGTGGCTCATGATTCTTTTTATATTCCTCAACCTCTTCCTTAGCTCTATATTTAGCAGGATCAGACATTGAATGCCCTCTGTATCTATAAGTTTTAACTTCTAGCAAAAATGGTGAGGAGTTTTTTCTGATATAATCAACAGCTTTTTCCATTTCTTCATGCATTTTAAAAAAATCCATTCCATCGACTTGCTTTCCAGGAATATTAAATGATTCACCTCTTTTATATAGATCTTTTATACTTGAACATCTATCAATTGAAGTACCCATTGCATATCCATTATTTTCTATAATATAAAGTACAGGTAAACCCCATAATTTAGCCATATTAAATGATTCATAAACTTGCCCTTGATGTGCAGCACCGTCTCCAAACATTACAACAGATACATTATTGTTTCCTCTATATTTATGAGCAAAACCCAAACCTGTTCCAATCGAAACTTGCGCCCCAACTATTCCATGACCACCATAAAATCCATTTTCTAAATCAAACATGTGCATAGAGCCACCTTTTCCCTTTGAACACCCAGTTTCTTTACCAAGTAATTCGGCCATTATACTTTTTGGACAACTATCTAATGCAAGCATAATACCGTGATCCCTATAACTCGTTATCACGTCATCTCCTTTTTGCATCACCTCTTTAATTGCTACAGCAACAGCTTCTTGGCCTATGTATAAATGGCAAAAACCACCTATTAAACCCATACCATATAACTGGCCTACCTTTTCTTCAAATCTCCTTAAAAGTACCATCCTTTCATAAATTTTACTTAACTCATCTTTTGTAAAATCTTTCATAATTTTATCACTAATTAAATTTCAAAAATAAATAACAAATATCGTGCATAATACATTTAAATTACGGTAAAAACAACCGTTGTATACTATATATATATACAGCACTAAAAAATAATCAATAATAAATGCACTTACAATCAATCATCTAATATTTTAATAAACCAAGGTTTTCCCTAGCATTTCTTTTGGTTTCTTTATATCTAGAATATCTAATACTGTAGGTGCTATATCAGCTAATGAACCATTTTTAAGCTTGATATTTTTATCTCCATAATAAAATAATGGCACATCATTTAAAGTATGTGAAGTTTTGTTTATTAATTCCTGACCAAAACTTTCTTTCATTTTCTCTGCATTACCATGATCTGCTGTGATTAACATGTCGTAATTATATTTATCACAATATTGTGATATCTTGAATAATTGCTTATCAATAGCACTGCATGCCTTAATTGTTGCATCAAAATCCCCAGTATGCCCTACCATATCAGCGTTCGCATAATTAACACAGATAAATTGATATTTATTATATGATATATTTTGTACAACTTCATCAGTCAGCTCAATAGCTGACATTTCAGGCTTCATGTCGTAAGTCTTAACATTAGGAGAGGGAATTAAAATTCTATCTTCACCAGGCAACACCCCTTCTCTTCCAGAATTAAAAAAATATGTTACATGAGGATACTTTTCCGTTTCAGCTACTCTCAATTGCTTTAAATTATTTTGAGAAATAACAGTTCCCAAATCATTCTTTATTTTTTCCCTATGAAACATTATCTCAATTCTATCAGTCAGCACATCCGAATACTTTGTTAATGATGCTAAAAAAGACGTATCAAGATTTTTAGTTTGAAATTTTGAAAAATTTATATCCACCAAAGCTTCAGCTAATTGAATTATCCTATCTGATCTAAAATTTATAAAAAATAATGTATCATCTTTATTAATCCCTTTATAATTTTTATTTCTTGCAGGTATTATAAATTCATCAGTTTTGTTTTTTTCATATTGTAAATTTATATATTCATTAATATCTTCAAATACCACATCATTTTCTCCTAAGATTGCATCATAGGCTAGCTTAGTTCTTTCCCATCTTTTATCCCTATCCATAGCATAATATCTACCACTAATTGACCCTATATCAATTTTTTCATCTAAACATCTTTTGATAAACACACGTACACTCTTAGGAGCCACATCTCTACCA
Source organism: Candidatus Midichloriaceae bacterium (assembly GCA_046710445.1). Classification (GTDB taxonomy): domain Bacteria; phylum Pseudomonadota; class Alphaproteobacteria; order Rickettsiales; family Midichloriaceae; genus JBKEHD01. Next base: position 29,532 of record JBKEHD010000008.1, read on the forward strand.
TCAGCAAAGAAATGAAGTATTGGCTTTATATTATGAAATTTTAAAAAATTACACATACTAATTATGTGCTCTATATTAGAGTGCACACCTCCATCCGATACTAAGCCCAAAATGTGACAAATTTTATTTGTACTTCTCTTCACTAAATCTTTTATTGTTGGATTTATTTCTAAATTTTTATGATCACCAAACATTTGATTTAAAGATACCAAATCTTGCAATACAACCCTTCCTGCACCAATAGTCATATGACCAACTTCTGAATTCCCCATTTGACCCTCAGGTAAACCAACGTCAACACCACTGGTCTTGATCAATGAATTCACTTTCAGTTTATCTAAAAAAGATGTGTTAGCATGATATATAGCGTTGTACTCTGCATCAGGTGAATACCCCCAACCATCAAGAATACATAAAATAAGCTTTTTCATTTCGGAAATTTTATTGTAACTCTTAATCCTTTATATTCATTATGTCCAAGAAAAATTTTCCCACCATGTATTTTTACAATATCCTTTGCTATAGCAAGGCCTAAACCGTAACCTTCATTCTTATTATTTAATTTATGAAAAGGTTTAAATACACTGGAAAAATCTTTTTCTTCAATACCAGGACCATCATCATCAACTACAATAACTATATCTTTATCATCAGCAATATTAGCGAAAACCTTCACAATCTTTTTTGAGTATTTTAATGCATTTCCAATAATATTATATATAGCACGCTCTATAGCATTCTCTCTTATTTTTACTTTTAAAATATTATCATTTTCAAAAATTATTCTTTTGTCGCTAAGATTTGTACATATCTCTTTAATCAGCAATATAATATCAACTTCTTTTATCTTTTCGTTACCACCTTGTTTGGCGTAAGACAAATATTGCTTTATCATACTATCTATAATTTCAATATTTTTATTAATATAATTTATCTCTTCATCTTTTTCTTTTAACAAAGCTATCTTTAATTTTATCCTTGTGATGGGTGTTCTTAAATCATGGGCTATATGAGCAAGTAATTCTGTTCTATACTTTATTTGCTTTTCAAGCTTTTTACACATCTTTAAAAAAGAGACGCCTAAATACCTCACTTCCATCGCTCCCGAAGGTTCGAAGTTTTCTATCTTTCCACTTTTCCCAAACTCTTTCGCAATGTTAGATAGGTTTACAATAGATTTAATTTGATTTTTCATAAATAATATTGAAATCAAACCAAATAAAAGAGATACACCCACTATCCAAAGTACAAAAATATATGTTGTAGGGTTCTTAATCCTCTTTGTAAAAAAGTCTATTTGTAATATTTGACTATCATCCAAAATCAAAAAAAATCTTATTTTAGATCTACTTTCAATATATGACCCCCCCGATATTTTCACACCTTTATTACGTAACTTCTTTAAAAATGATTTTAATTGAAGATCTTTAGATAATCTCATTATCGGTTTTTCATCTAAAACAACAACATTTAAATTAAGTGTCGCTAATTGATTTAGAATTTCTTCTTGATTTTGATATTTTTGATAGAAGTTCTTTACAGTAATAATTTCGGAAATTAAATTATTATGCATATTATTTGAAACATTTTCCCAATGCCTTTGATAAAAAACTATAATAATTACAAGTTGAATAATAATAATTGGTAATAAAATTATTAATATAAACCTACCAAAAATAGATTTAGGAAATATCTTCATAAATTATTATGAGATGAAAATTAGAAATCTTGTCATTATAATACACCCTCAGATTTATTTTGCAAAGATAAATTATTCTGCATCACAAGAAAATAGGGGGAAACAATTGCAACCTTAAGTCGTTAACGCAAATTTAACGTAAAGTTGTAATTTTTCTCTTGCAATCAATTTGCTCAATGTATAATATCATCAGTGACACGAGGAGCAGCATCTAATTGGTCACTTTCACACACATCCCCTCACTACTTTTATCTGCTTCTCTTGTCACTGATTACAGCACAACAATGCACCATCTCAATAAAATAAAATTGATAATACATTTGTCATATTTAGAGCACACACTCCTTTCATAGAATATCAAAATTCATTACTTATTGCAATACAAAACACACACTACATTTTTTTCAAAATATAATGCGTGCTTTTTAGCTATCTTTTGAATTTTTAAAATTTTCCAAAGATATAACATTTTCAGGCAGAGATTTTACATCTTCATTTTTTGATTCTAAATTCGTATACTCATCAAAAAAATTAAAATTATTTGAATACAAAAAATCTACCTTTGGATTATCAAATTCAAGTTCAAAATTTTGAGAGGGATCTGAAAAAAAGATAATAGCTTTAAAAGGCACTACTATTCTATGATATTGCAATCCAAAACTAAGCTCTATTTCAAAATAATCTTCAAAAACTTTTAAATTTTTAAATTTATGCTGAATAACAACCATTATCCTATCTGGATATTTATCCTTTAAAAATTTAGGAGTTTGAACGCCTTCATAATTAATATCATACGTAATACAAAAATTACGATCATCATTAATGCCATTATATTCTGCGTCTTTCAGAATAATTTTGACTAAATATATCATGGATTCTAAAGTAAATTTATCATACCAACCGCTTTTGTCTTTGTTCATATATAGATCAAAATAATTTCTTCTAGATCTTTATTAGCATTTTGAGGTCATTAAAATCAAGAAGTTATTCCAAATCATTTGAAAATTTTATTCAAGCATTGATGTGATTACAACCATATGTTACAATCCACGCACCATTATAAGTTGAAATATGATACCTTACATAAAAAACCCACTAAATATCGAAAATGCACAAAAGATAGGTAGCTTTATATATAAACAAATTCCAAATAAGAAGGAGTTAATTCTGTATTCTATGGCACAAACCTGTATAGATATATTCTTTGGTATGTGGGTTGATTTATTTGGTGATCATCCATCATCAAGATCTATATTTAGAGATATAGCAAAAATTATACCTGGAGCTGAAGGGAGCTATAACGGAGATCAAATTGGCAATGGAAGTTACACAAAAGATGACGTTACATTTTTATCCATGGTTGTAAAACCCGCTATAAAAATCCCTATAATTTTTTTACCTGATTTATTATATCCGAAAAACAAAGAGAAGTTATACAAACTTATTAAAGACATTAAAAAGCATGAAAATTTAAGTACACATGATATGCAAGAGGAGATTATAGAACTCCTTAAAGATGGTCCTTATAGCATCAGTAAATTATCTAGGGCTGCAAATTTTGCAGGAGAGATTGCTTCTATCTCAATAATAGCAGCATCCAAAGACAGACAAGACAGCAATAGCGACATTATTGGAATTAAATATTTATATCATAATTTTAATTATGGATGGGTTATGGAAGGCTTTCAATCTGCATTACCTAAAGTGCTATTAATTGATATTCTAGGTAGTGGCATCAAAGGCTTAGGTATAAAAAATACAAATTTTATTTATACAAGTGATATCGTTAATATAGGATTATTAGATTTTATATACGGTGCTAACACCACCTATCCAGATGATTTCATGATTGATTTAAATGAATCTTCTTGCATACATGAAAAAATAGATCACATAAAATCTTCTATTAAAGGAGGTGTCGCAATAGATATAACAACATATGGCTTTGAGTTTATTTCAAAATTTACGCTAAATATTTTTATGATGTATGTTTTAGGAACATCTGCAAAAGCAGTTACTGGAGGCATACATATCGCTCAAAAACACATGTCTGAAATGGTTAAAATTGGTTTATCTACTTTTAGTGTGGGAGGGGCTTCATGGTATTTTTATGATAAGTTGATTTACGATAAAAATCAAGATACTGAAAATGGAAAGAAGCAAAAGAATATAACGGAATGCTTATTTGATAAATACATTGATTCGGAAGATAATTATAATATCGATGAAGCAACTAAATGTTTTTTTTCATATGGACAGGAAAACTCTCATCTAAATCAAATTGAACATGAAACAACTATTACAATAAATGAATGATAGGCGTACCTATATACAAAGCTGTAAAATTACACATGTTTATTTACATATCTAGCCAATAAATCTATTTCAAAATTTATAAAATCTTCATCTTCTAAATATTGTAAATTTGTGTTTTGCAATGTAATCGGAATGATATTTACGCAGAAGTTTTTAGAATACACATCATTAACAGTTAGTGATATACCGTTTATTGTTATCGCACCCTTATAAACTATAAATTTTTTGAATTCTTCAGGCATTTCAAAAGTCATAATGGTTGAATCACCTATTTTTTCAGAATCAATGAATTTAATGCATCCATCAACATGCCCTTGAACAAAATGTCCATTCAATTTATCTCCAACTCTTAATGAAGTTTCCAAATTAACATTATACATTTCTTTCCAATATCTAATATTAGTTTTACTTAATGTCTCAGGAGATACATAAACAACAATTTCATTCTTTGTAATTTCTTCAACAGAAAGACATATTCCATCACAAGCTATAGAATCTCCTAACTCCACTAAACTCAAATTCAAATTTGTTTTAATTTTCACTCTATAATCTGATGCTTTTTTACGTATCTCAGTGACTTGCCCTATGTCACGAATTATGCCTGTAAACATGTAATGAAATATTATTTCTTGTATTTGTATAAAAAAGAGATATCCTATACTGATTAGATAGTCAAAAGTAAAATATGAAAATTTACCTAGATAGTTGTGACGTGTCTGAAATAATTGCTTATAAGGATATGGGGTTAGTCGATGGAGTAACAACAAATCCATCTATTATAGCTAAATCAGGAAAAAATTTCAAAAATGTTATAAATGATATATGTGCAATAATTGATACTTCTGTAAGCGTTGAAGTAATCTCTACAACATATGAAGAGATGTTATCTGAAGCAGAAGATCTTGCGAAAATTGCTGATCAAATAGTTATAAAATTACCTGTTTCAAAAGATGGGTTAAAAACTTGCTACACTTTATCCGAAAAAGGAATATCAGTAAACATGACTTTATGTTTTTCTCCTGCACAAGCTCTTCTTGCTGCAAAGGCTGGAGCTACATATATATCTCCATTCATTGGTAGATTAGATGACATGGGTAGATATGGAACTGATATTATAGCAGATATTTGCCAAATATATCAAAATTACCCAGATATATCCACGCAAATTCTAGCCGCATCTATTAGAAACCCAATTCATTTTATAGAAGTTGGAAAATGTGGAGCTGATGTTATAACAATACCACCTAAATTAATGGATTTATTAATTAAAAACCCTTTAACTGAAAAAGGCATAGATTTATTTTTAGAAGATTGGAGGGATTATAATGATAAAAAAATGTAAAATTTTATTAGTAATATTCACTTACTTTTTATTTACTAAAATTACAATTGCCAATGAAAATTTGATGAATTTATATAAAAAACAATTGAGTTATTTATCAAAAAATGACTCAACAATAGGTTTAAATATAGCAAATTCTGATACACCAAAATTTAAACCAAAAAAACTCAATTTAAACAAACAAACTGTATACGACATGAGTTTAACCACAACAAATCCTTTGCATATACATGACGAAGAAAAGAGTGGGATGTATGTCATAGCCACAGAAGATATAACTGAAATAAAACCAAATGGAAACGCAGTAGATATAGAAAAAGAATTGTTGAAAAAAAGTGAAAATTCCATTAAACTTCATCAAATCGCTAATATGTATACTAAATCAAAAGAGATGCTAAAGCATTCTCTTAGCGGTGGTGCAAGGTAATGTGTGTGTTTAAAATTTCTATATGTATAGTTCTTTTTTCCTTTTGTAATTGCGTAATGCTTTTTGCAGAAGAAGTGAATGATACAGAGGATCCACTCACAAATTCTATAAAAATTTCAGCATCTGGCATGCAAGCTCAAAATAACAGATTAAAAATCGTTGCTCAAAATATAGCTAATTCAAATGTAACAGGTCGCACCAGTGAAGAAAATCCATACAGAAGACAAGTAATTTTCTTCAAGAATGTTTATGATAAAAATTTAGGAACAAAAATTTTGAAAGCAGACAAGGTACAAGAAGATCAATCACCGTTTATACTAAAATACGAACCAAATCATCCTGCAGCTGACAGCAAGGGTTTTGTCAAATATCCCAATGTCAATTTGATAATAGAAACGATAGATTCAAAAGAAGCTCAAAGAAGTTTTGACGCTAATTTAAGTGCTTTAGAAATAGCCAAAAATAATCAAAATAAAATTGTTGAATTAATGAGGTAATATGGTAACAATATCTTCTTATAACAAAGCTGTTGACGCTTACACAAGTGCAAACAAGCAAGCTAAAAATTTATCATCTTTAAAAAGTGATGATAAATTTGTAAAACAAAGTAATGATCTATCCATTTTAAAATCTGGAGATAATTTATCATTAGTTAATAACGTATCTAAATCCGCTCAATTTTCCAGCATTGTAAATGAAGTACTAAAGGAAAAGATTGAGAAAGTTAGAAAATCAGAAAAAGCATCTGTTGATGGAATAATGGGCAAAAAAAGTGCCATAGAAGTTATGGCTGCATTAAATGAATCAGAAATGGCAATACAAGAACTTATAGCTGTGAGAGACAAACTTGTATCCTCATACATGGATGTTTTAAAAATGCCATTATAAATATAACATTTCCAAACTCCTTGGCATTTTCACTCTATTAAAATCCTTAAGAAGGGTATTATATTGAAAAATCCACTCTACTTGAATATTATTTTTGAATAAAAATTTGCTCATTATTGTTATATAAAAAATAGCATTTTGAGTTTTCTTAACATATCTTTTAAGTACATTACATACCCATTATCAAAGGTCAATTGTATAAAATTTCAATAGTGCTAAAACAGGCTAATTATACTAAACAATAATATTCAAATAGGGATATTAGAAAGAGAAAAACAGATGAAGCTGTTAGAAACGATAGAAAAAATAGTAGATCCAAAAACGGAAGTGGAAGAGGTGGTTGATCAAAAATCTAATGAAATAAAAGCTACACCTACATTGCTTGAATCACTGGCAATAAGTTGAACACTACAAGCATAAACTCAGATGGATGCAAGTCTACTATTGCTTGCAGGTGAATGATTCCAAAATACAAACCTTTTAATTTCTTAAGATTTTATGATACGTTTGGAAAAATTCAGAAGGGTAATTCGCAATGCATTGTCTAAAAGAAACTTTACTTACCTGTAGGGTTGCAGTGAAATTCTCTTTGCTATTTGGGTGTATAATTAATTTATTAATTATCTGTATGCAACTTTTTTTATGCAAGTACTTGATAGGATACTTGTAACTCAAAATACTACATTATCAATGTTTGTAATAACATCAATATTAACATTATCTCTATTTATTATAATAATGCTATTCAGAATGTTTGTAATGAACAAGATGAAAAATTGGTTAAAAAACAAACTATCTAAAACAGTATTTTTAAAACAAACAAATTTTTCGTTAGAGTCTAAAACAATAGCTAATAGCAAGCAATTAAGAGACTTGCAAACAATACAAATTGTAACAAGCCGCTACGGTCTAATTTCCATAATGGATACTCCATGGGCAATTATCATTATTATACTACTGTTTATATTGCATGCATCGATTGGATTTTTAGTTGTTACTGCAGGAGCGGCTTTGATCGCACTTAATGTTATTATAGATAGATCAACTAAGCCATTAATGGCAAATAATAACGACAATTTCATCAAAAGTATGAGGCAAGTAGATCAATCCATACAAAATGGTGAAGTAATTGAAGAAATATTAATGAAAAAAGATATTACATCATTTTGGATATACAAAAATCAGAAGATTTCTAAAACTCAAAATATAGTTGCAATATTCTTTAAATTGTTTATAGCGATTTTAGCAAAAATATTTGGGGTATTTTTAGTGATTCAAGGCCAAATAACTACAGGTACAATGTCTGCTATCTTCCCTCTAGTGCTCCAAACTCATTGAAATACGGCGTTTCATATATCTGAAATATAGTGTAAAATTAGCTAAAATATTTTTACAATTGGGTGTATATAGTGGCTATAAAATATAAAGTTACCTTAACAGAA
>JBKEHD010000009.1:0-33779 GCA_046710445.1 Candidatus Midichloriaceae bacterium
TAGAGAGTCGATTTTGTCATTTTTTAAAGATGACTGGCATACTCTCAGTACGGGATTAGAAACGCGTATTAATGATAATTTTCAGATTCTAAAATCCGCAATTTGATTTGGGATGGGTATAGCACTGAAATAATCTTTATCCTTCACGTCTCCTGATACGGTTTTAAACATAGTTATAGAATCAGATATAAAAGCTTTTAAATTATCTGTAACATTTCCTTTAAGACCATAATCTTTTTCAAGTTGTGTAGCTATTTTAGCTGACAATTTAACAAGCTCTGTTTTTGTATGTTTAACTTTGCCAAAGTTAGAAATACACGGTACGACTTTAGGCCCTATGTCTAAAATTGCTTCACCTACGTCTTTTAGTTTTGTAAAAATTGATGACATATCACACACTCATTTATTAAGTTAAGCAAGAATGTTTACACATAAATAAATCAATGTCTACAATGTATAGTTGAGCTTGTATTTTTTTAAATAATTACCTTATTATTAGTTATTAAGGAAAAAATGCTAAAGGTATTTTTTTATTGTTTAGCTCTTTACATCTATTGGGTTTGAAAGCTAATTTTTTAATTTTCTGTAATGCTCGTATTGTACTATCAGCACATGTGGCATATTCTGAAGATGAATCATACTTGTCTTTGTCTACTACATAAGAGTTAATAATTTCACAATTTGACGTTATATGTGCCGCTATTTTTATTTTCTCTGAAATGCTAACGCAGGCTGTTTTTATCCAATGACTTGAAATTTGCGCTCTAATCATATTTTCTTCATCATTCAGTAATGTAGCTTCCTTTTGATCATCTAAAGATATATTAGAGAATATATCAGAAGCTTTATTTTTCTTTGGTGTTGTAATTTCTTTTTGAATTTTTTTTGAAGGTATTTCTTTTTTTATTTCGGGATTTTTTTTATCGGGGATTTTTTTAGGGATATCTTTTTTTGGTTCTGGCTTTGTATCTTTTATTGAAGGTTTGTCTTTTATTTCTTTTTTTTGTGGAATTGTAATCTTTTCGGGTTTATTTTTAGGAACCTCTTTCTGGATATTGTTCAATTTTTTTGTTTTATTAGTAGATACGGGCTTTTCGGTTTTTTTTATTGTATTAAAAGTGATAGGAATTTTTTTAAATTTTTTGGTTTCTACTCTATCAAAAGGCGCAACTTTAACTAATATTAAAATTATAAACACATGAAAAATTATGGAATAAAGAAGGCTTTTTTTCATATTTTTATTCTTCTGTAAATAATACAACGTTATGAATATCAGATTTTTTTAATATACCAAATATTTCTATTACTTTCCCATAATGAACCTTACGATCTCCAGACAATAAAATTTGAATTTTTGGATTTTCTTTTAATATAGCTTGAAGTTTTTTTATTAAAAGATCCTGTTTTATAACTTTATTATCTATGTATAACAAAGATTTCTGATCTATAGTGATGGTTATATAACTATCTTGTTCTGAAAAGTTATTATTATATTTTGGTAAATCTACTTCTATGCCATTTGATATTATATGAGATGTTAGCATAAAAACTATAAGTAAGACTAACATAACGTCTACAAATGGCGTTACGTTGATTTCAGACTTTGTTTTATTTCTATAATTACGCTTAAATTTTCCAGAATAATTATACATTTCAAGAGTTCAAATTATTATCAAGTCTATTCATCGTATCATGGAATTTATCATTTAAAACATCTAGCTGATTATAAAATATGTTATTAAAAATTAATGCAGGGATAGCAACTAATAATCCCAAAGCTGTAGCAAGTAAAGCTTCTGCTATTCCGGGAGCAACCGCCATAATGCTTGCACTTTTTAGATGTACTATTGATTGAAAACTATGCATTATTCCCCATACTGTTCCAAGCAAGCCTATGAATGGTGCAGAACTTGAAATACTCCCTAAAATGGATAATTTATTTACTAATCTGCTATTTAAATTTGTAAATTTTAAATCAATTTCTTGAAGTAAAAATTTGTTATTATAATTTGCTGTTTTATTCTGATTTTGCAGAAGCTTATTATACATATCTATGATTATTTCTCCAAAATTATTCAGTTTTTTTATTAAATGAAAGTGTTTTTGTTCTATTTTTGATATTTTATAGTCATTGGATTGTAGTAAATTTTTAAACAATTTATATTCTTTTGTAATAGACTTGAATAATAAAAACTTCTCAATAACAAGTCCCCATGTATATATCGACATCATGATCAAAAATATCATAATAATTTGCACAAATAAATCTGCATGAAAAAACATATCCCAAATAGAAAATGTTTTATTGCTAGCCATATTTGCAATGTTTATTATATCTGATTCTACAAACTTTTTAACTGGTAATTTTTCCATTTTTTATATTTCTAATTTTAATTTTGTACATAATACTCCTACTAAACGATCAAATTCATCCATATTGGTGAAATTAACAGTAATGCTACCACTATTTTTTCCTACCTTCACTTTTGTTTTTAGATTTAGTATTTTATATATTTTTCTTTCTAATTTTATAACATCAGGATCTTTATGTTTTATATTTAATATCTTATCATTTGTTTTATTTTCAGCAATAATTTTTTCAGTTTCACGAACGCTAAGTTTATCCTTTAAAATCATTTCTGCAAATTTTTTAGGGTCATCACAAGTTAATAGTAATTTTGCATGCCCTACAGACAACTCTTCTTCAGATAGTAATTTCTGCAATTCAGCAGGTAGACTTAATAATCGTATATAATTTGTGATATAACTTCTACTTTTTCCTATTTTTTCAGCTACTTTTTCTTGTGTATAGTCGAAATTAGTAATTAACTCTTTGTAAATATTAGCTTCTTCTAAAGGTTTTAGATTTTCTCTTTGAATGTTTTCAATCAAACTCAGTTCTAATTTTATAGAGTGGGTACATTTTTTAATTATTGCTGGTAATGTTTTTAAATCAGCTAATTGTGCTGCTCTCCATCGCCTTTCTCCCGCAATTATTTTGAATTTGTTATTTTCTAATTGTTCAACAAGAATTGGTTGTAATATACCATGAGTTTTAATAGATTTTGAGAGTTGTAAAATAGCATCTTCAGAGAAAATTTTTCTAGGTTGCTCTTTGTTGACTATTATATCTTTTATATCTAATATTTTTATTAAATCTGGATTTTCATCAAAATTTAAGTTATTGCTAGCTCTTTCGTTAATTAATGTTGATAAGCCTCTTCCTAAAGCTTTAAATTCATCATTTGACATAAGTTTATAGTACCTCTTCTTTATTCAAAATTTCTTGTGCCAATAACATATACGCTATTGATCCAGAGCATTTACTATCGTATAGCATTATAGGTTTGCCATGTGATGTAGACTCTGATAATTTTATGTTTCTAGGTATAATTTGTTCATATACCAAGCTAGCAAAATTCTTTCTTACATCTGCTACAATTTCTTTGCATAATCTATTTCTTCTATCATACATAGTCAAAATAATTCCAGCAATTTTTAAATCTGCATTTAAATTTGTTTTTACAGAATCAATAATATTTAATATGCTAGCTATACCTTCTAAAGCAAAAAATTCACACTGTAAAGGTATTAGCACATTATTGCTGGCTGTTAATGCATTAATGGTGAGTAAATTCAAAGAAGGGGGGCAATCAATAAAGATGAAATCATAATCTTTTTCTATTTTTTCCAAGTAATTTTTTAGTAAATATTGTTTTTTATCAATTAAATGTACTTCTGAATCAAAGCCAGATAGATTTTGATCTGCTGGAATAATATCCATATTTGGCACCATAGTCTTAACGATAAAACTATTTATATTTTTTTTATATACATGAAGGTTATATATATTATTTTTTCGTTCTTCATTTGGTATTCCAAGTCCAGTACTTAAGTTTCCTTGTGCATCAAGATCAATCAATAATATTTTCTTTTCAAACATCGTTAATGCTGTTGCCAAATTTATAGAGGTTGTTGTTTTTCCTACCCCTCCTTTTTGGTTGATCAACGAAATAATTTGCGGTTTTTTATTTATCATTAAATTATTTTGTTTGTTTTTTAATGTACAATATAATTGCGATGACTGCAGTAGGGGTTATTCCTTGTATTTGTTTGATTTCAGCTACGGTTTTTGGGGAATAAATATTTAATTTTTCTTTGATTTCATTAGATATCCCCGCTATTTTACTAAAATCCATGCTTTTGGGAATCAATATTTTTCTATCATTATTTAAAATTTCAATATCTTTTTCCAATCGTTTTTCATAATCTTTATATATATTTTTAGATATAATTCTTGATAACAAACGATCATTTACATTTTCTAATTTTGGTAATAACTCTTGTATATTTTGAATGAATGTATCTTTATTGTTAAGCAAATGAAAAATATTTTGTGATGACTTCTGCTGATTTTCTTTTAATTTTTGCATCAATTCACTTTCTTTTAATTTATTTTCTTCAATTTTTTTAAGCATCTGAGTATCTAGCATTCCTAATGATTCTGCTACACCACTTAATCTTTCAATAGCATTATCAGCTCTAAGTTTAATCCTGTACTCTGCTCGTGATGTCATCATGCGATATGGCTCTTGTGTTCCAAATGTGGTTAAATCATTAATCATAACCCCTATATAGGAATTTTCTCTTGTTAGTATTAATTCTTTTGAATCACATTTTAATGCAGCATTTGCCCCAGCAATCAAGCCTTGGCCTGCAGCCTCTTCATATCCTGTTGTACCATTTATTTGACCTGCAAAATATAAATTGTTTATTTTTTTACTTTCTAATGTTTCTTTAAGATATCTAGGATCTAAAAAATCATATTCTATAACGTAACCAAAATTTTCAATTTTTGCATGTTCAAGCCCCTTTATACTTTTTATAAATTGTTCCTGTATATCTTTTGGGAGAGAGGTTGATATCCCATTTGGGTATATTAAATCACTTTGTAATCCCTCAGGTTCTAGAAAAATTTGATGTCTGTTTTTATCATGAAATCTAGTGATTTTATCTTCTATAGATGGACAATATCTTGGTCCTATAGAGTTGATTTGACCAGATAATATTGGTGAAAGAGATTTATTTCTTTTTACTATCTCGTGAGTTTCTTCGTTTGTATATGTTATATAGCATGGAATTTGCTCCTGCATTATTTTATCATTTATTTCTGAAAATGGTTGTGGATTTTTATCTCCCATCTGTTTTTCAAGAATATCCCATTGAATAGAAGATTTATTTATCCTTGCTGGTGTTCCCGTTTTTAATCTTCCTAATTTAAGTCCTAAATTTTTTAATGTAATAGCTAATTTCTTAGAGGGAGCTTCTCCAGCTCTTCCCCCACCAGACTGCTCTTTTCCTATATGCATCACGCCATTAAGAAAAGTACCTGTAGTTATAATCACAGAGTTGGCAAAAATTTTACCTGATTTAGATATTACCCCAATAGCAGCATTATCTTTTATTATTAAATCATCAACTTCTTCATATACCAAATCTAAATTTTCATGATTAAGAATAATATCACTGATTGCTTTTTTGTATAAGTCCCTATCTGCTTGTGCCCTTGGTCCCCAAACAGCGGGTCCTTTGCTTTTATTTAGAATTTTAAAATGAATCCCTGCTTTATCTATGGCTTTTCCCATAATTCCACCAAGAGCATCTACTTCTTTTACTATGATGCCTTTTGCAACACCCCCGATGGAGGGGTTACAAGATAATTCGCCTAAATTTTCAAGACTTTTTGTAATCAGGCAAGTTTTGGCACCTACTCTAGCGGAAGCAGAGGCGGCTTCTATTCCAGCATGACCGGCACCTATTACTATAACGTCGTATTTTATATTCATATAATATCAGAAATGTTCCACGTGAAACATTATATGTATATCATTTTCCTATACAAAAACTACTAAAAATTTGATCTAAAATTTCTTCTGAATGTATGTTTCCCAATAAACCAGCGATTTCACTAGATGCAAATCTTAATTCTTGTGCTTTTAAATCTAAAATATTAATTGATAGCGAGTTTTCCAAATATGTCGAAAATGTTTTTAAGCAATTTTGGTGTCGTATATTAGAGATTACAGTATGATTTTCTGTATCTACAAAGGATTTAACAGATTCCTGAAATATAGAAAAAAATGAATCCCAATTGAGTTTGTCATGCAAAGAAACTTCTATGATTTTTTTATACTGAAATTGAATATCAAATAATAATTTTTTACTAGCCTTAATTTTTTCTGAATAATTAGTATCTAAGTCAATTTTATTAATCAAAATTATGATTTTTTGATCATGCTTGGTTAACTCTTTTATATTTAAAAAGAAAGAGGGTGGAGGGATATTATTTATATCAAAGATAAGTAGTATAATATCAGATTTAATAATATATTTTTTTGATTTATCTATACCTAATTTTTCCACTTTATCTGTAGTTTTTCTAAACCCTGCAGTGTCATGTAAAATAACAGATATACCAGAAACATCTATTTTATTTTTCACTATATCACGCGTTGTTCCATGGATATCAGATATTATAGATGTATCAGAATATGTGAGAATGTTCATTAATGTTGATTTCCCTGCGTTAGTAGGACCTATGATAGAAGCATTAACGCCATTCATCAAAGTTAGTGAATTTTTAAATCCATCAATCTCAGTTTTTATTTTATTATTAAGATCAATAATCATAGAATCTAATTTTTTTATATCCTTTGTATCCAGCATATCATCTGGAAAATCTATAAATGCCTCGACAATTGAAATGATTTTCACCAATTCATTCTTCCAAAAAATATAAATAGCATCTAAATTTCCATTATAATTCCTTATAGCTAATTTTCTTTGTGCTTCTGATTCTGCATTTATAAGATCTATTATAGACTCAGCTTTTATTAGGGAAATTTTATTGTTTTCTAATGCTTTTTTTGTAAACTCCCCATTGTTTGCCATTCTCAGGTAATTCAAAGAGCTTAATTTATTTAGCAAAGTATTTATTATTGCTATACTTCCATGAATTTGTAATTCAACTAAATCTTCTCCTGTATAACTATTGTTTTTTGGGAAATATATTAAAATTATTTCATCAATTATCTCTAAAGTGATGGGATCATGTATGGTGCCTAATAGAGCTTTTTTTGGAATAATATTTTTTGTAAATTTAAATGCTTTTATAGCAGTTACTGCATTTGGACCAGAAATTCTTATTATAGCAATCCCAGATTTGCCGTAGCAAGTTGATAATGCGTATATAGTATTCTGATTGTAATTATCTTGATTCATTAGAGTGTTTGAGAATAAAATTAAATATGTTGCTTTTATTCATAATTGCTTTTTTTTCAAATTTTGTGTGTAATTTTTGATTATTTGATATTAGCATAGTATCAATATAATAACTTGGTAATAACAAAGCTTGATACAAAATACTTTCAGCATAATCTTTATGATCAGTTGTTATACACAGATTCTTTTGAAATTTATTTAATAAAAACTCTAAAAAATTACCAGAGATTAATCTTCTTTTATTATGCTTTTTTTTAGGCCATGGATCAGGATAATATATATATATATTATTGAATAATATTTCTTTTGGTAGATTTAATAAAAACTCACGCACATCTATATTGCAAACAAAAATATTTTTTAGATTATTTCGTTGAATATTATGAAGTAATTTGATTACTCCATGATTATACACCTCGCATCCAAAAAAAATTTCCTCTGGATTTTGTTTTGCTTGCTGAAGTATAAATTCACCAGAACCAAAACCTATCTCTAAATTAATTTTTTGATCATTCAGTTTTGGATTGGATTTAAAAAATGCTTCTGTTGAATGTAGGTTTAATAAATCTAATAATTCCTTATTATTTATTTTAATATTTCTTCGTGATTTATAGGGGATATATGATAAATCTAACATAATTACAGGTGTTTTTTAAAAGAATTTATTTTTATAGCAAAATAAAAAAATGCTAATATGGTGAAAATTAATAATGAATAAATATAAATTTTTAATGTATAAGAAGATATTATAATAAAAATAGATAGAAGTATTGCTATCATTGGAGTTATAGGCATAAAAGGGCATTTAAACCCTTGTTTTACATCTGATGAATTCTTATATCTAAACTTTATTGATGAAATGCATACCGTTATTAAGCTGATTAAAATAAAAAAACTACTAAACTTTATAATATCTTCTAGATCAGTGAATCCAGCCATTAACCCCATTAAAATTCCTACTAATAAAGTTAATCTATGTGGTGTTTTGTATTTTTTATGCACCTTTGCAAAAAACTTTGGTAGCAATCCATCGTCAGCTATGACTAGTAACATTCTGATGATGGTATATTGACTAACAAGAACTACAGAGGTAAGCCCCATTATTGCACCAATTTTAATAAAAAAGTTTAACCAAGGTATACCTATTGCAGTTACAGCTAGCGATAAAGATTGTGGAACGCCCAGCTTTGTATAACTTACCAATCCTGTCAGTACTGCTGATAGTGAAATATATAAAATGGTTACAATGATAATTGTTGCAATGATTCCTATAGGTATGTTTTTTTTAGGATTTTTAATTTCTTGTGCAGATGTGCATACAGCATCAAGCCCATTAAAAGATAAAAAGACCATGGATACTCCAGCTATAATACCAGAGAAACCATATTTCCCAAATTCTCCAGTATTTTTAGGTATATACGGAGTCCAATTGTCATAATTTATATAAAAAACACCTATACATATGAATGTTGTTAATACCACTAATTTTATTATCACTGCTATAGATGTTGCTATAGAAGAGAATTTAACACCCCTATAAAGAATCAATGAAGATAGTATAGAGATAATAAAAGCGGGAATATTAAATAATGAATTGCATGATATTCCGTTGGCTACATATTTATATCCAAAGGGATGAATAAATTTCTCAGAAAAATTAATATTAAAATCACACATTAAATCTACAAAATAACCAGACCAACCCTCAGAAACTGAAACAGCACCAAAAAAATAACCAGTCACTGATATCAACCCCACCATATAAGCTGGGAATTCACCGAAACTAAGGTATGTATAAGTATAGGAGCTACCAGAACTACTAACAATAGAAGCAAATTCAGCATAACAAAGCCCAGCACAAATACATATCAATGCACTCAAAAGAAAAGATAATGTAATCGCTGGTCCAGCATGTACGCTTGCAGCTATACCTGTTAATATAAATACACCTGCTCCCACTATCATCCCGATCCCAATCCCTATTATTTCGAAGATACTCAGCTTCTTATCTAGCTTATTGTGCTTTGAAAAATGCTCATCAATTTCTTGAACCTTTTTTGGTTTAAAAATAGATTTTACGTTATCTTGCCAATTTACTTTTGTATCTTGCATAAAATATATAATATAAAGAACAAATTAATAAACAAATAAAAGCATAAAAATAAACGCTTTGTGGATAACTAAAAATTATTTGTACTGATAATAGTATTGCTATACCAGGCACCACAGGAACAAATGGGCACCTAAAGCCTCTTTGAAGATTGGGTTGTGAATGCCTTAGATATACTAGACTTATACATACTGCTATAATGGTAAGTAGAAGAAAACATGTGCTTAATCTCACAGTTTGATCCAAAGGAATGGTAGAGCTTACAACTCCC
Source organism: Candidatus Midichloriaceae bacterium (assembly GCA_046710445.1). GTDB lineage: Bacteria > Pseudomonadota > Alphaproteobacteria > Rickettsiales > Midichloriaceae > JBKEHD01. The sequence continues at coordinate 9,663 of JBKEHD010000009.1, forward strand.
ATTGCTAAACCGAATAATACAGTAGTAAAGTACGGAGTATGATGTGTTTTATGCATTCTTTTAAAGATAGTGGGCAATAATCCATCATTTGTTATTGTGTAGATCATTCTTACTATAGCATATTGATGTATCAATACTACCGAAGTTAAAGCTGCAACAGATCCTATTTTTACAAAAAGAACAAAGCTTGGAATGCCTATTTTTAGAGCTGCAATAGCAAATGGTTGCGAAGTATTAAGTTCTGTATAATTTACAACTCCAGTTAACACAGCTCCTACAATAATATAAGATATGGTTGCTATCACAATTGATACTATTATAGCTATTGGTAAGTTTTTTTTAGGGTTTTTCGTTTCTTGTGCGGCTGTACATATGGAATCAAAACCATTAAATGCCAAAAATACTATGGATGTACCAGCTAATATTCCAGAAAAACCATATTCACCAAATACACCTGTGTTTTTTGGTATAAAAGGTGTCCAATTTGCAGTATCTAATTTTGAAAAACCCAATATAACAAAGGCTATAAGTATAGACATTTTTATGAATACTATTATACCGTTAACAATAGATGAATCTTTTGTTCCTTTATACAAAACTAGCATAGTAAGGAAGCATATAGTGAAAGCTGGTAAATCAAAAAGAGCATGATCGATTAATCCTTCTGAATTAACAAATTCATATCCAGTAGTATGCACAAATTTTTCTGGAAGATGTATATTAAAATAATCTAATAACCCTACAAAATAACTAGACCAACCATTTGCAACGGATGCAGCAGTTAAAAAATAAGCTAGTATAACGGAACAACCCACTAGCCATGCAGGGAATTCACCTAATGTTGTATAAATATATGTATATGAACTTCCAGAAACGGGGATTGCAGATGCAAATTCAGCATAACAAAGCCCAGCGCATATGCAAACAAAGCCTCCTAGGGCAAATGACAAGACAATAGCTGGCCCCGTGTGATTGTAAGCGGCAGTTCCAGTAAAAACAAAGACACCACCTCCTATTATCGCACCTATACCCAGCAATATTAATTGTATAACTCCAAAACTTTTAACAAAACTTTTATCAGAAGCCGCTTCTTTCTTGTATGCTTCTACAGATTTAGTTCTAAAAAGACTTGTTTTTTTGGTGTCTATCATTCATATAAGGTAGTACATTTGCTGATATAAATATAGAGGAATATGTGCCAAATGCAATACCAAATGTTATTGCCGCACTAAAGCTTCTTAAACTGTCACCACCAAAAATCCACAAAGCAATGCAAGCTACAAATGTAGTTAAGAAAGTCATCATGGTTCTTGATAACGTTTCGTTTATACTCTTGTTTATTAATTTTGGGGTGATTTTTGAACTTAATTTCTTTTGATTCTCTCGTATTCTATCAAATATTACAACGCTATCATTAACCGAATAACCTATTATAGTCAAAATTGCAGCAATGGAAGTGAGATTAAATTCATATCCAGTAAATATGAAGAAACCAATTGATGCAAAGACATCGTGGCATAAGGATAATATTGCAGCAATACTAAATTTCCAATCAAATCTTATGAAAACATAAATCATAACCATCAATAAAGCCCAAAAAAATGCCCAGATAGATTTATTCATCAAATCAGAACTTATTTTTGGCCCTACAACATCTAATTTTAAAATTTGTGCCTTGTTATCAACTTTCAATATATCAGCTTTGACGTTATCTATTTCTATATTATCTGATATATGTTCAGAATTTTGGAATCGTAATAGAACATCTGTATTGGATATTTGTATAGAGATGTTTTTATATTTTTTTTCTAACGATTCTTTTACACCATTTCCTAAAGCAGGATTGCTCAGCTTTATTTCTGTTATAATCCCACCTGTAAAATCAATACCTAAATTCAACCCAATTTCAAAGTAGCCAATCGCGGCTGCTATAGTCAATGAAATACTAAAAAGAAAAGCCAAAATTCTCCAGTAAAAAAAATCTACTATTTTTATAGACATATTTAAAACTATCATTTTTTTCTAATTTCGTTATAATCCACTTGAAAAATGCAGATGAAACATCTTCATTCGAGCAATTGTCATATAAACGCTTTAAGTTCACGTTAATATAGCGATAAATTGAAAATGTCAATTGGGTTAAGTGGATGAAAATTAAAAGAAAATGTGTTCAAGGTGCATGAAATGGTTAATTTAGTTGTATAAGGAGTGAAATTTAAGATGTCAAAAAAAATAATTATAGATGCTTTTTATCAGGAAGAGACAAAATTTTTGTTGTTGGATGATAATAATAAGGTAGAAGAATTCGAATATCAAAATTTAAATAAAAAATCAATAAGAGGTAATATTTATTTAGGAAAAGTTAATAGGGTGGAACCTTCGTTACAAGCTGCTTTTGTAGAATATGGCAATGAAAAAAAAGGTTTTTTACCATTTGAAATGATTCATCCAAGATATTACCAAATACCAGTTGGTGATAAAGAAAATTTACTTAATGGGTTAAGCGTTGATAAGGATAAGGTGGTAGAGGAAAAAGAAGGAAAAGAAGGAAAAGAAGGAAAAGAAGACAATGAAGATTCAAATACAGAATCTGAAACCAGTGAATCTGAAACCACAGAACCTGAAAAATATGTAAAGCCAGAATACAAGATTCAAGAAGTAATAAAAAAAGATCAAATCCTATTGATACAAATAGATAAGGAAGAAAGAGGAAATAAGGGTGCTTTTTTAACCACTTATATTTCTTTGTCTGGTAGATATTGTGTTTTTTCTCCAAATTCAATCAAATCTGCATGTTCTGTATCAAAGAAAATTGAAGATGCTGAAGAAAGAGACAGGTTGAAAGCTATTTCTGATGGGTTAATTGAAGGAAATAACAATGTAAGTTTAATATTGAGAACTGCTTCAGAAAAGAAGACAAAAGTAGAGATTAAAAGAGATTTCAGTTATTTAAACAGGATATGGGAAAAAGCAAAAAAATCTGCTATGTCCTCTCATGCTCCTGCGTTGATCTATGAAGAAGGAGATATTCTTACAAGCAGTATTAAAGCATATTATACTACTGAAGTAGATGAGATAATTGTGTCAGGAGATGAAGCTTTTCAAAAAGTTAGTGATTTTTTGAAAATATTTATTCCAAAAAATATGGATAAACTAAAAAATCATACAAGTTTGTCTCCAGTATTGGTTGAGTATGGAGTAGATAATGCTATAAAAGAGTTATACCTTGCTAAAGTTCCTTTGAAATCTGGTGGGTACTTAGTGATTAATACTACTGAAGCTTTGATTTCTATAGATATTAATTCTGGGACATATACAGAGGAATATAGTATAGAAAATACAGCGCTAAACATAAATATAGAAGCTGTACAAGAAATAGTTAAACAAGCACGATTTAGAGGTCTATCTGGTTTAATAGTGATAGATTTCATAGATATGCTAGAATTTCAAAATAAAAAGCTTGTTGAAAGAGAGTTGAAAAAAGCATTTTGGTATGACAAAGCTAAAGTTCAAATAGGTAGAATTAGCGAATTTGGCTTATTAGAAATGTCGCGTCAAAGAACAGGAAGAAGCTTTATTGAAGCAAATTCAAAAGTTTGCAACCATTGTAATGGAGCGGGTAAAATAACAATCAAGAGTTCTCTTGCCTTTATGTTGCTTGATAAGATAAAACATTTTATAGCAAAAAAACAAAAGAAATCCTTAAATGTTTTTGCGAATAGTGACGTAGTGATATATTTAATCAATAATCATAAGCAAGAATTAATCGTATTGGAAAAAGATAATGGGATTAATATAAATTTATACATAGATGATCTGATAGCTCCTGAAGACCATAGAATAATATTTGATAAAAAAGGTAGTGATATTGAAAATAGACAGTATATTGCTCCAGAGTTAGCAAGTATCCCAACAATTATGGAAGAAAAGATTGATTTTCCACAAAACAGAAGGGAAAAACCTAAAATGATTCCCAATAAAAAGATAGTGAGAAAATATAACAATAATAATAACAAAAAACCATTTAATAAAAAAGATATAAAACCAAGGGGGGCTAAACAAACAATTCAACCTACTACTTCTGTAATAAACAAAATATGGAAAAGTATAGTTAATTAATTAATATGGTATATGAAAATAACATAGATGCAGTATACAATAGCAATTGGTATATAGGAAAGAGGCTATTTACAAAATATATTAAGCCTTTATGGAGGAAGTTGATTCTTGCCATGCTTTGTATGATTGTTATATCTTTGACAACTGCAATGAGTGCGTGGTTAATACAACCTGTTCTTGATAATATATTTGTAGAAAAGCAGGCTAACATGTTATTTTTGATACCGCCGGCCATTCTTCTTAATGCAATATTAAATGGTGGTGTTTCTTTTTATGAATCGGTGATTATGAAAAGATTGGGGCAGCAAATAGTTTCAAATATACAAGTAGAATTATACGAACATTTAATTCATGCAAATTTGAAGTTTTTGTCAAAATATCCATCAGGAAATCTTATATCAAGATTTACTAATGATATCAATGCCATAAAAACCACCTCTTCAGAGATTTTTACAGGGATTGTAAAGGAATTTTTTACTCTGCTTGGTCTTGTGGGTATAATGTTTTATCAGAGTTTTGATTTAGCAGTAATTACATTAGTAGTATTGCCTATAGCTTTGTATCCTATAAGTATTTTAGGTAGAAGAATGAAAGTTACATCCAAAAAAATGCAAGAAAAGCTTGCAGATTTTACTGTAAGATTGGATGAAACTTTTCAAAACATAAAATTAATTAAATCTTATTGTCGAGAAAAATACGAAATTAGTAGAGCAAAAGAAGTGATACATAAATTTCTTTCTATTTATAAAAGAGCTGCATATATTGAATCAGCCTCCTCTCCCCTCATGGAGATTTTAGGTGGAGTAGCTGTGGCGTTAGTTGTTTTTTATGGTGGGCATCAAGTTATTGAAAATCAAACTACTCCAGGTGCATTTTTTTCATTTATAACAGCTTTGTTACTGGCATATAAGCCTCTTAAATCTATTTCTAAATTCAATACTTTGATGCAAGAGGGTTTGAGTGCAGCAAGGAGATTATTTGTAATGTTGGATGTTGAATCAGAAATGACATTAAATACAGGGAAAGATATAAAAGAGCTTACTAAATTTAGTGTTAATTTCAAAAATGTTTATTTTTCCTATAAAAAAGATAAAAGACAAAATATATTGGATGGGTTGAATTTATCTATTAATCAGGGTGAGACAGTAGCTCTTGTTGGAGGTTCTGGTGTAGGGAAGACAACTGTACTTAATATGTTGCAAAGATTGTATGACATAGACTCTGGAAATATACTAATTGGTGAAGAATCAATAGCGGATATAAAATTAGATGTGTTAAGAGAAAATATAGCTTTCGTTAGCCAAGAGATAAATTTATTTGATGAAACTATAATGGAAAACATCAAATATGGAAGATTAGAAGCCTCAAATGAAGAGGTGTTAGATGCTTCTATGGCAGCGGCAGCTCATGAATTCATTATGGAATTTCCAAAACAATATAATACGAGGATAGGTCAAAAGGGTGTTAAGTTATCTGGTGGGCAAAAACAACGTTTATCTATAGCTAGAGCAATCTTGAAAAATGCCCCTATATTATTATTAGATGAAGCTACGAGTTCATTGGATGCAATTTCAGAAAAAAAAGTTCAAATGGCCTTAGATTTTTTAAAACGAGGGAAGACAACTATTGTTATAGCACATAGATTATCCACTATAGAAACCGCTGATGTTATTTTTGTATTGTCTAATGGTAAAGTTATAGAAAAAGGAAAGCATAGCGATCTGCTATCAAAAGGCGGAGAGTATTCTATGTTATATGAGCAATATAAAGTAGATCCTTCTTTAAAAAATAATCTTAGTATAAATGCTGACTTGTCATAATTTATCTGCCAAAAGGAATGGTAAACTTATTTTTGAAAATATAGGTTTTACATTATTCTCAGGATCTTGTTTATTTATAAAAGGAAGAAATGGAATAGGTAAGACTACATTATTGAGGATAATAGCAAATTTATCACAAAAAGAGAAAGGAGATATTTTTTTTAATGGTATAAATATAAAATTATCTATTCAAGAATATTACAATTTACTTTTTTATGTTGGTAAGAGAGAAGTTTTAGATCAACAAGAAAGTGTTTTGAAAAACTTAGAATTTATTGCAAGTATGTACAAGCAAACAATAAATATAGCAGCTGCTATTAGGACATTTTCACTTGAACCATTTATTCATACTGAGATTTTCAAATTATCAGAAGGGTTTAAACAGCGTGTATTATTATCAAGGTTATTGCTAACAAATGCAAAAATTTGGATTTTGGATGAACCTTTTAATTCATTGGACAGAGAGGGGTTAATTATAGTAAATAATTTGATTAAAGCTAGATGTGGTCAACAAGGAATTGTGATAATAGCAAATCATATATCTGATAAAAGCATTGATGAAAAAAACGTAATTAGTATGGAGGATTTTTCCTGTGACTAAATATACCAAACACCTTACTCCAGATGCTATTTCAGTTTTCAGTTCTGTATTTTTTCGTCAGATAAGATTAGCTTTATCCAATAAAGCTAATATATTAAACAGTTTATTCCTTTTTCTTTTATCTTTGATGATAATTAATTTTATTATTTCAGATAAAAACATAGATGTTTTTAGAGTATTTGAGATTTTATTTATAATATATTCTGTGATTTTATCAATAGATACTGTTTTGGTAGAGGATTACAAAAAAGGGGTTTTAGAACAATTTTTATTATCAGGAGTTGCTTTAGAAATTTTTCTTTTATCAAAAATTGTATCATCTATAATTATATATACAATTTTGTATATACCAATTTTATTTTGTGTAGAAATTATTGAAAAAGGCTTTTCTTTTCAAAATCAAGGTTATGATCTTTTGTTGAAATTCATTATAATTTTTAATATTGTGATTAATTCTATTTTTGCATCTGCTTTTTTACTAAGTCATAAGCATAAAATATCACAAATATTAATTTCTATGATAATTAATTTACCAACTATCATTATATATGTTATTTGTTATAAATATAAAGAATTGTATTATCTTGTGTTATTGGTCGCAATGTTTTTGATTAGTTTTTCTGTATCGATGTTATTATCAAGTCATATAATAAAAATATCAATAGAAGAAAGTTAATCTTTAGTGTATAAATTCTTTGTTATTTAATATCGTGAAATGATTATTTGTGAGTAATAATATAAAAAAAAAGATCAAATCTACACTTAAAGTTATTGGAAGATCTGAATATATTATTTCATTTATTACAAAAATTTTGAGAATATATATAGAGATTGTCTTTATAACTTCAAGAATTAGGCAAAATATTGATTCTGATTCTGAGAAGATATTGAAATCAAAATCACCATGTATCATAACTTTATGGCATGGGAGATTAATTATTCTTCCAAAATTCATGAAAAAATTTGGATCTTTTTTTGTATTAACTTCTTCGCATAATGACGGAAATTACATTGATAAATTCATAAATTTATATGGACATAATTCAATCAGAGGATCTACGTATCAAAACAATCTTGTTGTTACAAAAGAAATTATAAAAAAGATTAAAAAAGAGCGCATTGTTATTACTCCTGATGGGCCAAGAGGGCCTAGATATAAGGTGAAAACTGCTTTAACTAATATTGCGAATAAGTACAATGTTCCGGTGATACCTATTTCTTTTTCATGTAGCAAAGGAAAGGTTATTAATACATGGGATAATTTTTTATTACCATTACCTTTTTCCGAAATTAGTATAGATATTTCTGCTCCGATATACTTTTCTTCTAAAGATGATAGTAGATTAGAAAAGATAATGTTAAACCAAATGAATCTTTTAGATAATAAATACACGAAATCTTATTATGAAAATTTATAGAATATTAACAATTATATTTTTTCCTATAGTAATATTATATATGCTTTTTAGAATAGGGCGTGGGAAAGAAAATACAAAAAGTTTTTTGCAAAAACTCACTATAAAGCAAGGGGAAAGGCCGAATAAAAAAGTGATTTGGTTTCATGCTGCAAGTGTTGGGGAGGTTAATGTTTTGATTCCTATTATTAAAAAAGTGATAGAGAAACAAGATAATATACATTGTGTTGTTACTACGGCTACCATAACCTCTTCTATAATTTTTTTGAAAAAAAAGATAAAAAATACAACACATCAATTTTTGCCAATAGATTTACAATTTATCATAAGAAGATTTTTACAAAATTGGAGACCTGAACTAATTGTATTTGTGGAATCAGAATTATGGCCAAATTTGATTGATACAGCATATAAAAATATCCCAATTTTATTATTTAATGGAAGGTTATCAGATAAATCTTTTAAAAAATGGAAATTATGTTCTAACTTTGCTTCTCAAACTTTAAAGAAATTTCATAAAATTTATCCCGCAAGTAAATCAGATTATGAAAAATTTAAATTTTTTCATGAAAAGAATTTAGAATATATAGGACATTTTAAATATTTTCTTCCTGCATTGAAATTTTCACAAAAATATGTTGATAAGTTGAATCTTGTATTGAAAGACAAAAAAATATTAGTAGCAGCAAGTACACATCAAGGTGAGGAAAAAGCAATATATGATGCACATATCAGTTTGAAGAAAAAATTCCCAAACATTGTTACGATTATTATTCCTAGACATCCCAATAGGAAAGATAAAATTATATCCGAGATAAGAGATGCAAAGTTAAAATATATTGATTGTATAGATGATTATGACGATTCTACAGATATATTTTTGGTATGTGAGTTTGGAGTATTGGGAGATTATTTCAAGACATCAGATGTTGTATTTCTTGGTGGTTCATTGAGTAATATTGGAGGTCATAATATAATTGAACCTGCAAAATTAGGTGCAACTATTATAGTGGGTCCATACATATCTAATTTTAAGGATACCATAAAGGAATTTGAAGATCATGATGCAATAATCACAGTAAAAGATTCAGAAGAATTGACATATGAATTGAATCAGTTATTTCAGGATAAAGAACGAAGAGAATTCTTGGGGAATAACGCGTATAAACTTTCAAATAGATATACTGATGCTTTTGCTAAAGTTATAGATTTAATATATGAACATATCAAAAAGTGAAGTATTTTAGAGCTGTAATCTATATTATACCATTTCTTATCATTCATAATGTTTATTGCGCTGAGTTTGCTATTGATGGCTTAGTGAATTTTCAAAATTTCAACAGTAACTTAGGGAAAAAAAATAATAATAAATTTTTTATAAATGGAGGGTTGAATTTTAAATTTTGGAAATCGCTAAAAAATAATAAAAAATATGGGTTCCACGTGAAACTTAACCCAAATATGCTAAATGAAAATAATAAAAAAGATCAAGAAAATATTTATCCAGTAGAGCAAGTAGTGGGGTATTTTGAAAATAAATTAGGTAGATTTGAGGTTGGTAATTATACAAGTATTTCTAACTCTATAGATGCAAATACAATAGTAAATTTTATGAATGACAATAGTCTGTTGTATTTAGGAGATATAGTATCTGAAAGAGATAGTGGTTTTAAATATTTTCCATTAGATACGTTTTTTCCAACAAATAGCATTAATGCCTTTGGTGTTTCAGGGAAAAATAGTGCAAAGCTAAATTATTATACTCCGGAATTTGATGGTATTAGATTTGCTATTTCATATACACCAACAATTAAAAAATTTGGTAATGAAGAGATATTAAAGAATATTGCTGAATTAGGAGTTCTATATACAGGTGAAATTGAAAATATTGGGATAAAGTTATCAAATATTTTGCAGTTTGGGAAAAACAAAAATGATAGAAAATTTTATGGGTGGCTTTTTAGTTCGAATATGAATTATCAAGGTGTATCTTTTTGTTTTTCTTATGGAAATTTAAATAAATATAACTTAGGAAATATAAATAATACTTCAAAGACAGTTTATTGGACAACAGGGTTTCAATATAGTTTTGGTCCAGTAAGTACAAATATTAATTACATTAGAAATAAAACAGGTGATTGGTATAGTATAAATAGCGATGGTATAGGGTATAAAAATTTAATGTGGGGTTTAGAGTATAGAATTGCAAAAGGGATCTCTACGTACACAGAAGTATCAACATTTCATTTTAATAATAAAGTACAGCATAAAGAAAATCTAAAGTTAAAAGGAAGAGCTATTACAGCAGGTATAAAATTCAAATTTTAAAAATTTATGTTTTGAAATTATAGTAAAGTGATCCCCAAAAATCATAGCAATATAAGAGAAAGACCGCTGCGTAACCTAATAAAATATGAGAGATAATAAAAAAGACTAAAAATACCGATCCTCATGTATATACAATATACTGCGGTTCTCATTTCTATTACTCTTACAAATTTTCAAAAATTTCTAGTTATGCAGGGGGCTCAAGTTGTTATTTGACAAGTTAATATTTATTGATTATACACTCATAAACATTATAACAATGGAAGGAATTATGTCTATTATATGTACAAATACTTTTAGTATTATTGAAAAGTCTGCAAAAAATTTTCAAAATGCCATTAGTGTTAGCGATCAGGAAGCCATTTTAGAATTTACTAAAATATTAAAATTATGGTACTTAGAAAATAAAAATGATATAGAGGAGTGCTCTGCTCAATTAGCTGTACCAAGTATTACAGATTCAATAGAATATCAAAGAAATATCTTAATTAATGATAAAAATGGTGAATTTGTAGTTTTTATACATAAAATGAAGGTAGGCGGTTCTACTCCTTTTCATAACCATGGTAGCGATATAAATATATTTGTTTTACCAATAACCAATGGATTGGTTGAAGATACATATCGCCATAAAATTAGTGATTTTTCAGAAACTGTAGCTGTTAATTTATACTATATAGGTGTAACAAATTTAACTGCTGGAGAAGTTAGTGTTTGCACAGATGATTTACTTCATAAAGTATCAAATTCGTCAGATCATATTCAATCCTTTATTGAAATATACTTTCCAATACCTAAGGATATAAAAATATATATTCCTTATTACAATGAGTCGGATAAATACTTACAAATCAAACCTATTCAAACAAACATGCCTTATTATAAATCACTTTCTAAGGGAGAATCTAAATTAGATTGCTATGAGTTACTAGAAATAAATAATTCAAGATTTTTTACTTCGACAGAACATATATTAGAAGATAAAGAAAGTTTAAAATCTTATTTTGAACAATATGGTTGTTACTATGTAGAAAAAATTTCAAATGAAATCTATATTATTTGGTCTCCAGAAGAAAATAATGCAATTCACAATGATCTTTGATTAAGGATAATTTCAGCAAGATAAATCTTAATATTGAAAAATATACTATCACGACACCAAATCCTAGATAATCAAATTTTCTTTATCACCTATATAAGACTTGGTGGAGGCAAACGGATTCGAACCGATGACCCTCTGCTTGCAAAGCAGATGCTCTACCAACTGAGCTATGCCCCCTAAATTTGGAGCGGGCGAAGGGAGTCGAACCCTCGACCCCAACCTTGGCAAGGTTGTGCTCTACCAGTGAGCTACGCCCGCAACCACATTATTAAGATAAAATATAAAGCAAATTTATTTAAATGCAATGTTATTTGAATAAATTTGCAATACTTTTTCGTAATCTTAAATATGCAAGCTTTTATTTACTGCACTTAAAACAGCTTCATGGATGGATTCTGATATAGTAGGATGTGGAAAAATAGACTCAAGAATGTCTAATTCCGTGCCTTCTAAATTTTTTACCAGGGTTAATCCAAATATCATTTCTGTTACTTCAGGTCCCACCATATGAGCGCCTAATAATTCTCCAGTAATTTTATGAAAAATTACTTTTACAAATCCATCAGTATCTCCTAAAGCTATTGCTTTGCCATTACCTATTAGAGGAAATTTTCCAATCCTTATATTTTCTTCAGAAAAATTTTGTTTAGCTTTTTCTTCTGTTAACCCAATACTTGCGACTTGAGGGTGGCAATAAACACAGCTGGGTATGTTGTCTATATTTAATTTTTTTGTTTCTTTGCCTAGTATAGCATTGATACATATATCAGCCTCTTTACTTGCTTTATGTGCAAGACAAGGGGGTGCTACTACATCTCCTATGGCAAAAATTCCTTTCTGATCTGTTTCCATTTGATCATTGGTTTTAATATACATTTTTTCAGAAAGTTGAATATTTGTATTTTCTAACCCAATATTTTCAATGTTAGCAGATATTCCTATGGCAGAAATAATGTTGTCATAAGATTTATTTAATTTCTTTTTTGATGTACTGATTGTAAAATCCATTCCATTTTTAGAAGAAGTAAAATTATCTATTTTAGCATTTGTTAATATCTCAATTCCTTGTTTTTCGAGTGATTTTTTTAAAAATTCTGAAGTTTCTTTATCTTCATTAACTAAAATTCTATCTGATATTTCAATAATAGTTACGTTTGACCCTAAATTATTATAAAAACTTGCAAATTCTATTCCTATTGCACCACTCCCAATTATAAGTAAATTTTTTGGTAAATTTTTAGGTATTAAAGCTTCTCTATATCCCATAATGCATTGATTATCTTTTGGAGAGAGGTCTTTTAAAAATTTAGGTTTAGCACCAGTTGCAATAATGAAATTTTTAGAGGTGATTTTTTGACTGTCTTTTGTATTTGTTACTTTTATTGAATTTGAATCTACGAACTCACCAAATCCATATATAATTTTGACATCATTTTTATTTAGTAAATGATCTATACCTTTTGATAACTGTTCAGCAACATTTCTTGATCTTTTTATTATTTTTTCAAAATTAATTTTGAAATCTTTGCAATCAATTCCGAATTCATCAGCTCTTTTAAAATACTCTATAATTTCTGAAGAGCGTAGTAATGCTTTTGTAGGTATACATCCCCAATTCAAACAAACTCCACCAAGCTTCTCTTTTTCTATTACAGCTACTTTTAAGCCATTTTGTGCAGCTTTTATTGCTGCAACATATCCTCCTGGACCTGATCCAAGGATAACTAAATCATAATCATATTGACTCATATTTTACTCACTAAAATTAATAACAAATCATTAACGCAGGATTTTCAATAAATTGTTTGAAATCCTTTAAGAATTTTGCTGCTGTAGCACCATCTACGACTCTATGATCACAAGATAACGTGAATGTCATGACATTCACAGGCTTTAATTGATCATGCTTATCAAAAGCAGCTATTTTTCTTATATTACCCACAGACATTATTGAAGATTGTGGTGGATTGATAATTGCATAAAAAGATTTAATATCAAACATTCCTAAATTGGAAATACTAAAACCTCCTCCTTGATACTCTTCAGGTTTTAGGCGTTGTAACTTGGCTCTTTTTGCTAAATCTTTTACTTCTGAAGATATAGCGATGGTGCTTTTTTGATTAGCATTCCTTATTATTGGTGTAATCAACCCATCATCTACTGCCACAGCAACTGAAATATCTATGTTTCCATATTGTATAATATTCTCATTATTCCAAGAAGAATTGATTTTTGGATGTTTTGTAAGAGACAAAGCTGTTGCTTTTATAATCATATCATTGATAGATATTTTGTAAGCACTTATGCCCTCTTTATCTTTTTGAGCTGCATTGTTGATATCTTGTCTAAATTGCATTAATTGATCAACTACACATTCTATTTCAAGATAAAAATGTGGAATTTGTTGTTTAGATTCAAGTAATTTATTTGCAATTACTTGTCTCATATTGCTTATTTCAATAATTGTATCCTGAGTGACATTAGATATATTGGTGTTGATAGCTAATGTATCCAAATCATCTTTTACGATTCGTCCTCTTGGTCCAGAACCACGTATTTGATTGATATCAATATTCTTTTGTAAAGCGACTCTTTTTGCAACTGGTGAAATGAATTTTCTGTCACCCTGCTTATCATCTATTTTATTTGACGAATCAAAATTAGAATCCTCTTTAGAGTCGATTGATTTTGTTTCTTTATTTTTTGTGAGTTTTACTTCTGTATCTTTGGTATCGATATTAATTTCGTTTTTAAAGTCATCTGCAATTTTTTTCGGATCTTCACCATCTTCTGCTAGAATTGCAATAATATCGTTTACTTTTACATTTTTTGCACCGCTTGGTACTAATATTTTTGCTAAAATTCCATCATCAGCAGATTCAACTTCCATTATTGCTTTATCTGTTTCAATTTCAGCTATTATATCTCCAGAACGAACTTCATCTCCTTCTTTCTTTAGCCAATTTGCTAAATTTCCTTCTTTCATTGTAGGAGACAAGGCTGGCATCAAAATTTGTACACTCATGAACTAGTTATTTTTTTATTCAATAGTATATCTTATTGATAAATAATCCAATTACAACAAATCTTTTGTATAACTCAATGTATGTGTGAAGATAATGAGGACAGTAGAGACCAATTAAAATGATAAATAGATCTCTACTTAATAAAATTAACTAGCTATTTTTTGTGCAGCTTTCTTTTTTTTCATTTTTGTTCCATTTTTTTTACTAGGAACAGTATCAGAATTAGTTGTGCTAACACCAGTAGAATCGGTTGTGTTAGAAACTTGTGTGTCTGTACCTGTTGTATTTGAAGTGGCATCAGCAACAGTTGCAGTAGAATCAGCTGTTGTAGTAGAAGATGCAGCACTGTCTGTCATCTGAGTAGCATTACTAGACACTGGGTTATTAGTTTGAGTTGTTGTAGGAACCTGTGTAGTATCAACTGTGTCTTGAGTATTTGAATTTGATGCTGCTGCTGGATTATAAGCATCAGGAGTAACTGTTTTAACGTTTTGCTGATTTGCAAAGTCTTGAGATGTTACTGTTTTCATAGCAGAATCTTCTGCAGCGATAACAAATGTAAAGCAAGATAAAGTTAAAAAGGCTGTAGAAAAAATTTTTATATACATATTAATTACATCTTATATTGATTGAAAAAGTGTATCAGCAAAATTTTATATTGATAGTTTTTTTTGCATTAATGATTAAAATGTAAATAAAAGCTTGATTTAAGATATTGCTTGGTTATTTTTTTAATAAATAAAAATGAGATTAATTAGTGAATAATTACGAATTTGATAAAATTGTTTCTGCCATAGCGTTTGGAATAATAACATTATTGTTAGCAATAAATATAGGGGATATAATCTATTATAGTGGTATATCTGATGAAAAAAGAGGTTATACGATAGATATATCAGATTTGGAAGATGAGAAAGTAGTGGCTGTTGATGATGCTAGCAAAGAAGATAATATAGATGTTTATAAATTGTTATCAGATGCTGATTATGTGAATGGAGAAAAGATTTTTAAAAAATGCTCTATATGTCATACTATTGCTAATGGGGGAGGTAACAAGGTTGGTCCTAATTTGTGGAATATTATTGATTCAAAAGTTGCAGAAAACAAAACTTTTGCATATTCAAGTGCAATGAAAAATAAAGCTGAAGAAGGGAATGTATGGACGATTCAAGAGCTAATAAAATATCTAAAATCTCCAAAAAAATATGTTCCAGGAACTAAAATGGCATTTGCTGGAATTAAAAAATTACAAGATAGAGCTGATTTATTGAAATTTTTGCAAAATTACGGGAAAAAATAGTACTAAAATTTTAATATTTATGATTTTAACACATAGTGATATAAATTTATAAAACTAATGGTTGCAATGATTGATTTGATATGATAATAATTACGCCAAGTAGTTGAGACTGTGAATATATAGTTAGCGCATCCTTATCATCAAGCAAACCTTCCCACTACTCATTAGGATGCGCTAGATATGTAACCCTTTGATATATGTCTTCATATCTTGTTATATCATCTTCTCCCAGATACACTCCAAGTTGTATCTCTATTATTTCTAATTTGCTTATGCCTTTATTTTCTAATCTATGTTTTTCATTCATTGGTATATGAGCTGATTCTCCTTTGAGAAGTTTGAATTTTTTTTGACCAATTGTTACATACGCGGTTCCTTCGATAACTGTCCATTGTTCAGATCTGTGTTTATGGCTTTGCAAAGATAGTTTGCCATTAGGATTCACAATTATTTTTTTGATTTTATAACCCGTATCTTCAAATAAATTTATAAAGTAACCCCAGGGTCTATATTCAGTATCACCCTCTAATTCTTTTTTATATTTATTAGGATTTTCTTTTAAAAATTTTGTGACATTATTTATTTTATTGACCTTTTTTTTGTCTACAACAAGAATTGAATCTTTTGTAGAAATCACTGCTATATCTTTTATTCCAAGTATTGCGGTAAATAAATCTGGAGAATTGATGTAACAGTTATCACTCTCTAAAGCTACACCCCTACCTTCAATTTTGTTTTCATTTGAATTTTCATATAAATGTTGAAAATTTCCTGCATCAAAGAATTTGGGATTAATTTCAGAAACAACAACTTTTTCTGATTTCTCTAACAATAATTTATCAATAGATATATTGTTGCATTTTGAATAATCATTATAACATAGAGATGTGCAGTTATTTTGTTTTTGAGAATTATCTACGGATAATTTAATGTTTTGAAATAAATTTTTGTCAATTGCATGAATGCTATTGAGTACTAAACTACCTTTTGAAAATATTACACCAAAATTACGAAAATATTTTTTCCCAAAATCTATTTCTGTTTCCTGTTTAGGTTTTTCTATAAAATCATCTATTTCATATACCTTTGGATGAATTTCTGTATCTGTTTTTTTTATATAACCATAATCTGGTGAAAACTTTTTAAATTTAGTACCAAAAACAACGATATGTTTTTTGGCAATTTCTTGTATTTCAAGTATATTTTGTATGAAAATTTCTGGTGTATTTATATAATTGTCAATTGGTAATATTAGGACTAAATCATCTGTGTTTTGTTCTATATCTATGAGTGCTGATAGGATTGCAGGACCTGTGTTTCTAGAGCATGGTTCGAGAATTAATTTATATCTGTTTTTTAAATTACTAAGAGATTGCTCTATTAGCCACTGATGTTTTGCGTTAGAGCTGATAATTGGTTGGTGAAAAATATTGATATCCGATATATAGGATATAGTTTTTTGTAATAGGTTAGTTCCTTCCTCTAATTCTAAAAATGTTTTTGGATTTTTTTCTCTTGATAATGGCCATAATCTATGTCCAAAACCTCCAGCTAATATTATAGGATGGATTTTCATGATATAGCCTATTTATTGAGAATGGCTTGAGTGTAGAAATAGAATTGCAAATAAGCAATAAAATATTATGAAGGGCTGTTTTGTGAGTTAAAAATTCTATCTATCTTCATGATATATTGCTGTATGAGCTACGGATTTATTGATTTTATGTGTTTTTTCGTTTGCCAGTGATCATACATTCTAATTCAATTTTTCTTTCTTTAGAATTCAAATAATGCGTTGATATTGTTGTGGTATTATCTGTATGTTTTTTTGTAACAAGCAATAGGTTATCAGAGATTGATGCTATTTGTGCCTGATGTGTTATTAATATCACTTGGATTTTTTCAGACAATGTCTTGAGTTTTTCTCCTGTTAATAACGCAGTGTGTCCCCCTATTCCGGAATCTATTTCATCAAATATTATTGTTTTAACTTTGTTGGTTTTTCCTTGTATAAGCTTTAGAGCAAGCATTAATCTGGATAGTTCACCACCTGAAGCTATTTTTTTTATAGTTAAAAATTCTGCCTCAGGATTTGTTTTTAGCAAAATATCTACATTATCTATTCCATCTTTGGAAATTTCGTTTTTTTTGTTGATGGTTATTTTTATATCTGCTCTATCCATATTCATGTATTGGATATTTGATAAAATATTTTCTCTTAATTTATGAGTTCCTTTTTTTCTAAGGTCACTTATACTATTTGCTAAGTCAAAATATTCATTTTCTGTTTTTGTTATTTGTTTTTCTATCTTTTGTAAAACATCATCATTTTCTTCTAGAAGTTCAAATTTGTTTTTTGAATCTTGCATCAGATTATAAAATTTTTCAGATGGTGTTTTGTATTTAGATTCTAATTCTTTGATTTTAAAAAATCTTTGCTCAATATCATTTATGTCATAAGAGTTATTTTCTAAATCACTTGAAGTATCTTGGAATAGTTGGTATATAGATTCTAATTCTTGTATGGCTGGTTCTAGGCTGTTTAAATGCTCTTGAAAAACATCTGGTAATTTAGACATTTGTTTATGAAGGGACCAAAATTCTTCTATAACATTTTTATCTTTTTCATGCAGAATATTTATTGCTAAATTACATGTTTCATCTATGCGTAATTTTTCCGATATCTTTTTTCTCTTGATTTCAAGATTTTTCAATTCATCTGTCTCTATATTGAGATCTGTTAATTCTTGTAATAGATTATTTAAATAGCTTTTTTCATAAATGCTCTTTTTTATGGATTCTTCTGTTTTTAATTTTTCATTTTGCAATTTTTTTAATTTGTAATAAATCCCTTCCAATAATTTTATATTTTCCCCAATATTTAGGTATTCATCTAATATTTTTATATGTGAATTGGAATCAAGTAAAATTGTATGATTATGTTGTGAACAGATATCAAATAATTGTTTGCTCAACACTGTCAAATGTTCTGATGTTGCGATTTGATCATTAATAAAGATTTTATTTTTTTTAGAAGAGTTATTTATAATCCTTCTTATGATCAATATTGTATCATTCTCATTTGCAAATCCATTTTCATATAGATATTCTGATATATTATTATTATGTGAAATATCAAATTCAGCAATTATAGATGTGATTTTGGTTTTGTCTTTTACAATGTCAGAGCTTAATTTTTTTTTAAATAAGTAGGATATGGCTTTTAATATAATAGATTTTCCCGAACCTGTCTCCCCTATTATAGACGTAAGACCTTTATTGAAATTCACTTCAATTTTATCTATTAAAATAAAGTTATTAATAAATAGATTTATCAACATGTGTAATTTAGCAAAATATTAATAAAACGTTAAATTTTAATATAGTATAAATATAGAATGATAAAGAGCAATAAACTTTAAATATGGAGTTGAAAAAATAGTAGTTTAGAAAAAAGAACTTGTTTTTATACAAAAAATGTTTATAATTCGCACGAAAGTCACATATTAAATTTATAGTTGCACATGTCTAATTTGATGAAGTATTTGCCTGTGAAGAAGGAAGAGTTAGGGAAATTTTTTGCTATTTCCGTGATGATGATCTTGATTTTATTCATATACAGTGTTCAAAGAACAATTAAAGATACTATAGTTGTATCCTATATGGGGGCTGAGTTAATTTCGGCTATAAAATTATGGGGAGTTTTGCCTTCTGCTATTTTGGTAATGTTATTATATGCAAAATTATCTGATATTTTTAATAAAACATTAATATTTCATTTGTTTAATGCGTTTTTTGTAGCATATTTTGCTATTTTTAGCTTTTATCTTTTTCCCAATTCTGAGTCATTTAAAATTGATTTATCTGGAGCTGCAGAAAGTTTGCCATATTTGAGGTATGTTTTTGTTGTTGTAGAATGGTGGTCATACTCTTTGTATTACATACTTTCAGAGTTATGGGGTAGTGTGATGCTATCGTTGTTATTTTGGCAAACTGTAAACCAAATATTTAAAATAAAAGAGGCAAAAAGATTATATCCGTTATTTGCTTTTGTAGGGCAAGTTGGGATGTTGATGTCTGGTGGTATAACTAGATTTTTTACTAAACATGGTTCTGCAACTAATTGGAGTGATGTATTGATGTCAATAAATACCTTTGTCATTTTTGCTGCTATATTGCTTTCTATTGCATTTTGGATTTTATCAAATAAGTTGGTTGATATTTCTATATTAAACGCTGAAACTGCTAAGAAAAAAAAGAAAAAGATAGGGTTTTTAGATGGGTTGAAACATGTGTTCACTTCGAAATACATAGGTCTTATAACTATGTTGGTTTTATGTTATGGTGCTTCGATAAATTTGGTTGAAGGTGTTTGGAAGGCTCAAGCTCATATAGTATATAGCCTGCCCATAGATTATGCGAATTTTATGGCTAATCTACAGACTTATACCGGGCTAGCTGCTATGGTTTCTATGTTGATAGGATCGTATCTCTTAAGTTTAATTTCTTGGAGATTTGCGGCTATGATTACTCCAGTTGTAATATTTTTCACATCCGTAATATTTTTTACATTGTCTATATATCAAGTTGAAGCGAAGAATTTAATGACATTTATTACTGTAACCCCGATAGTTGTTGCGGTATTTGTTGGGTTGCTTCAAAATATTTTAGGAAAATCGACAAAATATGCGTTTTTTGATGCAACAAAAGAGATGTCTTATATTCCACTTGATGAGGAATTGAAATCAAAAGGTAAAGCTGCTGTTGAAGTTATTGGAGGTAGAATGGGTAAATCTGCAGGTTCGTTTGTTACTCATTTGATGTTATCTATTATACCCGGCTCAACTTTGATATCTTTATCTCCAAGTATGTTCGTTATTTTCTTGGTTATAATGGTTATATGGTTTATTTCTGCAAATTCTCTAGCTACTGAATTTGATAAGATTAGCGAAAAACAAGTTATAAAAGGGAAATAGCGGTTTGTCTAAAGATGTATATTAGTTAAAAAAATATATTGTAAAATTTTTGCGTGATATAAAGCGAATTATGCTATAGCATTATGGCAAATTCAAATTTTAGCGAATTGTATGGGATCAGTAAATTCAGTAAAAAATAGTCACGGATTGATTGTTGGCACAGATAAAATGGCTAATATCGAGACTGTCACTGTGAGTATTTTGGTGAAAAATGGTAGTAGAAATGAGCAAAAAGTAGAAGGGGGTATTTCTCATTTTTTAGAGCATATGGCTTTCAAAGGCACTTCAAAAAGGACAGCAAGAGAGATAGCAGAAGAATTTGATTTGATTGGTGGGTATTTTAATGCTTATACATCAAGGACCGCAACAGTCTATTATGCAAAAATTTTGAAAGATGATTTGGATAAAGCTGTTGATATATTGACTGATATTTTTTTAAACTCTACTTTTTCTGCAGAGGAGTTGGATAAGGAGAGGGAGGTGATTATGCAAGAGCTTTGTATGACTCGTGACACTCCGGATGATATTGTTTTTGATTATTTTCAAGAGACTGCATTTCCAAAGCAGGCCTTGGGTAGATCCATACTTGGGGAAGAGGAGTTTATTAAAAATCTAACAAGAGATCATTTGATAAGCTATTATAAAAAAAGATATTCAACAAAAAACACCATCATTTCTGCAGCAGGTAATTTAGATACTAATAAATTTAATGATGAGATCGGTGCAAAATTTAAAAATTTCAATGATAATGAAGTAGATGATTGGGATAAAGGTGTATATGTTGGAGGAGAATTGCATGTAAAGAAAGATTTAGAGCAAGCTCAATTTGTATTTGGTTTAGAGGGAGTGTCATATTTGGATGCAGATTTTTATGATATGCAAATTTTATCTATGATATTGGGCGGTGGAATGTCTTCGAGATTATTTCAAAAAATCCGTGAAGAAAGGGGTTTGGTTTATAATATATCTTCATTCACAAATAGTTATGATGACTGCGGAGTTTTTGGTATATATTCAGCATTAAATCCACAAAACATGAATTTATTAATTGATCTAGTAATAGAGGAGTTGCACTCTTTGACACAAGAAATATATGAAGATGAGATTTTGAGAGCAAAAGCTCAAGTGAAATCTAGTTTGCTTATGTCGATGGAAAGTAGTATTTCGAGAGCAAAAAAAATATGTAATAATTTTGCACTCTTTGGAAAATATATAACTAACGATGAAATTTTAGATAAAATCAATAAGATTGATAAACATTCTTTAGTACGTGTAGCTGTGAATTTACTAAAAAACAAAAATTTTACAATTACTACTCTTGGTAATGTTGAAAAAATTTATAATTATAATAAGATTGTTAATAAACTTAAGGTTTAAATTATGAGCAAAGCGATTGTTTGTCAGAAAAAAGATGTTGGAAGATTCTTTGCAATTAATGAGGTTGATCCTCAAAAATTAAGCCATGGACAGGTTTTGATAAAAAATACTGTTATTGGATTGAATGATGATGATTTTTTGTGTGATAATGGAGTTATTCCAGGGTATGCAGCTGCAGGTGAAATAGAAGAAGTGGGTGTCGGCGTCAAGGGGTTTTATAAAGGAGATTCTATAGTATACATGTCATGTAATGCAGGATCTTTTTCAGAATATACTGTGGTAGATGTAGATAGTATCGTTGCACTGCCTGATGAAATATATCAAAAAAGTGCAGCGGCAGTGTATTATCCTGGGTTAGTTGCGCATACATTGTTGAAAAGGGTATATGTTGTTCGTCCTAAAACTATTGTTTTGATTCATGATGTCACTTCTTCAGTTGGATATATTTTATCTCAATTGGCAAGTGAGGCTGGGGCGTTGGTTGTTGGAAGTATAGATGATGATATAAAGAAAGATTTTGCATTAAAAAATGGTTGTCATAAAGTTGTAAATTATACTTCTGAAAATTGGGATAAAGAAGTTATGGATATAACTAAAAATTTTGGAGTGAATATCGTTTATGATAATTTGGGCGAAGTAACTTTTCAAAAATCTTTAAATTCTTTAACAAAAATGGGGATTATGAGTTGTTATGGAGATGTTTATAAGGGTATGAAATCTATTGATATCAAGGATATAGCTAGTAAATCTCTTTACATAACTTTTCCATCTGTTTTTGATTACAAAAAAAATAGGATGGAGTTGATACTTAGTGCCAATGATATATTTGATCTTATTTCTTCAAATAAATTAAAAATAAACATTGATAGCGAATACAATATGGATCAAGTTGAAGAAGCGCATAAAAAAATTAGTACTCATGATTATATTGGGTCATTAATAATGAATATTTGATAGGTGTGATGAGTTATATAGCTTGTTTTTATTAATAAATAATATGATATCTATAAAACTTGCTATTTATGCTTTGTGTGTGTTATCATCACATCTCGGTAATCTTTTTCTTTCTACTGCAATCATCGTATACTGGAAGTTACAAGTGGCATTATTAAAGTTAAAGGTGCTGAATTAAATAATTTTTAAGGAGACAAATAATATGAGGTCAACTGGTACAGTAAAGTGGTTCAATCTAGAGAAAGGATACGGATTTATAACACCTGATAGCGGAAATAAAGATGTGTTTGTACATATATCTGCTGTAAGATCTGCGGGAGTAGATACTTTAAATGATAATCAAAAAGTAGAATACGATATAGTTAAAGAAAAAGGCAGAGAATCTGCTTCAAACATTAGCTTAGTATAAGTGAATATTAAAGAGTAGTGAATTTTATATCCACTACTCTTGCACGAAGGATGTGATGATTAATATATAAGAGGAGTTTACTTTTTTAAAATATATGTTACAATCACATCCTTTGTATTTTAATGTGCCAATTTATGAATTTTAAAAAAATTCTTTTCGTTTTACTTGCTGTTACTATATACGTACCAGAATCTATTGCCTACGATATCAATGATGCAGTAAAACTTGCCTTACAAAATTCTGAAGGTTTAAAGGCACAAAGAAAGAAGCTTGAAATAACCATGCTTTCAAAACCGAAAGCTATCACTGGGTTTTTACCTAGTATCTCTGCAAATTTATCTCATAATCGTTATGAAGATAAAGCTGATTCTCTGCAAAAAACTAATAATTATAACGGTTTGGTTATTAATATAGAGCAGGAAATTTTTGCTGGTGGAGGAAGTATTGCTAAAATAGCAGCCTCTAATGCATCAATAAATTCTGCATATCAAGAGTACTTAGAGTCTTTTAATGACCTTATGCTTAAAGCAGTAAAATCATATCAAAATGTTGTGACTTCAAGAAAAATCGTTAATGTTCAAAAAGAGAATGTTAAGATGTCCAAGAAAAATGTGGAAAAAAGCAGAATTGCTGTAAAAGCTGGTGCCGAAAGAAAGAGTGCATTATTAGTGGCAAAAGCAGAGCTTTCAG
>JBKEHD010000010.1:0-33395 GCA_046710445.1 Candidatus Midichloriaceae bacterium
AGAAGACCTTCTTGCGCAAAATACATTCTAAGGGAAAGCGTTTTATCCACAGGAACAAGAATTTGAGAATTTCCTTCCAAAACTTGATGCGGTACACCCAGGGATTGTAATTTTAATACCACTATATTGCCGTCTTGTTCACTAAGATTGCTATATAATGTGCTTAAAGCTGGTTTAGATATTATATTTATGAAATAAAATAAAAACCCTAAGATAACTACTACTGACGCTCCAAGAGATATTAATTTATTTTTACTAAGATTTTTTAAAAATTCCATAACAGCCAAAAAAATACACAATACATCCTAGCACACTTAAAAAGTTAATCAAATCCAAAAAGTATTTATATTGATTTTTATATGTCAGTTTTTTTTATGCTGTTTAAGATAATGTTTGTATCTTTTAATTTGGTAACTAAATCTCCATACCCTCTTTCAATTTGCTCTACTGCTCTAAGATTCGTAACTCCTTCTGCCATCACAGCAGCAATTAAATAGGCAAGTCCGGCTCTTAAATCTGGAATAGTAATTGGATCTTTTATGGCAGTTAATTTAGTGGGTCCATGTATTAGGGCACTATGCATATGGTCTTGCCCATGATAACGACATTTTACAGAACCTAAGCAAGATGTAACTACTTCAGTTTTAGCTCCCAATTCATTCAACACTTCTAAATATCCAAAGCGTTTTTCATAAACGGTTTCGTGGATCACCGAGGTACCGTTTGCTTGAGTTAAAATTGTTGCAAATGGTTGTTGCCAATCAGTTGAAAAACCAGGGTAAACATCTGTTTCTATTTCTGTTGATTGTAAAGGACCTTGCCTAAAAAATAATATGCTATTGTTTTTTATAAATTTAAACCCACCACCTATTTTTGTGTAATGAGATAAAAAATTCGCAAGTAGTCCAGGATATATTCCAGACACTTCAATTTCACCATCTGAAGCACATGCTAATGAGGCCCAAGAAGCAGCTTCTATTCTATCTCCTATTAAAAAGAAATTTGTTCCATGCAATTTTTCTACCCCTCTTATAACAAGAGTTCTGTTTTCAGATACAAATATTATAGCTCCCATAGAGCGTAACATTGTAATTAATTCCATTATTTCAGGTTCGATAGCTATGTTTTTTATTACACTTGTTCCTTGTGCTAGTACCCCTAGAAACAAGCATGTTTCCGTTGCTCCAACAGAAGGGTATGGTAAATTTATATGGCATGCCTTAAGTTTTGATTGGCAGTACGCAGTATATTTATCACTCTTTTTTTCTACTTTTCCGCCAAAATTTTCAATAGCGTTTAAATGATACTCTACATTTCGTGTACCTATATGATCACCCCCAACTATTGGTACACTAGCTTCTTTAAATTTATGTAATAATACCCCTAATAATAAAATTGGAATCCTATTCGTTTTGCTATCTGGGATAGAAACTTCATTATTGTACATTTTTGATGAATCTATAATCATCTTATGGTTGTCTTTATCCCAATTTATCTCAACGCCTGCAGAAATAAGTAAATTTTTTGTTATTTCAACATCACCTATATTAGGAACATTGTTTAAAATTGTTGGATGATTTGATAAGGTTGCAGCGACCATAGCCTTGGTAGTTAGATTTTTAGCTCCCATGCATTGTATAAATCCACGGATGGGTGTGCCACCTTCAACGGTATAAGAAAAATTTGTCATGTTATAAAGTTATTTTATTGGTAAATATTTAGACCAAGAAATGAGAGTATATTAGATAAATCTTTGAATATAAAGTGAAAATTGCTTTTAGAGTAACCTTCGAATCTAACTATTAAAATTTTTTCAGTATTAGAAGCTCTTATTATCCACCAACCTTGTTTGTTATCCACCCTAACACCATCTAAATCACAATATTTTTTTTTAGCTGCATCTAATATTTTTTTTATCTTAGCAATACATGAAAATTTATTATCAACCTTCACTTTAATTTCTTTAGATAAATATTCTTTAGATAATGAACGTAAATATTCCTTATTATAATTATCTGCTAATAGGTAAATTAATTTACTAGCAGCAAATAATGCATCATCAAATCCATAATAATTTTCTGAAAAATATAGATGGCCACTTACTTCTCCAGCAAGTAATGCTTTGTGATTTTTTAAGTTGTTTTTTATTATAGAATGACCAGTTTTGGAAATTAATATTTTTGCCCCAAGTTTTTCAATTTCATCTATATAACTCTTGCTTGCTTTGATATCCGTTATAATTTTTGCATTTTTATGTCTTGTTAATAAATCTTTTGTGAATAAGCATAGAAGTTGGTCACCTAAATAAATTTTATTCTGCTTATCTACGACTAATAATCTATCAGCATCTTCATCTAGTACGAAGCCGTAATCGCAATTTGATTTTTTAATGAAATTTTTTATAGTATCTAGCTTTGAGTCTGTGTTTGTAGAGTTATGTGAATTGATGTTTTCTATTATATAATGTATTCCAGGCAATAATTTTATCATCTTTTCCACAAAGTATCTGGATACACCACCATTTAAATCCCAAGCTACTTTTATGTGATTAATAGAATCTGTATTGTGATCCGTATAAAAATGTGTTTTTGGATTGGTTATATGTTCAATATATTTGTTTTTTATATCTATTTCCTTTCTTACCGTACCTTTTTTTGATAAATTTAAATCGTCAATAGATTGAGGTTGCAATAATTTTTCTATCTCTTTCCCGTAAATATATTTTTTATTGGTAACAATTTTGAATCCATTATAATTGGATGAATTATGAGATGCTGTGACCACAATGCCGGAGGTAGAATTTTGAATTTCATTGCATGAATAATATAAAAGAGGGGATGTAGCGTAACCCAAATCGATCACATTTAATCCTACGTCTACAAGTCCTTTTTCTAATTCTTTTTTTAAAATAGGTGAGCTAGATCTGTTATCACAAGCGATATTTACAGAAGAAGCCTGATAATGCTGTTTTATATAATTGCCAAATGCACAACCAAAAAAGTATGCGTCTTCAGAAAAAAGTGTTTCTTGAAATACGCCTCTAATATCGTAATATTTAATCAATGATTCATGAAATCTATGATACCTCTTTTCCTTTAGATGCATGCAAATACTCTTCCCTATTCAATGCACTAATTCTTAGCGCATGTATTAACCCATATTCACATTTTAATATCTGATTTACTAACCTATGTCTAGAAACTAAATTCATTTTTGCAAAATCCTCCGCTACTATAAAGAGCGAAAAATGTGTGTTTCCAGATCTTGCATCAATGTTATGATTAATATGTAAAGAAGATTCATCTTTTAGATTAATTTCTATAACATCTAGCTTTTCTTTTAATTTCGCAATTATTTTATATTTTATATCCTGAGGCATAATTCATTATATATTTTTTTACTGGTGTTATATTATTTATCAATCTCATTCCTTTTTTTCGTAATAAATTCATAAACATATTATGTGATGAAAATATAGAATTTATATTATGAGTTGAATTGATCATTAAATTAACATCAAACTCTCTCTCTTTCTCATATTCATCTAGTAATTGATTAGACCCTATATCAAGACCTAGTGATTTATAATTAATAATTAAATTAACTAACGAGTCCACATCTCTTAATCCAAGATTCAACCCTTGTCCTGCAATTGGATGTATTGAATGTAGTGAATCGCCACATAGTACCACTCTATTTTTATAATATTGATTGGCACGTATTAAATTAAGTGGAAAATAAGCGATTTTTGATTTTATATTTATTTTTCCTAAGTAGTTATTAAGTCGTTCTGCGACTAAGTATTCCACATCTTCAATTCTCATTGAGCTTACGATAGATCCCACTCCACTTTTTTCTGTCCAAACAATACAAGATTCTTTCCCTCCTTTTTTTGGAAGTAAAGCAAGTGGTCCTGAAGTAAAAAATTTCTCTAAAGCAATTCCTCCATGATCTTTTTCATGTTCAATATCAAATACTATAGCGTCTTGATTGTAGCTACTATGTTGTGATGTTATTCTCTGCATCTCTTTGATTTTTGAAAACTTTCCTTCTGCAGATATAATCAATTTAGATTTTAATTTTAAATTGGTTTTTAACTCACATATAGCGTGAGATTGCTCATGTTTTATAGATTCTATTTCATTTTCCGAAAAAAATGTAATATTTTTATGCTTTTGTGCTTCTGATAACAAGGAGTCTAAAATATAAGTTTCCTCAATCATGTATCCAAAACTTTCTAAATCCAATTCATCTGGGGAAAAGATCAATGAATCATTCCCAGTACTATCCTTGATTAATATTTTATTTATAGGTTGTGAGTATTTTTCTATAGAGGAAAAAGCATCTGCTTTCTTGAAAATAGCTATTGAGCCAGAAGCTATAGCGAATAATCTGCCAGAAACATTATGATTATTTTTAGAAATAGTATTCAGATTTTTTTTATCTATTACGCATATCTTTATATTTTTTTTAGCCAACAAACATGCGAGTGTTAGACCTATATACCCAGCTCCACTTATTACTATATCACATTCATGATCAATCATTTTTTCTAAAGGGATCAAATTTCTTTCCTATGAGTAGCAAACAAGGGGTGAAAAATAAAGTCAATATCGTTGCAAATGTTAATCCCCCAGCAATAGAAGTTGATAATTGCCTCCACCATTGGCTTGAAGGAGCATCGTAACTTATATCTCTGCTGAAAAAATTTATTGTGAGACCAAATATCATGGGCAATAAACCTAGTATAGCTGTTGCTGCTGTCAATAATATTGGACGTAATCTTTGTACGCCTGCTCTAACAATTGAATCCTCTACAGTATGCCCTTTTTTTCTTAAAAATTGATAAGTATCAATAAATAATATGTTGTTATTCAATACTATGCCAGAAAGAGCGATCACACCTATTCCACACATCACTATTCCAAAAGGTTGCCATGTTACGAGTAATCCAATTAATACCCCAACAGTAGAAAGAAAAACAGCGCTCATAACAACTATCGTGTGGTAAAAAGAATTAAATTGTATCAGCATAATCATGAACATCATCATAATAGCAACGAAAAAAGCTTTGAATAAAAATTCTGAAGATTCTTTTTGATCTTCACTCTCGCCTTTGAATTTATATATTATCCCTTCTTCCATATTTTGATCTAGCCATTTTTTTAATTCAGTTATTTTTTCATCAACCAACACTCCTTTTTCTACATCAGCTTTTATGCTAACAACAGTTTGACCATCTACCATAGTTATTCTACTTACTTTATCAGCACTCTTTTTTGTTGAAAAATTGCTGATGGGTATAATGCTCTTATCCCTATTAGTGATCTTTAAATTATTCAAAGAGCTGATTTTTCTATTTTCCTTATTGTATCTAAGCACTATATCTACTTCATCATCTGAATAATCTGGTCTGAAACTTGATAATTTAAATCCATCACTCATTAATCTTATATAGTTCCCTATTTCTTCAGTGGATAATTTGAATATTGAAGCTAATTCTCTGTCTATATTAATTAACCAATCTATTCCAGGGTATGAGTTTGTGGTTTCTATATCCTTAAAGCCTTGGGTGTTTTCCATATGAAATTTTACTTTCTTAACGAAATTTGGAACTTTGTCGAAGCTTTTGGAGCTAAAATTTATATATATGGGTTTTGATGAAGATGGTCCTTTTTTTTCTGATAAAATTTCTATTTGCAGACCTTTGATAGAAGATAAATTTTTTCTAATATCATCGAATATTACAGAAGCTTTTCTCCTAGTTTTCCAGTGTTCCAACTCTAATTCAATAATACCAACGGTATTTTGTGGAAAGGAGTTGCTTGTTTCAAAATTGCTGCTTTTTGAATAAAAAACCTTCACTTCTGATCGCATATTTAATATTTTATTTTCAACAACTCTTGTCATTTCATCTCTTTCTTTTAAAGAAAAATCTCCAGTGGATTTTATAACTATTGTTGCATTATTGGGCTCTATCTTTGGGAAAAATTCAACTCCAGTACCAGAGATACCAAAGAATACGTATACTCCGATCAGTAGAGCAAATCCTGAAAAAACGAAAATCTTAGGTCTTTTTAAAACTTTAGTCAAAAGAGTGTGGTATTTTTTTGATAAGCCTATTAAATCATTGAGATCACCTTCTTCGGAAGCTTTCATAGCATTTATTGTTTTTATGGCAATTTTTTTAGGTTTGCCGAATAATGGGCCTAAAGCTGGTTGAAAAAAAAGTGCAAATATCAATGAGTTTGTCAGTATTATTACTACTGTGATTGGCATGTATCTCATGAATTGTCCCACAACACCTGGCCAAAATAGCAATGGAAGAAATACTACTATTTTTACTAATGTTGATGATAATATTGGCCAAAACATTCTGTTAGCTGCATTTACGAATGCGCTTTGCGTTTCCATTCCATCAATGATTTTTCTATCCGCGTATTCACTTACAACTATGGCATCATCCACTATCATGCCAATAGTAAGTATTAAGCTGAATAAAACAACGACGTTTAAAGTGTATCCAGAGATTTCCAAAATCAATATTCCTATCAAAAATGAAGAGGGGATAGATAAAGCAATTAATATTGATGACCTTACTCCAACAGACAACATAACTACTAATACAACGAAAATAGTAGCGAGTATGATTCCATTTTCTAGGTCATACACCATATCTATTATGTTTTCTGATTCATCTTGTGAATAATTGATATCAAGATTTTTTGGAAAATATTGTTGCTCCTCCTTAATCAAATTTTTCACATCCTTAACTGTAGATATGATATTTGTTCCTGTTCTC
This sequence comes from Candidatus Midichloriaceae bacterium, assembly GCA_046710445.1. Lineage (GTDB taxonomy): Bacteria > Pseudomonadota > Alphaproteobacteria > Rickettsiales > Midichloriaceae > JBKEHD01. Next base: position 6,803 of record JBKEHD010000010.1, read on the forward strand.
TTGGTTATTTCAAGAACGATAGACGGTTTGCCATTAAATCTTGCGATGTAGTTGGGGTCTTTATATGTTTTTTTTATTTGAGCTATATCCTTCAATTTTACAATGGTATTATTGTGTACCATTATTGGGAAATTCTCTAAATCAGCATAATCTTTAATTATACTTGGTATTTTAAGTGAAAAAGATCCGCCATCATTTTTGATTTTTCCAACGGGGATAAGTGTGTTATTTGACCCTATTATTTTTGATAGATCATTTATATTAAGTTTATAAAATTCTAACGTTTCTGGTGATACTAAAATCTCAACAATATCTTTTTGATCTCCGCTAATTTCAACAGATAAAACATTTGGAATGCCTTCTAGTTTATCCTTTAATTTTCTTGCTATTTTAATTAATGAATCTTTGGATATATCACCTGAAAGAATCACATTTAGTATCGGCATTAAGCTCAAATTTATCTCTTTGATAATAGGTTTCTTTGCATCTTTGGGCAATTCATGCTCTGTGTCATTTGTTTTTGCACGTACATCATTAAGAGCTTTATTGGTATCTAAGCCTGCTAAAAATTCTAAAATTATTACCCCACTTCCTTCGTATGCATAAGATTTTATTTCTTTTACATTATCTATGGATTTTAAGCCCATCTCCATAGGTTTGAGTAATAACCTTTGTGCGTCTTCAGGAGAAATACCATCTTGTTGTATAAGTATATAAATAATAGGTATTTTTATATCTGGTGCATCTTCTTTTGGGATAGAGACGTATGAAAAATACCCCCAAATTACAGCAAGCAATAAGAAAAACAACGTAGCACGTTTCTTTTCAGTAAATTTTTTAATAATGCTTTCCATAAATAAAGCTATTTGTTAGGTTTTTTGTAATCTTGTTTTTCTACTTTATCACGAACAGACGGTGGTAATTTTTCCTTCACAGAATTGTACACCAATTTTTCAACTGCACTGTATTCGTCATATTTTTTATTTTCATCTATCTTTATTGTATATTTTGAATCAGGGTTTGGTGTACTACTTAGGGACTGATGATCAATTTTATTAATACGAGGTGAATTTTTGTTTTCAGAGTACTTTTTATATACAAAAAATAGTATCAATAAGATAGAAGCGTACTTAACTAACTTACTTCTATAAAGAGACATTTAGTTCACCTGTGAATTATTGAACTCTAGGGTATATAATCAAAATATAAAATGCAATAGAATTAATGAGAGTTACTTCTCATTAACCCCATAATCTTTCCAATTTGTACTTATCACGTGTTTCTTGCTTGAACACATTTATAATAATATCTCCTGCATCCATCAAAATCCATTCGCATTCATCATATCCCTCTGCTTTTGTGAATATGGCATGTTTTTCTTTTAAAAAATCAGAGATTCTATCAGATATACTCATTACATGTTTTGATGAAGTTCCAGTAACTATTATGGCCCTTTTAAATAAGGTGCTTTTTTTTTCAAGATTTAATGCAACGATGTCGTATGCGCCAAACTCTTCTAATTTTTCTTTTAAAGAAAGAATCATGTTTTCAATATTGTTCATAGTTTAAATTTGTTTTTCAAAGGCATATAAAATAACTTCATCAAATGATTCCACTGGAATTATTTTGATATTTTTTTTAACTTCTTCAGGTATTTCTACTAAATCTTTAGTATTTTCCTTGGGTATTAAAACTGTTTTAACACCAGCTCTTAATGCAGCAAGTAATTTTTCTTTCAACCCACCAATCCCCAATACGCTGCCTCTCAATGTGATTTCACCAGTCATAGCTATATCTTTTTTTACTGGAATTTCTTTTAATACAGATATTATAGAAGTTGATATTGCTATACCAGCGGAAGGTCCATCTTTTGGTATTGCACCTTCAGGCACATGTACATGTATATCATATTTCTGAAAATACTCTTCTTTTACATCATATTCTTTGGCTTTTGAATGAATGAAACTATGGGCCGCTTGGATAGATTCTTTCATAACATCCCCAAGTTTTCCTGTTATCTTAATATTTCCTTTTCCTTTATATTTTACGGCTTCAATTGGCAAAATATCTCCACCAACTTCAGTGTAAGCTAGACCATTTGTTATTCCTATTTGGTTTTTTTTGTCAATTTCATCTTGTGTAAATTGATGTGGTCCAAGGAAATCGCTTAAGTTTTTCTTGGTGATTTTGATGTTTTTTACTTTTTCTACTAATATTTTTTTTACTGATTTCCTAAATATCTTCTCTATTTCTCTACCTAAACTTCTAACACCCGCTTCTCTGGTATAGTAACTTATAATGTCTGGAATAACATTTGCGTCTAAAGTCACCTCTTCTTCGGATACAGAATGAGATTCTCTTATTTTAGGGAGAAGATGGTTGTTTGCTATCTCAAGCTTTTCTTTTTCTGTATATCCTGATAATCTTATAATCTCCATCCTATCTAATAAAGGGCTTGGAATATTAAGATTATTTGCTGTAGCGACAAACATAACATTTGACAGATCGAAATCAACTTCTAAATAATGATCATTAAAATGAGAATTTTGCGATAAATCTAAAATCTCTAAAAGGGCAGAAGATGGATCTCCCCTGTAATCATTCCCTAATTTGTCTATCTCATCTAATAATATTAATGGATTAGAGCTTTTTGCTTTTTTCATTGCCTGTATGATTTTTCCAGGCATTGCACCTATGTAAGTCCTTCTATGACCCTTAATTTCTGCTTCATCGCGCAAGCCACCTAAAGTGATTTTAGAGAAATTTCTTCCTGTCGATTTTGCAATAGATTTAGCCAATGATGTTTTCCCAACTCCTGGGGGGCCTACTAAGCAAATTATGCTGCCACTTAATTTTTTGGATTTCAGTGTTACAGCTAAGTATTCTAAAATTCGTTCCTTAACTTTCTTTAAAGAATAATGATCATGATCCAATATGCTTTGAGCTTTGACCAAATCTTTGTTATGTGGAGTTAATTTTTTCCAAGGTAATTCTATGATCCAGTCCAAATAATTACGAATTACAGCTGCTTCAGAAGACATGGGATTCATCATTTTGAGCTTTTTTATTTCTGAATCAGCTTTTTCTTTCGCTTCTTTTGTTAATTTTAGACTTTTTACTTTTCTTTTAATCTCGTTAATTTCTTCTTTGCAATCTTCTTCCCCCAACTCTTTGTGAATAGCTTTTAATTGTTCGTTCAAATAGTAGTCTTTTTGATTTTTTTCGATTTGTGTCTTCACTCTGCTTTTTATCTTGCTTTCAGCATCCAATAATTCTATTTCAGAATTGATAAAAATCATTAATTTTTCTAATTTCTTATTGATATCCTCAATTTCAAGTAGCTGCTGTTTTTTATCCACAGTTAAAAATATCTGAGAGCATATTGAATTACAAAAATTTGTAGTGTCTTTTAGCTTCAATATATTTAAAAAGGCTTCTTGAGATATTTTTTTATTTAATTTTGCATATTGCTCAAATAGATCTGTTACAGCATTTCTCAATACAACACTTTCTTGATCATCAGCTGGCATGTCTGGTGTCGCTTTTATATAAGCTTTTATATGAGAGCCCTTGTTTGAAAACTTCACTATTTTAGCTTTATGTAGACCCTCTACTAAAATTTTTACTGAAGAGTCTTGTAATTTTATTATTTGCAGAACTTTTGATAAAACACCCGTTTTGTATAAATCAGAGATTCTTGGTGCATCATTTGCTCCATCTTTTTGAGTTGTTAAAAATATAGAGCTATCCTTTCCTAAGTTTTGCAAGGCATTGATAGACCTATCTCTACCAACAAAAAGTGGTATAATCATCTTGGGAAACATTACCACATCTCGTAACGGTAATACTGGGTAACATATTGATTCTTTTTCTATGCTCATTTTAATGTTAATCTTTTAGTGTTTATAGATTATATATATGCTGGTATCTTTTTAACAAGTTGAATAAATTATTTTTTATGCATTTCAAGAGAGTTATTTTTATAAATCTTATTATATTTATACTTATCAAACATATACCTATTTTGATAATATTCAAATATGAATATTTACCAGAGTTATTATCTATTATTATATATGCATCATATTCGTTTAAAAAGAAATTGTTGAGTAAAATTGATATACTTGTGTTAGCTGTCCTAAATGACGCTTTAAATCTATCATACATCGGTTCATCAATGATTCAGTATTGTGTTTATATGTATTGTATTGATATATTTAGACGGAAATATAATAATTATAATTTATATATTGAATGGGCAGTTTTCTGCGCTATAAATTTAATTGTACTACCTATACAATATTTTATTTATAATTCAGAGATATTGTATCATAATTATACTATTAAGATTGCAATAACATTTTTATTCTTTCCAATAATTTTATATATGTTAAGTATTTCAAAATCGCTAAGCTCATCTAATTATGAGAGATAATAAGGAGAAATATAATATTTTCACAAGGAGAGCGTTATTTCTTGGATGTACAAAGGGTGTAGTTCTTAGTTGTCTTTTGGGGAGATTTTATTATTTACAAATTCTTAATTCAGACAAGTATAAAACCCTTTCAAATAAAAATCGATTGAGAGTGTTTCTAACTCCTGCTAAACGCGGTATAATCTATGATGCAAATGGGAAAATATTAGCAAATAATATAAAGGCGTACTCATTGTATTTTAAATTAAAATTCAGGCGCTCGTTGCGTGAGGTGGTTGATAAAATTAATAATATATTAATTGATCAAAAAATTGATGTAAGTAGTTATGCGGATAAAATAAGTAAATTACCCGTATCTTCAAACGTAAAATTGCTTTCAAACTTATCTCAAAAAAATGTTGTTCTTTTGTCGTCACATCCAGATTTACAAGAGATTAAGGTAGAAGACGAGTATGTTAGAATATATCCATTTAAAGAAAGCTTCTTTCATACGGTTGGTTATTTAGGGATTTCAGACAAAAAACAAAATTCAATTAATTCCATACCGAAGAATTATGATTTAATGGATGGGAAGGATGGAGTTGAAAAAGTATTTAATGATAATTTAGAGGGTAAATCTGGTGTACAAAGGATAGAGGTGGATGCAAAAGGTAATTTTGTGAAAAATATAGATTATGTTCTTCCTGTGGATGGAGAAAATTTACAACTTTCTATTGATCAAAATATTCAGCAAAAAATGATAAATCGTATGCAGGATAGGAATGGTTCTGTTATCATTATGGATTTATCAAAAAATAAAATTGTTGGTATGCTGTCTAAGCCACAAATTGATCCAAATATTTTTATTAATGGCGTAACATACGAGAAGTGGGACGCTATTGTAGGTAGTAAAGATAATGTTTTGAACAACAAATGTATATCAACAAATTATCATCCAGGATCTATTTTTAAAGTGGTTATGTATCTTGCAATCTTAAATGCTAATTTAGATCATAAAGAGAAAATTTTTTGTCCAGGACACTATACTTTAGGCGATAGAGTTTATAAATGTTGGAAAAAAACAGGGCACGGATATGTAGATTTGAACGAGGCTTTTGCTGAGTCATGTAATGTTTATTTTTATGAGCAATCTTTGAAAGTTGGTATAAAAAGAATAGATGATATGGCTACTTCTTTGGGTTTAGGTCGCAAAACAAATATAGAATTACCTTTTGAAAAAAGTGGTTTAATGCCTAATCCATCTTGGAAAAAGGAAAAATATGGGGTTAGTTGGTTTAAGGGTGATACAATCAACACAACGATTGGACAGGGATATATGGAATTTACACCCATTCAAATGATATGTATGCTTGCAAAGATCGTGAATTGCAAAGATATAGTGCCCTCAATAATCTCAAAAAATCACGAAAATGAATTTGCGGATATTAATATAAAAAAATCTCACTTAAATATGCTGAAAAAATCTATGTTTTCAGTTTTTTATAATAAACGAGGTACAGGATATCAATATAGAATTTTAGATGAAAAATATCAAATAGCTGGTAAAAGCGGGACTTCACAGATAATAGGATTGCATCATAAATCAAAAAACCTTTCATTTAAAGATCATAGTTTATTTATTGGATATGCGCCTTTCCATAAACCTAAATATGCTATAATAACAATTGTGGAGCATGGAGGTTGGGGATCTAAGGCAGCTCTTCCAATATCAAGAGATTTGCTGTTGGATATTAGAGATATAGATGTTGCTAACTAAGGTTGTATTTTTTGCATATTAACTTCATTGACAATTTAGTGAATTTTTATTAGCCTAATTCATGGAGCTGTATATTTACTATAAAATACGTGAAAACTACAAATGATAATGATTTTAACGATTTCGATACTTTAGACGAAAAAAAGGGATTGCTGAAAGGAAATAAAAGCAAAATAATATTGATTTCTGTCTTAGTAATTGTAATTTTTTCTATATTAGGGTATCTCTTTTTTAAAAACAAAAATATTGAGAGAAATGATATACCTAACGAAGAAGTAGAGGATGCTATAGGGATTCATTATCTTGATTTAGATGAATTGATTGTAAATTTGAAAGCAAATGGGGATCAAAATACTTTTTTGAGATTAGATGTAACATTGGTTTTTAAAAATTCTAAAGATCTAGAATTTGCTAAAAAACTAAAGCCTAGTATAAGAGATGCTTATTTTGTTTATTTAAGGCAATTGAGAGCTGCAGATCTCAGAGGGTCAATAGCTATTTATAGGTTGAGAGATGCTCTTTTCAGGAGAACCAATAAAGTTTTATATCCTATTGTTATTGATAAATTGCTTTTTAAAGAGATATTGGTTCAATAATTATTTATGTGTGTTTGGAATTTAAATTGTTCTAGAAAATGAAAAAAAATACTAAAGAATTCGGCAATATATTTGAGCAAAACAAATACTCTTCAGCAAATTTTCCTTTGCTGAGGAATGTATACGATAGTATGCTTAGGCTCTTTTCAAAGAAAATTCAAAATTTTTTAGGCGTTCCTGTGAAATTAAGCTTAGAGGAGAGTGCTAATTCATCTTTTGGAGAAGAGCTTAATAAGCATGCCTCTTCTATAACATCAGTGATGGAATTAGAGGGAGAAAAAGATATAAAAGAAGCATTAGTTATTGTAGAAAATGATTTTGTTTATTCGTTATTAGATATATTTCTTGGTGCAAGTAGTTATGATGCTACTTTAGAAGTAAAGGGGCGAGAATTTACTAATATTGAAGAATGTATTGTTAAAGATTTTTGTTGTTCTTTGATTTCAACATTAAATAAATCTTTTTCTGATGTTTCTGATGTTGGATTTCAATTTCAAAGATTAGAGAAAAATAAAAACTCTGCTTTAATTGTAGATGAGGATGAGGGTTGCGATATAGTAAGGTTAAAAATAGAACCTGAAAAAAAGAAATCAGGAATTATTACGATTGTTATTCCATATTCTACATTACAATCTCATAAATCAGAGTTATCAAAAATATCTTTGAAAAATACTGATGATAAATTTAAAGAGAAGTGGCTTGAATATTTTGAAAATACATTGCAAAATAGCAATGTGAAAGTTGGAATAAAGCATTCTGAAAGAATAGATGGATTTAAAGATTTATCAGAAATAAAAGTGGGAAATACGATTGTTTTGAATAAATTGGAAAACGAAGATTGGGATGTTGTAGTAAATGATGTGAAAGTTTCTTCCTGTAAATTAGGTAAGGTAAATAATAGGGTAGCCGTAAAGTTAGTTGAACAAATTAACTCAGCAAAATATATAAATTAGATATGGAAATAGTTATAAACATAGTTGTATTAATTTTTTTATGCTTAACAATAGCTTATTGTTGGAAATTAAATGGAAAAATTCATGAATTACAAAATAACAAAGGGGAATTAGCAGGTTTTATTAAAAAATTAGATTCATCTTTGACTAATGCTAATAATGGGATAGCAGAATTGAAAAATATGACGCGTGAAAGTATTGAAAAAATATCTGTAGATATTAAAAAGGCGGATGAAATTTCTGATGAGCTAGTGTTTTTGATAGAGAGAGGAAAAAATCTTGTTTCTGAAATTGAAAATGCTATATCTAAAAGCAGTGTTGTGACTAAAAAGAAAAAGCCTGTAAAAAAAAGCACTTCTACAAAGTCATTAACTACTAAAAAGAAAAAAATACAAAAATCAATTAAAGAGAGTACATAGATGCTAAGACTTTTACCATATGCGCTTATATTACTTGTTGTAATGTTTTTTTCAAAATTGATGAATGTTCTTGATGAATATTTAAATATGATGACAGTACAGGAATCTCAAGCAAATTTAGAAAAACCTTCTCAAAAAGAGAGCGTAGCAGCTGATCCAGTAAAAAATGATGATAATACTCCAGTTGCAATAAAAAAAGATGAGAAAGATACGGGTTTTTTAGAAAAATTGGAAAAATTTGATTATAAATTGGAATCAGAAAAAAAACTTTTGCAACAACTGAGAAAGAGAAGGAAAGAGATTGATGAATATAAGGATGATATTTATACTGATAGAGATGCTATGGTTTCTATAAAGCAGCATATTGATAGTAGATTAAATGTATTAGAAAAATTGCAACAAAAAATTAAACCACGTGTTCAAGAAGTGAACAAGGAAGAAGTTCTTAGAAGAGATAAATTGGTAAAAGTATACGAAAGTATGAAGTCTAAAGATGCTGCAAAAATATTTGATGAACTTCCTATGGGAATATTGCTTGATGTTACGGAGACCATGAAAGAGTCAAAATTAGCACTTATTCTTGCTGATATGAAGGCTGATAAAGCTCGTGAATTAACAACTATTTTATCTGATAAACACATTAATTTTTCTTCTTATTCAGACTAAAATACTTATTTACTTTCTTTTATAAGTTATGTAATAATACCTTAATATAAATTTATAAAAATTATTATGAATGCGAAAAAAATATCTGTATTACTGATTTTTTTAATTGTTATTTATGGTGGGTATTTCTACTATAAAAAATTCATAAGTACAAGTAGCAGTGTATCGCATACTGTTGCACTTAAAAAAAGTGACGTTATAGAAATCATAAGAAATGAATTAAAAGAGAATCCTACTATAGTTGTTGATGCATTTAAAGCTCACTTGGATAATCAACAAAAGAAAGAAGAAGAAAGAATTACTGGAGCAATAGAGGATAATAAAAATGATCCGAAATATGGAAAATCTGACGCTAAAAACACAGTTATAGCTTTTTATGATTATAATTGTTCATATTGTAAAAATATGTCATCTGTCATTGATAAACTTATAACTGATAGGAATGATACATTTGTAGTTTTTAAAGAGCTTCCTATTTTAGGAAAAGCTTCTGCAGAAGCTAGTAAAGCTGCTCTTGCTGTAAATATTATTGCTCCTGATAAATTTCTTGCTTTCCATAATAAGCTAATGGATTCACAAAAATCTGGAAAAAGTATTGAAAATGTAATTAAAGATTCCGCGGAATCTTTGCAAATTAATACAGATAATTTATTCAAGATGATGAATACTGCTGAAGTTCAAAGTATTTTGGAAAATAATAGAAGGTTAGCGATGAATTTAGGTATTAGAGGCACGCCAGCTTTAGTTATCAATGGTCAATTATATCCTGGCGCTATGAATTTTGATCAGATTACAAAAATTTTAGATGAAGATGATACTTCTTCTGTAGATACTTCACCTGTGGATGCTTCGTCTGTTGTCGATACTTCAAATACTAATAAATAGTTAGTAATATCTATACATAGCATTTGTTTTATAGAACAAAGGCCACTGCCTAACCTAATAGAAGATATTAGGTTAGGCAGTGGCCTTAACTTATCAAAAAAATAATCTTATCTACAATTAAATGTAAATTAGTATATTGATAAAAAAATAACTAAATACATGGGATATGGAGAAGCATACTATAATTTTATTACAAATGAAATGTGTCAGCCTTCAGATTGGGAATACGATCTTCTCAATATATCAATCCCACTTACAAGTCAAAAAGTATACAGTCTGATTTCAAGTAGTGATCAATACATAAATGATGATAATATGTGTAATCAATTATCAATCACCATGGCTCATATGTTTTTAACAAGTGGTTCGTATTGAATATGCTGAGTCTTTTGCTGCAGTATCGCATCTTCTTGCCAAAAGGGACGGTTTGTTAATATCCAATATCATGAAACAAAATCTTGATATTTTAAAAGAATATACTTTGTCTTCAAAATTTGTAGTGACAAAAAAACTGCATACAGAACTCATTAATTATGCTCTTTCTCTTCAAGACGAAGAAAAATCTTCTGTGTTAATGGTAATTGGCGGTCACATAGTAAATATAATGCTATCTAAAAATGGCAAAAATATTGCTTGTGGATATTATGATTCGTATGAAGGTCAGCTATACAAGCAATATGTAACTGAAAGTGATTTACAATATGCGCTTGGTAATGATAAATTTGCACATCCTTTTTCTATTTTAAATGGTGATAATGTTTTGTTGGGACGCGTATTAATAAGGGATGATACTCAAATCAATACAAGCATTGATTTTGTTATATTGACTTATGTTACAGATAAAAAAAACATGGGGGAAATTAATACTAATATCACTTTAGATAAAAACATTAAACCAGCATTCATAGTAAAATTTTTAGCAAAAAATCCTGCCGTTATAAAAGAAATGGCGAGAACTGTAGAATATAATGCATTTAGTAGTTTTTTAACTCCTTATAATAAGGAGTTATTAACTAACTTAAATATCGCAGAAGATTGCATGATAAAAATTAAGAGCTGTAGTAATACATATTTATATTCAATCATATATATATTTGATGGTATTTATAATAAGAGTTACGATGTAATAAAAAATTCCTATAATCATTCACGTACTTCTACACCATTATCGCTACCAAAAACAAAAGGCAAGCTTTGCATTAAAGAAGTCTCTACTTGTTATAAAATGCTACAATCAGATAATGAATATGCTAAACTTAACAAGAAAAAAATATTACTCAAATCTATCGTAACTGCGGAAAAAGAATTTTTTAAAATTATATATATAGATAAAGTAAAAATGCAAGATTATTGGGGAAAATGTGTATCTGAGGATCATGAGGCAACACAAGGACAAATAGCTGATAGTATATGTAAAAAGTTTATTAATGATAATAATGAAACATTTGGTAAAGCAGTGTATCATTTTTATGATTGTATGGATCTCAGAAAAGGTGGTGTTTTTAAAGAGCAATGTATGGATCAGGACGGTTTTTTTTCTGACAATAATTATGTAGCAAAACATGTTCCTGGAGACCTATAACAAGCTATGATACTTCTCTCAAAATCAAATAATTATGAATGGAATTAGAGATTTATTTAAGGGTGTTAGCCGTGTACCACCCCATTTTATCACCAGCAGAAACGCCACACAAGCATTTCAAAAAAAGAGAGAAATATGATAAAGTGATGCAGTACTATTACATTGGTATTTGTGAAGCGATTAATTTATGTTGATTATATAAAAGGTCAATCTTTCCATATAGTCTGAAAAGATTGATCCTATATAGTTCATTGTGAAAAGCAAAACGATAAATACAGATATAATTTTTGGTATAAATGAAATGGTTGGCTCTTGAATTTGTGTCAAAGCTTGTATTAAAGATATAGTTACTCCAGTAGCTAAAGCCGTTAAAAGCAAAGGAAGTGATATTTTTAATATAACCATCAGCGTATCGTAAGATATCTGTAATATCGTGTTAGGATCCATATTAATTCAATTTTTCTTTTTGGTTCTTATTCTTATTCTCTAAGTATAGAGTATAAAAATCTATTGGTGAAATATAAAGTGGTAAATATCCACCATTTCTTGTTGTATCTGATATAATGTTTCTTGCATATGGAAATAACATGTTTGGACATTCCACAAGAAGAATCCTTTCTTTATCTTCAGTATTTTTTTCTAAGGTAAATCTCCCTGCGTATTTAAGATCTATTATAAATTGAGTATCTTCTTTAATTGATGATTTTACACTTATACCCAATACAACTTCAAAAATATCTTCTTGAATACTATGTGCACCTAAATCAATAGATACATCTATTTCTGGTTTTTCTGTTGATGCAAGATTTATATAAGCTTTAGGATTTTCAAAAGAAAAATCCTTAATATACTGTGCGTTTACCGTAAAACTGCCATTTATCTTATTATTTTTTTTCATTTATTTTATTTGGATAAATATTTTATAATATTTTATATCAAATTAGCTTGAAGATTTCAAAGATAATATATAATAGATATAAGAATTGTTATATAATTAAAGAGTTATCACATGGTACCAGTTATATTTTTTGCTATTATTGCAGGGTTTATTATTTTTAAATTAGTTGAAATTTTAGGTAAAGAGGAGGGTGATGAGCAAGAAAAGATACTAAATTTAATAAAAGAAAGTGCAAAATCCTATACAAAAGAGGCACAAACTGTTGATTTTGAAGTTTTAACTGCAAATGAAGCAAATTTATCTGAGGATATAAGAGAAGTATTTAGTAAATTTAAATCAAAAGAGAAGAATTTAAGTGTTGATAATTTTTTAGACGGCACAAAAAAAGCTTTTGAATTAATATTGCAAGCATTCAATTCAAACAATAAAAAGGATTTAAAAAACCTTCTAGCTGAAAATCTTTATAAAGATTTTTCTCAAGAAATTGATAATAGAAAAGATTCTAAATTAATTCATCAAGTGACATTAGTTAGTATAGCAAATGTAAAAATACTTGAAGCTTCATTTGAAAAAAATTCTATTGCAACAGTTAAGGTAAGAATACATTCTGAACAAATAAAGGTTGTAAAAAATACTGAAGATGAAATACTTGATGGAAACATACATAAAATATTAAAATTTTCTGACGTGTGGGTATTTAAAAAAATTCTAAATGAAGATAGTTATTGGAGATTGGTGGAGACTTATTCTGAATGAAAGTAAAGTTATTTGTTTTATTATTAATAGCAATATTTTTATCAAATTGTTCTTCTGTGAACAAGAGAAAGTTTAAACCAAGAGAAGTAAAATTTGTTCAAATTTCTTATAAAGATATTGCCGGATGGAAATATGACAATCACCTTATTGCATTAAAAACTTTTTCTCATTCTTGTGTTGCAATTTTAAAAAAACAGACAAAGTCTATCAGCTCACTTACAAAGGTAGGGGGTTCTTTACGAAATTGGAAAAATATTTGTAATGAATTAAAAAAAGGACGTTTTAAGAGCAATGAAGATGCAAAACAATTTTTTGAAAAATGGTTTGCGCCATATAAGATATTGGATATAAAAAATAGTCCTAGAGGAAAATATACAGGATATTATGAGATAGAAATAAATGGTAGTTTAAAGAAGACGAGAAAATGTAGACATCCTATATACAGAGCACCAAAAAATTTATTAGATCATCAAAATAAAAGCTACTTATCACATTCATCAATCAATAATGGATCATTGAAAGACAAAAAATTAGAATTGTTATGGGTTGATAATCATGCAAGACTTTTTTTTATGCATATACAGGGATCTGGGAAAATAAAATTAAACAATAATAAATATATAAGATTAGGTTATGCAGGACAAAATGGTTTTGAATATAAATCAATTGGTCCATATTTCAAACATTATAATGCAAAGGGAATAAATTCTGCTTTGGATATGATGGAATGGTTAAACAGAAATCCACGCGATGCAAAAAAAATCATAGAACAAAATCAATCTTATATATTCTTTAGGCATATTGAGGGTGAGGGACCAATAGGAGCTCAAGGTATACATTTAACCCCAGAGAGGTCTATTGCAATTGACAAGGCTATTTATCCGTATGGAACACCTGTTTGGATTGAAACAACATTGCCAAAAACAAAAAATTATAAAGAAAGAAAATACAGAAGGCTATTTATTGCTCAAGATACAGGGGGGGCGATTAAAGGAGCGATTAGAGGGGATGTGTTTTTTGGACATGGCACAAGAGCGGAAGAATTGGCATGTTATATGAATAATGTAGGAACAATGTATACATTGTTCCCCAGGAGTGTAAAAATCCCTGATTACTACAAAACAAATTAGTTGAAAAATCATCTGCAATGGGGGAAACCCAACGGAAAGGAATCTATTGGTGTGCATAAATATAGGAAATTCAGATAAGATTCGGTATTTAGATTTTTTTACAACAAATCTTTCTGAGCTATAAAATCAGTATAACAATCTAAAAAGTTCATATTGTCATCAATTTCATTTATGCATTGAGATTTGCAATCAATATCTTTATCTTCCACGCAGTTTGTTAAATTTTTCAAAATATTAGCATATTTTGAATCGTGATTGATATGATGAAACATTGTAAATTTTTCCATATATCAAGAAATATGATGGTAGCAAATATTCAATCAATTTCTTTTTCTATTGTAATTTTTTTAACCTTAAGGAATTTAATATTACTGAAATTGAGGAGATAGACATCACTATTGCTGCTATAATAGGGTTGATATATCCCCCTATAGCAAATGGAATAGCAATACAATTATATAATATAGATATTATAAAATTTTGTTTTATTGTTTTTACTGCTAATTTTGAATGGTTAATTATTTTTAAAATACTAGTCAGATTTCCGTTATATAGTGAATCTGCCGCATTTTGTGAAATAGCGATAGAAGATTTGGGGGACATAGAAGAATAGGCTTCTTTTAGGGATAATGCATCATTCAATCCATCACCTATCATTAAAGTTTTTTTCCCTTTTTTATTTAAGTTTTTAATAAATTCATGTTTTTGTATATAATCTTTTTGTGCATAAAAATCTTTAATTCCTAGAAACTGGGCTATGTTAGAGACATTATTATGGTTATCACCGGATAATATTATAATGTCGTAATCTTTTTTCAATTGATGTATCACTTCTTTTGCTTCAACTCTGACGATATCTTTGAAAAAAAGTATTTTTGGTTTTTCATTATTTTTTCTGTACCATACTTCTAAATAATTTTCGTCACTATATTCATGCTCCGTTACTTTGCACCACTCTCTATTTCCTAATAAAAATATATCGTCATTCAGTTGTGCAGATAATCCTCTTCCCTTTTCTTCAGAAACTTTCATATCTATGAAATTTCCTTTGAACTTTGATGTAATTGCTTTGCATAGTAAATGATCGCTTTTGGAAGCTATGGAGCTTATTATACCACGTTCTGTTGTGGTGAAGTCTTCTGCATTAATAAGTGTTGGTTTTCCTATTGTAAGCGTACCTGTTTTATCAAAAACAATAGTATCAATGTTATTCAATTTTTCTATAATGTCCGATTTTTTTATAAAAATACCATGCCTAATTAAATTGGAAAAAATAATGATTTGTACCATTGGTACAGCTAACCCTATTGCGCATGGACAGGTAATAATAAGTAATGATACAGCATTAAGTGTTGCTATATAAATATTAAATTTCAACCATATAAAGAATGTTAAAAGCGACAAGGAGATTATGAATGGTGTGAAATATTTAGAAAGTTTGTCAGCTAATTGTACGAATTTAGAGCCTGTTTTTTCTATGTTTTCAATTGATTTTATAATTTCATCAATGACAGTGTTGGTGCCAATTTTATTGGATTCAATATTTACACTTTCGTTTATATTTATTGTTCCAGCAAATACATAACTTCCTTTTACAATGCTTATTGGGATAGTTTCGCCAGTAATCAAACTATTATCAACTTCACTTTTGCCATTTATAACATATCCATCTACTGGAAAGGTTTCTCCTGGTTTTACAATAACAATATCTTTTTCTTTTAATGAATTTGCAGATACTCTCACAATTCCCTCTTTTTTAATAAGATTTGCGACGTTAGGCCTTTTGAACATTATTTCTCTTATAGTATGTCTTGCTTTGTTTTTTGCTTTTAATGCTAAAAATCTGCCGATAAGAAGTAAAAATGTTAGGCTTGCAGCAGCATCGTAATACACGTATTTGCTCATTATTATTGTTTCTTGCACGCTTATTAATAATGTGGCTATTATCCCTATAGATATTGGCACATCTATATTTGTTCTTTTATTTTTTAATGCATAAAATGCTGATTTAATAAATGTTTTTGATGCATAAAGAATAGCTGGAATTGTGATAATGCCGGAGATAATATGTAAGAAATATCTTAGATAACTCCCCATTTCTCCAGTAGCATTCCCTATCCATACAGCCAATGCCAATGCCATGACCTGTGCTGTGGCAAACCCAGATACAGCTATTGCTTTCAGCATATCTTGTTCATATTTTTCTTCTTGGATATTTAGTATCTCCGGATTAAACGGTGTTACTTGATACCCTAATGTGGTAATATATTTTACAATTTTCAGAATTAAATTTTTATCTTCTTTCCAGATAATTTCTAATCGATTTGTTGATACTGTGAGTCTTGCGGAAATTATAAATTCAAGTGATTGCAATGAATTTTCTATCAACCATACGCATGATCCACATGCTATTCCATCCACATATAGATATATTTTGTATTTATTGTCAGATATTTGTATTACATCATCTGCATAATTTACTTCATCTTTATGATCTGTAATCTTTTTTGGAGAGATATTATAAATATTTTTACAATAATCATAATAATCTCTCAGATTTAGATTTTTTATAAGATAATAAGCACTCTTGCAACCAAAGCAGCAAAATGACTCTTTATGAGTAGGGGAGCTGCAGTGTAGGCATATTTTTGAAATATTCTCCATAATTCCATCTGCTGGCTGCAAGAGTTAATAAGTTAATTAGGGTTACTAATTAATAATCTAAGTTTGCAACTTTGAGCGCATTAGTTGTTATAAAATCTCTTCTAGGTTCGACAATATCTCCCATTAATGTAGAAAATACCTCATCTGCTTCATTAGCATCTTTAACCGAAACCTGTAATAAAGTTCTATTTTGTGGATCAAGAGTTGTTTCCCAAAGTTGATCTGGGTTCATTTCACCTAATCCTTTGAATCGTTGTATATAAAGACCTTTCTTTGATAATTTAAAAAGCTTAGCAACTAAATCAATTGCTGTATTAAATTCTAATTTTTCATCTTTATAATAGAAATTATGTTCCAAAATTATATCTTTAATTTTTTCTGAAAGTTTACTAACTTTCTCTTTTTTTCCTTCATGAAATAAATTTTGAGAAATTATATGGCTTTCTTTTACTCCTTTTTCTGTTTTTATAATTTCTAAAGACTGATTTTCAAGTAAGTTACATTCCCATTTAAGCTGTTGATCTTCGGTTTTATTAGCATTTAATACATCTAATATGCTGTTGACTGAATATTTTTCATTATTATTAATATTAAAGAATCCATCAAAAACTAATGTCTCGATTATATATGCTGGTATTTGGCCGATCACACTTTGTATTATATGTGAAAAATCAATAATATCCTTCGTAATATTTTCTATTTCTTTAATATCACCAGATTCATTTTTTATATTGATATTTTTTAAGATAATTTCTTTTAAATGAATTTGTAATTTTGACTCAT
This sequence comes from Candidatus Midichloriaceae bacterium, assembly GCA_046710445.1. GTDB lineage: Bacteria > Pseudomonadota > Alphaproteobacteria > Rickettsiales > Midichloriaceae > JBKEHD01. The sequence goes on from JBKEHD010000010.1 coordinate 24,326, forward strand.
TTTTTAGATATGTATCGGATTGCCCTCTTTTAACTTTATATAGAGGTGGTTGGGCGATGTATAAATATCCTTTTTCAATTAACTCAGGCATATACCTGAAGAAAAATGTTAGCAATAATGTTCTAATATGAGCACCATCAACATCAGCATCAGTCATTATTATGATTTTGTGATATCGAAGTTTTGATAGGTCAAATTCCTTGTTTTCCAGTGTAACATTTAATGCTGTGATCAAAGTTCCTATTTCAGCAGAATTTAGCATTTTATCAAATCTAGCTCTTTCAACATTTAATATTTTACCTTTTAATGGCAAAATTGCTTGAGTAGCCCTATCTCTTCCTTGTTTTGCAGAACCGCCCGCAGAATCTCCCTCAACTAAAAATAATTCAGATTTTGCAGGATCTTTTTCCTGACAATTTGCAAGTTTTCCAGGTAGTGTTGAGATTTGATTTACTGATTGTTTGCGAGAAATATCTCTTGCTTTTCTAGCTGCTTCTCTTGCCATGGCAGATTCTGCCATTCTACTCATCAAATTCTTTGCTTCTTTTGGATTTATTTCTAACCATTTAGAGAACTCTTCAGATACAATTGATTCAACAACTGTTCTTACTTCACCGCTGATTAATTTGTCTTTTGTTTGAGAAGAAAATTTTGGATCAGGAACTCTTGTGGAAACAACGGATGTTAAACCCTCTCTCATATCCTCTGCCGAAATCTTGATTTTTTGCTTTTTTTGTAATTGATTGGTTTCTATATAATTATTTATAACTCTAGTTAACGCTCCCCTAAAGCCAGTCAAGTGAGCCCCACCTTCTTTTTGTCTGATGTTGTTTGTAAATGTTAATGTGTTTTCGTGATAGCTGTTATTCCATTGAAAAGCTACGTCTATAAATATATTGTTTTGTTCGCCACTAACCCTTATTGGTTTGTTAATGGGATGTTTTGATCTATCTAAATACTTAACAAAATTTTCTATTCCACCTTCGAAATGTAAATTTGCTACTTTTTCTTCGTCTGTACGTCTATCAAATAATTCTATTGTTACTTCTGGATTAAGAAATGCCAACTCTCTGAATTTATTTTCCAAAGTTACAAAATCAAAATTAATATGCGAGAAAGTTTTGTCAGATGGTAAGAAAGTCACCTGCGTACCTGTTTTATCTAAATCTTCAGAAGGTTTTGATTCTATTTCACGCACCTTATGTCCGTGCTCGAATCTCATAGAATATTCCTTTCCATCCCTGTATACTTTAAGCTCTAACCATTCGGATAAAGCATTTACAACTGATACACCAACTCCATGTAATCCACCAGATACCTTATAGGCATTGTCATCAAATTTACCACCGGCGTGCAATTGTGTCATGATCAGTTCTGCTGCAGAAACACCTTCTTCCTTATGTGTATCTACCGGTATACCTCTACCATTATCTAAAACTGTAACAGATGCATCGGCATTTAAAATTATTATAATTTTATCGCAAAATCCTGCTAATGCTTCATCTACCGCATTATCAGTAACTTCATAAACCATGTGGTGCAATCCAGATCCATCTTCCGTATCACCAATGTACATTCCTGGACGTTTCTTTACAGCTTCCAGACCTTTCAGTACTTTGATTGACTCAGCGCCATAACTTTGATTTCCTGATTTTTTTGACATTTTATGTGTACATGTTCATGAATTCGGAATTATAGCATGTTCTGCATTTAAAATCAAAACACTAAAACATGAATAAAGGGGTATATGTAAATTTAAAAAAAATATCATAATAAATTCACCAATCATCACTCCTTTTTATACACTTTTTAGCTTGTGCATAGGGTGAGAGATTATCTATTTGGACAATTTGTTGTTATTTTTAGTGATTATTTTATTATTGAGTGGTTTCTCAGCAATACTCCCATTAATGAAAGTATTGCTGAGAAAATTTTATTATAATTAAGTTAGGCTCCCTGCGTTACTGGAGAGCTTTTTTCTTTGCTTGCAACTTTTTTCTTTTTAGGTTTTGTGGCAGTAGGAAATGATGATTTTGGTTTTTTATTTTCTGTATCTCCAGATGCATTTTCATACTCTCTTATTTTTTTCCCAGCAATAATATCACTTATCTCATCTCCTGTTAATGTTTCATATTGAATAAGTGCTTCCCCTAATTTATGCAGTTTATCCAAATGTTTTGTTATTAATTTCTTAGCTTTATCGTATGAACCTCTTAAAATTCCATCAATTTCTTCATCAACTATTTGTGATAATTTTTCTGATATATGCCCTTCTTTTCCCATGCTATACCCTAAGAAAACTTCCCCGCCTTTATCTTCACCAATTGTTATAGGTCCAATCTTGTCACTTAACCCCCATTTTGTCATCATATTTCTAGCCATATCAGTAGCTACTTTGAAATCATTAGACGCACCAGTCGTAACATTATCTTTTCCAAAAACAAGCTCTTCTGCTACCCTTCCGGCCATTAAAATAACCAATCTAGTTTTTAATCTTTGTTTGCTATATGATAATCTGTCTGTTTCTGGTAATTGCATTACCATACCTAATGCTCTACCTCTTGGTATGATAGTAGCTTTGTGAATAGGGTCAGATTCTGGCATTAATGATCCAACTAAAGCATGACCTCCTTCATGATATGCTGTTATTTTCTTTTCTTCTTCTGTCATTACCATGGATTTTCTTTCAGCTCCCATCATCACCTTATCTTTTGCATGCTCTAATTCTACAAGAGTAATGACCTTTCTGTCAGCACGTGCCGCAGCAAGAGCAGCTTCATTCACCAAGTTTTCCAAATCAGCACCAGAAAATCCTGGGGTACCTCTCGCTATTATTCTTAAATCAACTCCGGGTGCAATAGGTTTTTCTTTTGTATGTACTTTCAATATTTGCTCTCTTCCTCGTATATCTGGAACAGGTACAGTAATTTGTCTATCAAACCTTCCGGGTCTGAGTAATGCAGGATCCAATACATCTGGTCTATTTGTAGCAGCTATAACTATAGTTCCTTGGTTATCAGAGAAACCATCCATTTCCACAAGCAATTGATTCAATGTTTGTTCTCTTTCATCATTTCCGCCCCCAAGACCTGCGCCTCTATGACGACCAACAGCATCAATTTCATCTATAAATATAATGCAGGGAGAATGTTTTTTTGCCTCAGCAAACATGTCTCTCACCCTACTTGCACCAACACCCACGAACATCTCTACAAAATCTGATCCTGAGATTGTAAAGAAAGGTACTCCTGCTTCACCAGCAACAGCTCTTGCTAAAAGAGTTTTTCCTGTTCCTGGAGAGCCAATTAACAAACAACCTTTGGGAATTTTTCCACCCAATTTACTGAATTTTTTTGGATTCTTTAAAAATTCTACAACTTCTTCCAGCTCCTCTTTTGCTTCATCTATACCAGCTACCGCATCAAAAGTTACTTTTTTACCTTTGTCCTTGACTAATTTTGCTTTGGATTTACCAAATCCCATGGCTTTTCCGCCACCTCCTTGCATGTTTTTTGTAAAAAATATCCATAATCCAACGATAACAAGTATTGGTAACCATGAAATGAAAAAACCTAGTATACTTCCCAAAGGAGTTTCTAGAGGCAAAACATTGATTTTTACATGGCTATTTCTAAGGTCATCTATGAATTGAATGTACATTCTTGGAGCTAATGTTGCAAAATTTTGACCATTACTCAATTTACCTTCTATTTCATTTCCCCTTATATTTACTTCTACTATTTCACCAGTTGAAACCTTAGAAAGAAAGTCGGAAAAAATTAATTTCTGGTTGCTAATCCCAGCGACCTCTAGTGAGTTATACAATATTACTATCGCAAATAAAACACCAATCCACTTCAATAGATTATTTCCAATATTTTTTTTTAAATTTTTCATTTTAGCTATACATGAATACAAACGAATAGTAGCATATCATATTATATAAAAATTTTCATACTATTATTTTTATTTTACAAATGAACTAAATGTTCACCTTTTTTTAAAAAATATAAGTTAATTATTTCTGCAGATATTTCTTCTATAGCTTTCGATGTAACGTCCACTACGGGTACATTGTATTTTCTAAAAATATTGTTAGCGTATCTCAATTCATTTGCGATTGAAAGAGTGTCTGTATAGTCGTTGTTTTGATTTTTCACCTTTCCAATCAATCTTGAGCATCTTATTTGTGTTAATCTATCGATACTTATTGTGAGACCTACAAGAAGCGGTTTTTTGAATTGAGAAAAATCATAAGAAACTTTGTTAATTATTGGCCAATTCGCAACTTTATATCCTCGTTGAGCTAGATACAGAGATGTTGGTGATTTCGAAGTTCTAGAAACGCCAGTAATCAATATGTCAGCTTTTTCGAAATTATTGAATTTTTGTCCGTCATCATGATTTACTGTGAAATTGAGAGCTTCAATTTTTCTAAAATATCCATCATTACTATATATTTCTTTTTCAGGTGTTTTTTTCGAAGCTTCTGTCCCGCAATAATCAGATATTTCATGAATGATATGAGCAATTGGCGAAAGACATTTTACCGAAATTTTATCACATTCTGATTTTAGGTATTCTCTTAATTTTTTATTAATTATAGTGTATATGACTATCCCTGGGTTTCTTTTGACATTATCAATCAGTTCATTGATTTGTGCTTCACTCCTTACTAAAGGCCACATGTATTCATTCATCTTGACGTTTTCAAATAGCGAAGCTGTTGCCTTTGTGACCGCTATAACAGTTTCTCCGGATGAATCGGATACCATGTATAAATTTAAGTTTTTATGAGACATTTATAAAATAATTATATTCATCAAAATATAGAGTATATATAAAAGCTTGCATTTCAATATATTAATAATTATCATTTTGGTAAATTTAGTTTTAATATTAATATACATATTTTATGAATAAGGTTTTAGAAGGAAAAGTAGGTTTAATTATGGGATTGGCAAATGATAGATCCATAGCTTGGGGAATATCAAAATTTTGTAATGAACATGGTGCAAAGTTAATAATTTCGTACCAAAATGATATTTTTGAAAAAAGAGTGAAGCCTTTGGCATATGAATTGGATTCAAGTTTGTTGGTGAAGTGCGACATACAAGACGAATCTTCTGTTGATAATGCATTTGATTTGATTAAAGAAAAATACGGAAAGATTGATTTTCTAGTACATGCTGTTGCATTTTCAGATAAAAATGAATTAAAGGGCAGGTATGTTGACACATCTAAGGCAAATTTTTTAAATACTTTAGATGTATCATGCTACTCTTTTGTGCATGTAGCAAAGAAAGCTTCAGAAATAATGAACGAAAATGGGAGTTTATTGACTCTTACATATTATGGTGCAGAGAAAGTTATACCTAATTATAATGTTATGGGTGTTGCAAAAGCGGCATTGGAAGCAAGTGTAAAGTATATTGCGTGTGATTTAGGAGAAAAAGGTATAAGGGTTAATGCTATATCTGCTGGACCAATAAAGACTCTTGCTGCCTCTGGAATCGGTGATTTCCGAAGCATGCTAAAATTTAATGAAGAAAATTCTCCGTTGAAAAAAAATGTTTCTATTGAGGATGTGGGTAAAAGTGCCGTGTATTTATTAAGCGATTTATCTTCTGGTGTTACCGGAGAGATATTGCATGTTGATTCAGGGTATAATATCTTGGGTTCTCCAAAAAATTTATATAAATAAATTTATTAAAATGAAAGCAAATTACTTATTATTATTATGTGCTGTATGTATTTTAGCATCTTGTAGGCCTCAAGATCCATCGAAGTATGATATAAAAAGCCCATGTGCGGCAAATTTATCATATACAAAAGATCATCAGCCATGTATAAAGAGATCTCCTATTGGAAATAAATTAGTCTAAACATGATAGAAAGAACATTCAGTATAATAAAGCCAGATGCTACAAAAAGAAATTTGATTGGCAAAATTGTTGCAAAATTAGAAGCTAGTGGGCTTAGAATTATTGCACAAAAGAAAATTAAGTTAACTCAAAAAATAGCTCAAGAGTTTTATTCTGTGCATAAAGATCGTCCATTTTATAATGATTTAGTTAAATTTATGATCTCTGGTCCTGTTGTAGTACAGATTTTAGAAGGTGAAAATGCAGTCTCTGTTAATAGAGAGGTGATGGGTGCTACCAACCCTGAAGAAGCTGCAGAAGGTACAATAAGAAAAGAATTTGCACAGAATATTGAGGCAAATTCAGTACATGGATCCGATTCTTTAGAAAATGCAAAAAGGGAAATAAGATTTTTCTTTGATGACTATGAGATTGTGGGTTAATTATTTTTAATATTTAATTCATTAAAACGCATTGTACCATTTTATATTTTGTGGTAAGATCGTTTTTTTATGGTCCCGTAGCTCAGCTGGCAGAGCGACTGACTTTTAATCAGTAGGTCACAGGTTCGAATCTTGTCGGGATCACCATCATTTTAGAAATATCATCTAAAGATATCAACAACAGGCGCAATAAAATTGCCACAATTTTCATCAATACCCTTAAAACCATCTAACTCACAAACACTCATATCAGAACAAATCTTACACCTGGTGATAATAGTAGGGATTAAAGTCAATTCAAGATATTGCAGTACTATCCGTCAATTTTTTTATGCATTAAGTAGCTGATAACGCTTAATCAATAATTTATTAGACACCTCAAATCTTAACATGCTGATAACGCAATCTTAACATAATTCTTTATGCAATTTTAATATTCATTGTCTATACTGCACTCAAGTAATATTTGAATTTTAAAATTATGAAAGATAATGAATTATTAGTGATGCTAGCAAGAGGCAATGACTTAGAAGCACTGAAAAAAGTGCTGGAAACAGGAGGAATTTCAGATTATGGGATTTATGTTGCACTTCTTATAGCGATACCCAGGAATAACATAGGGGCAATAAAAGTGATTTTGAAATCAGCAAGGTGTTCAAAAAAAACAATAGAAGATTTTGTTTTATATATAAATAATAAGGATAAAAAATGTAAATCCAAGATAAATCTTTTTATAAAAAATAATTTTTGTCTAAGCAAAGAAGTGCTAAAACACCTTATATTAGATGCGGATCTGCGATATTTAACTGAATATCGCAGGGTGCAAGAGGAAGGTAATATACAAGAGCATGCAAAAGATAAGATATTCATTAATAATATAGACGAATATTTTGGCACACAGATTCTAATAAATACACATATTATAAAATTTTTCAGCCATACATTTATATATTATTTAAGAACATGTAATGAATATCTTGCAATACTAGTATTCAAATATCTAGATCCCACCGAACTACCTAAAGTATACAAAGCAATAATGGGTGCAGAAAAACCAAAGAAAAAAGTGGCAGAGGAAGAAAAGAAAAAAGTAATACCAGGGAAAAAAAGTTGTGAAGATCCAGATAAGGAGAATGATATGGAGGATGAAGATGGAAATGATGACGATGATAATTTTGGAGGTGGTGATAACAACAAAAGTACAGACCAAAAGCTAAGCAACAACGGATCTCACGAAGAGAAGTGGGGAGATAAATATAGAATAGACGAAAATGGGGATCATATATATAAAATGGAAGAAGAGGAAATGGAATTGCAAGCAGATAAAGTGCTTGAAGTAATATCGATAGAGATTCAGTGTATTCCTGAAAAATTGGTGGGTAGCAACAATATAGATGCAGGAGAAATGGTTGAGCCAATGTCAATACTATTGATGGGAATGTCAGGAGAGGTGGGGATACCAGTGTTATATATGGAGGCTTAGGAGAAATGCATACGGTAGTTGGTTTATAAAGAAGTAAACTAGAGCTATGCTTATGATGTATTAAAGCTTCAAATATGATAAAACCTATTTATTCGCAATGAGTTGTAATATATTGGGAGCTTGCACAGTGGTTAATCAATTGTTGACAATCTATTAGATTTTTCTTATGTTTTTGGTAAGTTATAACTCAAAGCTTTGCTATTATGCCGGAAAATTTAAAAGTTTGTGAATATATTTGGATAGATGGTAACGCTCCCACTAAACAGCTTCGTTCTAAATCTAGAGTTATATTTTTATCAGATAATCCAAATATTGATTCTTTTCCATGCTGGAATTTTGATGGTTCATCTACTTTACAGGCTACAGGGGTAGATTCTGATTGTATATTGAAACCTATAAATTTTACTAATGATCCGCTTTGTCAGCAAGATGGTTATCTAGTATTGTGTGAGGTTTTAAACGCAGATGGATCAGATCATCAATCAAATACTCGCTCCAAATTAAGGAAGGTGCTAGATGCAGGAGGAGCAGAGCATCTGCCATGGTTAGGTTTTGAACAAGAGTATACTATGTTTAGAAATAACACACCCCTTGGATGGCCAGAACATGGGTATCCAGCTCCACAGGGCCCATATTATTGCGGAGTGGGTTCAGAGCAAATTTTTGGTAGAGATCTTGCAATTGAACATGTAAATTCTTGTATTAATGCAAATTTAATATTTTATGGCATGAATGCAGAAGTTATGCCAGGGCAGTGGGAATTTCAAATAGGTTATCGTGGATTTAGCGAAGAAGATGCTGATGCTCTTACAGTGGCTGATCATACATGGATAGCGCGTTGGCTTTTACATCGTATTAGTGAAAAATATGGCGTTCATATTTCTTTAGATTCCAAACCTGTGAAGGGTGATTGGAATGGAGCAGGTATGCATACTAATTTTTCAACAAGTAATATGCGTGATCCAAGTGTCGGTAAAAAAACAATAGATGAAGCTGTAAAGCGTCTAAGCAAAAAGCATGCGGAGCATATTGCTGTTTATGGAGATAAATTAGAAGAACGATTAACAGGCTGCCATGAAACTGCAAGCATCTCTGAATTTTCACATGGGGTTGCAAATCGCGGTTGTTCGATAAGAATACCTCGCGCTGTTGCACTAAGGCAGTAGCATTTTTTTAATTCAGCCAGCTCTTGGGGTGATTTGCACAAACCATTTTTCTATGCCGGCCTTTCTGTTAAAGCCTTTGTCTAATTCATCCATCTCTTTTTTACTGAGCTTCAC
>JBKEHD010000011.1:0-32798 GCA_046710445.1 Candidatus Midichloriaceae bacterium
ATAGCAATGCAAAAATAAATTGGAAATTTGATTCACCAAATGCAAGGGTAAAGCTGAAAAAACTATACCCCGTATTTCAATGAGTTTGGAGCACTAGCTGGAACATAAGTAATGGGAATACCATCTGAAATCTCTTTTTCAGATCTGCCTTTAGGAACTTCAATATTATCTGTTAGAGCAGATTTACCAAATATATCTAAATGAATATTGATTATTTGATGTTTGGAATTTGGTGAAATAAGCTCTTTAATTTTTTTTGCTGATTCAATTTCAATCCTTTGTTTTTGCCCATAATCAAAACTTAGACAATGCGGTATATACCCTCTTTCTTTAACTATCGCAAGCGTTGTTGATGAATCTAATCCACCGCTTAATAACACAACAGCCTTTTTATTTTTCATATTTTAAATTTTTAAAACCTATTAAATCATTATCCTTAAGTAACTCCAAGAAAGCACCTCCACCAGTTGATATATAAGAAAAGCTTTTTTCTAACCCAGATGCCTTAACAACAGCTGCTGCATCCCCTCCTCCAATTAAACTATTCAATTTATTTGTCTGAGTTAAATATGCAATAACTCTGGCAATATACATGCTGGAAACAGAATATTCAATTTTTTCATATAGCCCTATGGGTCCATTCCATAATACAGATTTTGAATCTTCTAAAATTGATTGAATACTCTGGCAGCTTTTTACTCCAATATCATAAATAATATCTGTATCTAATACCTGATCTATATTTTTGATAAAAACATTATTTTGCTTATCATGCCCCACGACATCTTTTGGTAAAATTATTTTGCTTTTATTTTCTATATAAAATCTATTGCATTCATCAAGCAGATCTTTTTCATAAAAAGATTTACCAATTTCATACCCTAAACATTTCATAAAGTTGTTTGCCATTGCTCCAGCTATTACAATATGATCAAATTTATTTGCAATGCTTTTTATTATCTTAAATTTACTGGAAATTTTTTTTCCACCAATTATTAATAATTTATTACTATCTGTGTTTTTAAAAAATTGAGATAAGTTTTTCACTTCTTTTTCTATTAATAAACCAGGATAAGAATCTATAAATTCAGTGATAGCAGAAATAGATGCATGCTTTCTATGAGAACATGCAAATGCATCATTAATATAAATATCTGCAATTTGGCTAAGTTTTTTTGCAAATATCTCACTATTCTCTTCTTCTTCTTTAAAAAATCTTAAATTTTCTAATAAAATAATTTCATCAGGTTTTGACTCACTTATTTCTCTTGCTACGGAATCAGATAAAATATTTTCTATAAATTTTATTTTCACATCCCAATATTGCTCTAAATATGGGATCAATTTTCTTAATGAATAATTTATATTAAATTCACCATTTGGTCTCCCAAAATGACTTGTTACAATAATTTTAGAATTATTTTGCTTTAATAACTTTATGGTAGGAAGCAACTCTATAATTCTATTTGCATCTAATATTTTATCATTATCAAAAGGAACGTTTAAATCGCATCTAAGCAATACCTTCTTCCCTTGAACTAAACTTGCATTTATTTTTTTTAGATTCAGTGAGATCATAATTTTTCCAATATTTCAAACATCCTACATGAAAAAGCCCATTCATTGTCGTACCATGCAACAACACGACATAACCTATCTTTTATAACGCTGGTTTCTGTAGAATCAAAAATTGCACTTGCAGTAGTATGGTTAAAATCTACAGATACAAGTTTTTCTGATACATAATCAACTATCCCTTTATAATTATTTTCTTTAACAATCCCTTTAAAAAGATCATTAATGTATTTTACCGAAGTATCTTTTGATGAATTAAAAGTAAAATCTATCATTGATACATTGGGAGTTGGCACTCTAATTGCAGAGCAACCTAATTTTCCTTTTAGCTCTGGTAACACTAAATCCATTGATTTCACAGCACCAGTTGATGTTGGTATTATGGATAGAGCTGCTGACCTTGCTCTTCGCAAATCTTTATGCCCACCATCTATAATTCTTTGATCATTGGTATATGAATGTATTGTAGTCATAAAACCACTCTCTATACCTAAATCATCATTGATAACTTTAGCAATAGGAGCTAAACAATTTGTTGTACAAGATGCAACTGATATTATGGTATCTTGAGAGCTAATATCTCCACAATTCACTCCTCGGATTATAGTTTTATCAGCATTTTTACATGGAGCGGATACCAAAACTCTCGCAGCTCCTTTTTTTATATGTAGTGCCGCCTTCTCTCTAGTATTAAATTGTCCGGTACATTCAAGAACAACATCTACACCTAATTTACCCCATTCAATATTTTCTATATTCCTTTCTGTAATTATTTTGATTTTTTTGCCTCTAACAATAATCTCATTATCATTGTAATCTTCGATTCCCAGAAACATACCGTGAACAGAATCATATTTGAGCAAATGTATTTTAGATTCAATATTTGCTTCTCCCAGATTAATAGCTGATAAATTCCAATTATTATTCTCTTGTTCAAAATATTTTCTAAAAATATTTTTTCCTATTCTGCCAATTCCATTAATTGCAAAATTTCTTTTCTGCATACGATTATAGGTTTTCAATTTGTTTTACGTATAGTAATTTAAATGTTAGTTTTCTTAAAATCAAGTAGCTATTTTGATAATGATGCAAGAACAAAATACCAACACAGCAAATGAAACACAAAACATAGCATCAAACCCTAAATTTAATGTATATCTTTCTGCATCTGCAGGCACAGGAAAAACAAAAACTTTAATAGATAGGATTTTAAGATTATTACTAAATGGTACTCCAATAGATAGTATTCTTTGTCTTACTTTCACCAATGCTGCAGCCAGTGAAATGGTCGAAAGATTGAAGATAAAAGTAGAACAATGGGCAAAGGAAAAAGACGATATATTAATACAAGAATTGAAAATATTATTAACGGATGATTTTGATATTTCAAAAAAAATTATAGCAAAACAGCTATATTTTCAGTTATTAAACAACATAGATAAATTTAGAATCCAAACGCTACATTCTTTTTGCACAGAAGTTCTTAGTAGAGCAAATTTCTTTGATATTGCTACATTAAAAGATTTAAATATCATCGATGACTATAATAAAAACAAATTTATAGAGAGTGCATATAATGAATTTATAACAAATGATAATGATGAAACAACTAAAAAACTTATTTCAAAATTTGATAGCAACACCTTATTAAATTTCCTACAAATTATCACATCACAAAAACAAAATTTATATAAATTTTTCAATTCATCCGAAGATCTTATATCCCTTATCAAAAAGCAATATACTTTTTATGAAAGTGACATTGAATCTTGTTCAGAAAAAATATTGAAAGATTTTTGTAAAAATAAAAGTGATTTCGAAATATATTTGAGAAATTTAGAAAATCATGGAGAAAATGTCATTACAACACTCAATGATTGGTATTCACTTGATTTCAAAGATAAAAAGCATAATTTAAAAAAATATTTAAATTGTTTTTTTACTAAAAATAATACATTGAGAAAAAAAGTACCATTTAGTAGTGCATTTATAAAAGATCATACAGAAATAAAAGCATTATATATAGACGAGCAACAAAAAGTATATGAATTTATTGAGTCATACGCTCCCTATGATCAAGCCGAATTCATGAAAGCAATAATTATTTTTCTGAATAACACAATAGCTAAGTATGAAAAATTAAAAGCGCAATATAGTTTTGTAGAATATGATGATTTAATTATAAAAACCTTAGAATTATTTAGTAGTAGTAATGATATAGAAAATCTTATGTATTCTTTAGATATATCTTTATCACATATCTTAATTGATGAAGCTCAAGATTTAAGTGAATTACAATGGATTTTGATACAAAAAATTATGGATACATTTTTAAATACTGAAAAATCTATATTTATAGTTGGAGATTTTAAACAATCAATATATTCATTCCAAGGAGCTTTTCCTGAGCATTTCATAGCTATTAATGATATTTACAAAAATAAATGTGGAAGAGAAAATTTAACCTGGAAAAATCTCACGTTAAACCATTCATTCCGCTCAAAAAAAGAAATTTTATCTGCAGTAGATACTGTCTTTAGTAATATTAACCCTTCTTTATATAATATAAAACATATCCCTACAAAAGAAGCTGGGGGAATAATAAAAATTATTGAGCATGATAAATTAACAGTTTTGGAAACAAAAAATTGGATTTTACCTAAAAAAAATCAATTAGACATAGATAAACACTATTATCAATCTCAAGAAATAGCAAAATTCATATTCACCATTTTACAAAAAGATAATGTGAATGCAAATGACATTATGGTTATTTTTAGAAAAAGAGGAAACAAGCTAAATTACCTAGCTGATGCATTGAATAAAATGAACATAAGTGTTACACAAAATTATAAATTAAATTTCACCAATAACCTTTTGGTATTAGATCTATTATCATTAATAAAATACTTCTTGTTGCCTGAAGATAAGCTCAATACAGCTTCTTTATTGAAATCTACTTATTTTAAATTAACAGAACAAGAGTTATTAAATTTATGTATTAATGATGATAAAAATATATGCGATTCTTTAGAAAAAGATTATCCAAAAATATCATCAAAACTAAATTTATTAAGAGAAGAGTATTATTCAACTTCTTTATATGAGTTTTACAATAATGTACTTTATAAACATGGTTATATAAAATGTTTCATCAAAGAATTTGGCATAAAATCTTATGAAATTTTAGACATTTTTTTCAATAAAATAACTGAATTTGAAAAAAAATATCATTCTGGATCACACCATTTTTTAGATTGGGTTGAAAAAAACTCCTCAGTTACAATTGATGAAAAAAAAGAAAATGGGGTAAAAATAGTTACTGCACATTCTGCAAAAGGATTGCAGTCACCCATTGTAATTATTGCAGATGCCTCTGATTCTGAAAATATGCCTATAGATGATTTTTATTGGTATAACAATAATCTCATTGTAAATTCCCCACTTAATTATCCATTCGAATCTTTGAAACAAGCAAAAAATGAGCTGAATTTAAAAAGAAAAGAAGAAAGCTTTAGATTATTATACGTATCACTCACAAGAGCAGAAAATGAGCTATATATTTTTGGTGAAGATGCTAGAAAAAAAAATAATTGGTATGAAACACTAAAAAATATACTTCCAGAATATTTCACTAAATATGATAATTTAATAATAGTAGATGGAAAAATAACCATAGAAAAACAAAAACAAAATAATATAGAAATACCAGAATTTTTAATAAAAAAACATCATCATATATCTAAAAAAAGTTCTGACACAGCATCAAATCAAAAAGATGAACAACAACATTTATCAATAACAGAAGGAGTTTTCATTCATTCTATATTGGAAAATATTTCTAATATATCTTATACCAACATCCCAAGATATATAGAAAATTTATACTTAACTGATGAATTTTCTGTTTTAACAAATCTTGATATTAATGAAATAATTGCTATAACAAAAAGCATTATAAAAAAATATCCAAAAATATTTAATACTGATGTTTACTCTGAATTAGCACTTAATAGTATAATAAATAACAAAAGTTTTTCCCTAAGAATAGATAAACTTATTATAAATAAAACCAGCATTGATATTATTGATATCAAAACAGATAAAAATGAATCTATAGATAAATCTAATATACCAACGCAATATGTTAAGCAATTAAAAATCTATGAAAAATCTATGAAAAATCTATATCCTTCTCATGACATACATTGTCAAATTTTAAGCTTTTATCAACAAAAACTTTTTGATATAAAAACAAATTAAAATATTATTTTTTTACAGCTGAACTAACCTTTTCCCACATCATATCAAATTGATTGCTATGCACTAAGAATATATGGAAATTTTCAATAATAATAACTCTTAATGGATCAAATATAACAAAAGCTACTTTTTTATCATACATGTATATTTGTAATGGAAAAAAATATTCAGCAGGTAATGTTCTGTATTTAACATAACTTCTTGCAGAAGGATTGCTATCTTTATCACTAATCAATACATCAAATTTCAAATCTTTTACTTTAGACATTCTATTGATATGCATATTGATATAATCTTGATTTACCTTCTCTTCAATTAAACTCTCATCCACACCACTAGCTTTAATACATCCTCCATTATCTTTTACTGATCCATATATGTCATCAAGTAAATTACAAAAACCTTTTTCTCCCTCTAAAGTTTTTATTAAATCAATTTTATTCCTTAATCCACCATCTAATAAAAATTCAACTTTTGCTTCAGTAAATGCAGAAAATAGTTTTTTTGCAGAATTACTTGTTAAATGATGCTTTTCATTTTCAATATTAGCTATAGTTGCTTTTGTCAAACCACACCTACTTGCCAACTCAGATTGAGTCCAATTTAACAGTCCTCTTGCTGCTCTAACTTGAGCACTAGACATTAAAATTTGATCACCGCTCATAAAACTACAATATTATTATCAATAACAATATACTTATACATTATTTAAAATTAAGTACAGCTTTTTTTAACTTTCAAACGATCAAAAAGTATCGCTTTATCTATAAGTGGTAAAATATTTTTTAATTCAGGACCATTCTTTTTTCCAGTAATACAAATTCTCAATGGCAAAAACAATTTTGCCCCTCTCTTCTCTGTATGTTTCTTTATATTATCTATCCATAACATCCAAGTATCACTGGTTATCTCTCCATCAGGGAATTGAGCATAGGCTATATCAATTAGTTCTTGGTCTAAATTTTTAACCTCAATATCTTCTTTGCAAATCTCCCACCATTCATCTAAATCAGATAATTTATCTATATTATTTTTGATAGAGATCCAAAATTTTTCATCTATTTTATCACAAACATCTAAATGTTGTATGAAATTTTTCATTTCAGCAAAACTTAAAGAATGTATTACCTTTTTGTTGAAAATATCTAAATCTCTATAATTATATTGCACAGATGATTTGCTTAATTTTGAAAAATTAAACTCTTTTATCAAATCAGTTAATCTTTTATTAATATTTATATTTTCTGAGCTACCTATTTTTGATAAAAAATTTATTATAGAAATTGGTAATATTCCATTTTCTCTTAGATTCTTGATATCAAAACCACCATCTCTCTTAGATATAACTTTATCTTTTGTGTTCATCAAAGAAATATGTGAGAAATTTGGCACCTTTGCACCTAGAGCTTCAAAAATTTGAACATGAATAGCACTATTGGATATATGATCTTCTCCTCTTATTATATCTGTAATTTTATACTCAATATCGTCTACAACAGAAGCCAAACTATATGTTAATGTACCATTATTACGAATTAACACAGGATCAGTTAAATTCTTTGTGGCAAATTTCAATTTCCCTCTTACTTTATCATCCCAAGAAATATCCCCTTTTTGCAATAAAAATCTCCAATGAGGTCGAATACCCCTACCCTCCAATTCTTCTCTATCTTTTAAAGTTAATTTTAATGAGCTTCTATCATATATTGGAGGTAATTTTCTGCTTAATAAACTTTTCTTTTTTAACGCAAGCTCTTCTTCAGTTTCATAACAAGGATATAGCCTTCCTGATTTTATTAATCTATCTTTAGCCTCCTCATATATTGATAATCTTGAATGTTGATGAAAGGATAAATCCCAATCAATTCCAATCCAAGATAAATCTTCTTTTATTGCATCTATGTATTCTTGTTTGCACCTTTTTAGATCAGTATCGTCTATTCTTAATATGAATTTACCATTCACAGATTTAGCATATAACCACGCAATCAATGCTGTTCTTAAATTCCCTACATGAAGAAGTCCTGTGGGACTTGGTGCAAATCTAGTAATGCTATTCATAATATGTTTTGATACTTTATTAATTCTTCGGGAAAAAAAACCTGCTTATATGACAATAAATTTTTAGAATTTATTATCTTAGTAACATTCTTTATATCCACCTTATTTATTGCATCATATACTGTATCAGCCTCAACTTCGTTTACTGAGGTGTCAGTATAAAAATAATACATGTTCTTCTCTATATTTTTTGTTCCAAATTTTCGAAAATCATTTTTTGTAAATTCAGAAATGCTATCTTCTTTAAAATTTTCTACATCTATTTTTTTTAGTTGATTATCATTCTCCATAAAGATAACTTTTTAAAATTTATAATAAATCAATCGTTAAGATAACCGTAAATCTTTAATTTTTTCAACCCTTTTATTTTTAAAAAAAGTTTTTAATAAAAATTCTGACTTATCAGATAATATATCTCCATAAATTTCTGGAACATATATTGCGTTTTTAACATTAAATAATCTAGCTCCATGCTCAATTGCTCCCATTTTTTCATCAGAAGCACCATAATATATACGCTTTATTCTTGCAAAAGATATAGCTTGAGCACACATGGCACATGGCTCTAACGTAATATATATATCACATTCATTTAAAAATTTAGAATCTAATTTTTTTGAAGCACCTATGATACAATTTATCTCTGCATGGCTAGTTGAGTTTTTAAATTTTTCAACAAAATTATGAGATTTAGAAATTACTTCATTTCCTTTTGTTATCACTGCACCCACAGGCACTTCATCTAATTCAAAAGCTTTTTGAGCTTCTTCTAATGCTAATGACATAAATTTGTGAATCATTTATCATGATTATTTTTTATATCTTCTATAACTGAATGACTACCTGCTATAATACCATTATCATTAATTAAAGTTAATGGTTCATGATTAAAATCTGTTATCACGCCGCCTGACTCCTTAACAAGAAGCATTCCAGCCGCATAATCCCATACATTCAAACATTTTGCCATTGCAATATTTATTCTTGCATCTGATAAATATGCTAATTCTAATGCTGATGTACCAAATATTCTGATTTTACAATGCTTCTTCATTATATAATCCATATATTGTTTCGCCCTTCCTTCATATCTAAAATAATCTTGTGTAGCACATAACATTTTTTCAAAATCATCATGCTTTGAAATTCTTGCCTTCTTTTGCAAACCCATATGATCTATAACAAATGCTCCCTCACCTTTGATAGCCCAAAAAATTTCATTACTAATTGGATTACATATCACGCCTAATTGAACATCTTGTTTCCCATCTTCCACTTTAACAAGCGCTATTGATATACAAAAGAATGGTATACTATTCATAAAATTAGAAGTTCCATCTATAGGATCAATAATCCATTTGTATTCAAAGTCATTACCAGATTCAGGAAATATCTCTCCACTTTCTTCAGTTAAAAAAGCATATTCAGGCCTTGCTTTTTGCAAATGATATATTAAAGTTTTTTCTGTTTTTAAATCTGTTTTTGTAACAAAATCTGCTATTCCTTTTCTTGAAACTTGTAAATTCTCTAATTCATAAAAATCTCTCGCTATATTTACAGAAGCTTTTCGTACAGCCTCTAAAACAATATTTAAATCTGCTTTAAAATTTTTCATTTTATATTTTTATATTTTTATATTCCTCCTTGATTATGATGAAAATAGTTATTTATTCAATAAAGAATATAAAAGTTTCTTGAATAACTAAAAAAAAACAAATATCATCCTGAAAAATATTAGATATTTATCTTTAATGAATCAAAGCACTAGACCTTTATCACCTCACTTAGGTATATATAAACCACAAATCACATCAGTACTCTCTATAATGCATAGAATAACGGGGGTTTTGATTTTTTTTGGATTCCTTATTATATTGTGGGTATTGAATTATTATACATTTGATCCCATGGGTATTAAGACTTTTAAAGAGTTACTATCCTTCATATATGAAAAAAAAGTATATTTATCCATTTTAATATTATGGTCTTATTGCATATTTTATCATATGTGCGCAGGAATCAGATATCTTTTTTGGGATATAGGAAAAGGAATGGAATTAAAAACCGTTACTATTAGCGGAATATTTGTAATAGTTTTTTCAATCTTATTAACTGCCGGTTTCTGGTACTATATTATTTCAAAATAAAAATTATGACAAATACACAAAAATCTCAATCGGCAACTAAGCATTTTATTCTTCAAAGATGTACGGCTGTATTATTAATACCACTTATTTTATGGTTACTATATCACGTAGCAAATTTTGCACATTCATTTAGTGCTGAAAATTTAGCAATATTCCTAAGACATCCAGTAAATTTTGTATTAATAGTATTTTTTATAATGTCCTTCTTATATCATGCTTTTTTAGGGATGGATGATATAATGAAAGATTATATCCATTGCACATCTTTGTACAAAACATTAAGAAAGATTTTGCTCCTTGTTTCTGTATTTACGTATGCTGTAACTGTTGTTAATTTGCTATTTTTTCACATGTTATTTAGATACTTTACCAACTAAATTAAAATAAAAAAGAATGAAAACTTATAAAATTGTTGAACACGAATATGATGTAATAGTAGTTGGCGCAGGCGGTGCTGGTCTACGTGCTACACTTGGAATGTCTGAAAAAAACTTAAAAACAGCATGCATCACAAAAGTATTCCCCACAAGAAGTCATACAGTTGCTGCACAAGGTGGTATAAGTGCTGCATTGGGCAATATGGGAGAAGATGACTGGAGATGGCATATGTACGACACTGTAAAAGGGTCTGACTGGCTTGGTGATCAAGATTCTATAGAATATATGTGCAAAAATGCTCCCCAAGCTATATTGGAATTAGAGCATTATGGAGTTCCATTTTCTAGAACAAAAGAAGGAAAAATATACCAAAGACCATTTGGTGGAATGACAACAAATTTTGGAGAAGGAAAAGCTGCTCAAAGAACTTGTGCTGCGGCTGATAGAACTGGACACGCTATTTTACATACATTGTATCAACAATGTTTACGTGCAAATGCAGAATTTTTCGTAGAGTATTTTACAGTAGATTTGATACAAAATGATGAGGGTAAATTCATAGGTGTATTAGCTTACTCTTTAGAAGATGGTAATTTGCATAAATTCACAGCAAATATGGTAGTAATGGCTACTGGTGGATATGGTAGAGCATATTTCTCAGCTACCTCTGCTCATACTTGCACAGGTGATGGAAATGGTATGCTTCTCAGATCTGGTTTAGCCTTACAAGATATGGAATTCGTTCAATTTCACCCAACTGGAGTATATGGAGCTGGCTGCTTAATAACTGAAGGTGTACGCGGAGAAGGTGGATATTTAATAAACAAAGATGGTGAGCGTTTTATGGAAAGATATGCTCCATCTGTAAAAGACTTAGCTTCACGAGATGTAGTAAGTCGCTCTATGACTATTGAAATCAATGAAGGCCGAGGCTGCGGAAAAAATGGTGAATATATACATCTAGTATTATCACATCTTCCATCTGATATAATAAAAAAACGTTTACCAGGTATTTTAGAAATAGCTAAGATTTTTGCTGGAGTTGACGTAACAAAAGACCCTATACCCGTCATCCCAACCGTACATTATAACATGGGTGGGATACCCACAAACCATTTTGGTGAGTTGGTACAAGAAACTACAAATGGTAATGTAGAAACGCTACCTGGATTAATGTCTATAGGAGAAGCTGCTTGTGTTTCTGTTCATGGAGCAAATAGGCTTGGTTCAAATTCTCTACTTGATCTTGTTGTTTTTGGAAGAGCTGCGGCAATCAGGGCATCAGAAATTGTAAAACCAAATGAAGCAAAAGAACAAATAAAAGATAAATTTTTAGAAAAAGCGATAGATCGTTTCGATAAAATACGCTTCTCTAAAGGAGAATTTTCCACCCATGCTTTACGAGATGAATTACAGAAAAGTATGCAAAAACATGCTTCTGTTTTCAGAACAGAAAAATCATTAAAAGAAGGGTGTGAAGAAATAAAACGTATTTATGGATTATTCAATAATTTAGGAATATCTGATCGTAGCATGATATGGAATAGTGATTTAGTTGAAGCATTAGAGTTAGATAACCTTAGATCACAAGCTGTTGCAACAATTGACGCTGCATATAACAGAAAAGAGTCTAGAGGAGCTCATGCAAGAGAAGATTTCCCTGAAAGAGATGATGAAAATTGGATGAAACACTCCCTCACTAAAGTTGATGAAAAAACAGGAGAAAGTAAAATTAGTTACAGAAAAGTTTCTACAACCACTTTAAGCAAAGATATAGATTTCATCCCACCTAAAAAGAGGGTGTATTAATACCGAAGTTCAATCACTAAGCCGAACAAAATTATAAATTTGCATTGTTACAGTTGATAGATTGATAAGAAGTTTAAAAGAATTATTAAGCTTCTTCAAACATTAAAACACAATCAGATAGCTTTACTGTCGTTAAAAGAAAAGATATATACTTTCTTATTTCAAGGATTAGCAGCTTATAAAATATCAAATCTTAACGTAATCTTAACGCTTCCTTAACACAAATTTAACATTTTATGTGTATAATTACCCCAAACTAAAAAGGTAATACATTATGTCATATAACCAATCACTAAATAAAAATTTGTTATTTTGGAAAGAAGAAGATTTATTAGATCTTAAAGATAAATATGGTGCAGGTATTATTGATACATTTATTGAAAATGATGTTTATCCATTAAAAGAACTTGGTTCTTCTTCTTTTGAAAACCTCATTATTACACATGGCGTAGATATTATTGATACTTTACGTGAATACGATGTTTTTCCTCCAAAGGAACTTGATCCTTCTGCTTTTGGAGATCTTATTACTGAACATGGTTTAAGTTTTATTGATACCTTACGTAAATACAATGTTTCTCTTACAAAGGAACTTTACTCTTATGCTTTCAAAGAACTTATTGAAAAACATGGTGTAAGTTTTATTGATACCTTACGTGAATACGATGTTTCTCTTCCAAAGGAACTTGACTCTTATGCTTTTGAAGCTCTTATTAAAAAAAATGGCGTAAGTTTTATTGATACCTTACGTGAATACGATATTTCTCCTCCAAAGGAACTTAACTCTTATGCTTTCAAAGAACTTATTGAAAAACATGGTGTAAGTTTTATTGATACCTTACGTAAATACAATGTTTCTCTTCCAAAGGAACTTAACTCTTATGCTTTCAGAGATCTTATTACTAAACATGGTGTAAGTTTTATTGATACCTTACGTCAATACGGTGTTTCTCCTCCAAAGGAGCTTGACTCTTCTGATTTCAAAGAACTTATTAAAAAAAATGGCGTAAGTTTTATTGATACCTTACGTGAATACGATGTTTCTCTTCCAAAAGAACTTGATCCTTATTCTTTTGGAGATCTTATTACTGAGCATGGTTTAAGTTTTATTGATACCTTACGTAACTACGATATTTCTCCTCCAAAGGAACTTAACTCTTATGCTTTCAAAGAACTTATTACTGAACATGGTGTAAGTTTTATTGATACCTTACGTAAATACAATGTTTCTCTTCCAAAAGAGCTTAGCTCTTCTGATTTCAAAGAACTTATTAAAAAAAATGGCGTAAGTTTTATTGATACCTTACGTGAATACGATGTTTCTCTTCCAAAAGAACTTGATCCTTATTCTTTTGGAGATCTTATTACTAAACATGGTGTAAGTTTTATTGATACATTACGTCAATACGGTGTTTCTCCTCCAAAGGAGCTTAACTATTATTCTTTCAAAGAACTTATTGAAAAACATGGTGTAAGTTTTATTGATACCTTACGTAAATACGATTTTTCTCTTCCAAAAGAACTTGATCCTTATTCTTTCAAAAGCCTTATTGATAAACATGGCGTAGATATTATTGATACTTTACGTGAATATGATGTTTCTCTTCCAAAACTTGATTGGGATATCATAAAAATGTTTGGACTTAATATCCTAAAATATTATGATATTGAATCTGGATTTTTTTCTAAAGATTTTTCAACAATCGTTAAAATAATAGAAAAAATTGGTGTAGATACAATACCCTCTCTTTTGAATGATTTCATAGAAAAAGAGGATTGCTTAGATAAATTAACTGATGTTGAATATTTGAAACTCTCTATTATAAATAAGCACTCTATAGATACCATAACATTATTAGCAAACAAACAATGCTTTAGTAACTTATCAGCAAAAAAAATAGGTAATATTCTTAACAAAACAGATGGTATAGCTATCAAAGCAGTATTATCAAATAACAATAATTTAGAGCAGTTAGAAAAAACATTATATTATGCTAAAAAATTTCATCTAAACTTTAAGAATATCATAGACATTCAATCTTATATTAAATTTTTAGAATCTTATAAAGGCATTGATCATAAAAAACAAAATACGGAAAAAGCAATACATGAAAAAGATGCAGAAGATATATATCAAAAACATGGAACTTTCACCCCTTCAGATGTATTCGTTACAAAAGGTAATTTACTAATTAAACCAATGAATTATATTGACGGTAATGAATATAATGAAATTGTTCAAAGCAATTTCGAATTCTTAAAAGATGATGGTGCTTTATTTTTAAATGAAGGATATTTATATAATAAAGATTGTAATTTATTCAACTCAAATATAGATGCAATATATGTTATGGATTCAGAAGCTAATATTTTTGTTTCAGATGATGGGCATCATTCTTATATATTGAATACAAATGGTTTTGGATCCCCAACTTCAGCAGCTGGAGAGATTAATATAGTAAATGGTAAAATAACATACATTGATGGGAGCAGCGGACATTACACCCCGACTGATAACCAATTAATCTTAGCATTCACATATTTAGATAAAGAAAATGCCTTTGATAAAGATGTACATATAAAATATGAAAATTCATCTTCATATCATACAATAGAAGAGTTGAGAGGCATAAATGTTGAAGAAATACTAAAAGGCTTTACAGAGGTTGAAGAATAAATTCAGTATAATACACAATAGTTATAGAGCTGGGATTTAAAAATTCTTTTTATTTATCTCCCAGCTGTGTAAAGTTTATCAATAAATAACACACCTTCTGTATGATCAAACTCATGTTGCGTACATCTTGAAAACCACTTCCAGTAATCATTCTTCGCTCCATCTATATTCAATTTTTGTTTTGTATTATTTTCATCTATATACTCTAACTTTATGCTCAAAGGTCTTTTGACATCAGTCTTTCCGTCATATTCTTTTTTGACATAATCATGAGGTACTGATAAACATCCTTCCGATAAAACAATTTCCTCATCACTTTCAAAAGTAATTTTGGGATTAATAACAAAGTAAGGTTTTCTTTCTGATATTACATCTGCAACTATATTATCTTTTTGATCAGGGCTAGATGATTTTGTTGTAATATTTTCAACTGAAAAATTTTCACTATTTTCATATGTTGGCAATAGCTCTCTAATAATTAATATTTCATTATCTATATTATCTAAAAGTTTCTTTCCATTTTTCTCAACCATTACGGGTGATTTCTTTACAAATTTTTCAACTATAATTCTTTTATTATTTCTATAAATTGGTGATAATTCTTTAATAATTACTGATTGACCACTATATAACTTCTCCTTTACGGCATTAGATATATCCCCTTCCTCATATTTATCATTAACTAAAACCTTAGTGATAGGAATATCTACAATAAAAGCATTGATAGGAAGCCCAACTTGTATCGCAGCTATACCTATTCCAGATTTCTTATACATTGTTGGTAGCAAAATATTTTTCATAAACTCAATAGTCAGTGGAATACTATCTTCATTTATTTTTATGGATTTCTCTCTTAATTTATCATTCCCATCTGGTTCTTTTATTATGCCAAGAGTATTTGTATTATTTTCAAATTCTGTTTTAAAAACCTTCTTTCCTTTTTTAACTTCCAAAACTGAATTTGTTCCAAGATACACCTTGTTATCTTGGGCTACAGATGATTTAGCTGTTTCACAATTCAAAGTCATAAAAAATAATACAAAAACACTATAAAAACCAATATTCATATAAACACCACATACTACAGATTACAAGTATATTTTTTTTATAAATTTACTCAATTTAATTACCTAATACCATTGCGCTTCATGTATTTTCCCATCTTTTTTATCAATAATTCTTGCTTTAATTTTGATACATAATCCAAATGTATAATACCGTCCAAATAATCTATTTCATGCTGAATCACCCTTGCAAAAACACCATTTGCATCAATCTTTTTCTCTTCACCAACTTCATTAATATACTCAACAATAATAGAAGAGTATCTTTCTACCTCAACATTTATACCTGGAAAACATATGGCCCCCTCTATCTCTACAGAAGTCTCCATAGACTTCTTCACTATCTTTGGGTTTATCATGAAATATTTTTGTTCACTACCATCTAGATTAATCACAATAATACGCTTTAAAATCCCAAACATATTTCCTGCACAACCTATTGCATTTTCATGCTTCATTGTTTCAAACATGTTTTGAGCAAGATCCTTTATATCCTGATCAATGTTTTTCACATCTTCTGCTTTTTTCCTAAATATAGGATCAAGTCCATATATTAATTTCAGTAACGCCATATATTTGCTATAAAAATATTATTATATTATTACAAAAGAAGAAATTTCTCAACTTTCATATTCTTTATACTTGTCACTAAAATCAATTAGTCAAGACAAGAAGGTGCTAGCATTCTTCATAAATTTTATAAGTTAAGTTTTTCTCAATACACCAATCAACCTTTTTATCTCATCCTCAAAGTGACCGACATTTAATGCAATACGTATACGAGATGTGCCAATAGGGACGGTTGGAGGCCTAATACATGACACTATAATTTTATTGCTGAATAACTTCTCCTTGATTTTTAATGCATCTTCTTCGTTTTTCACAATGATTGGCACAATATGTGTTTCAGAATTTCCTGTATCATACCCCATATTGTTTAATTCATATCTTAAATTTTTTGCCATTACCATCAGCGACTCTCTTTCTTTACTAAAATTTTTCACTAATTCCCAGGCCTTTAGTACAATTCCCATCAATAAAGGTGAAGGGGCCGTAGAATATATCAATCCTTGGGCTTTATTTATTAAATATTCTTTTATAACTTTATCACATGCAATATAACCACCAGAGCATCCTAAAGCTTTACTAAAAGTTCCCATAACAACATGGGGAATTTCCGACAAATCAACATTTGTTGATAAACCATATCCATCTTCACCTATTACTCCAGTAGCATGCGACTCGTCTAAATACAAAAACGCTTTATGTATTTTGGCTAAATGGCAAATATCTTCTATAGGAAGTAAATCCCCATCCATACCAAACAACGTTTCTGTAACAATAAATTTTGCTCTATCATCATCTTTATATTGCCCTAATAACTGTGATAAATGCTCTATATCGTTATGCTTATACCTAACCAATTCCACATCACTCATAAATACAGCTTGATATAAACTTGCATGATTCAATCTATCGAAAAATACTATGGGCCTTTCACCCAATACTTTTTTATCAATTAAACTAGATAAGGTGGAAGTATTCGCTTGAAATCCAGAATTAAAAACTAAACTAGCTTCTGTTTTTTTATCTTGTGCAATTCTTTTTTCTAGAATTTCAAAAATCTTTTGATTCCCTGATAACAATCTAGATCCGGTAGATCCTACATTATATTCTTGAGTAATTTTCTTAGTGTGATTAATGATTTCGCTATTATTACTAAATTTCAAATAATCATTGTTAGAAAAATCTAAAAACCCTTCATCACAATTAATTGATTCTGGTAATTCACGATATCTTAATGTATCATGCAAGTTCTTTAAAAATTTTATATACGACTTATATTTCATTAATCAATATGGATTCAATTAATAAACAAGATATGACAAATAGATGGTCAATTCAAGAAGCTAAAAAAATTTTTACGCTTCCATTCATAACATTAATAAATACTGCACAAGGTATAATGTTAGAAAATTTCCCACCAAATAGCATACAAGTAAGTACACTTTTAAGCATAAAGACAGGAAGTTGCCCAGAAAATTGCTCGTATTGTCCTCAATCAGCTCACTATGATACTGGTATACAAAAAGAATCCTTGATGGAAATTAATGAAGTTGTAACAGCTGCAAAAGCTGCGAAAAAATCTGGAAGCAGTAGATTTTGTATTGGCGCTGCATGGCGTGGTCCTAGAGATTCTGATTTAGAAAAAGTATGCCTAATGATTCAAGAAGTTAAAAAATTAGGATTAGAAACATGCGCAACTCTTGGATTACTTACAGAAGAACAAGCAATTAGATTAAAAAAGTCTGGATTAGATTATTATAATCACAATATAGATACGTCAGAAGAATTTTATGACAAAATAATATCTACACGTGTTTTTCAAGATCGTTTAGATACCATTGAATCAGTTAGAAAAAGTGGAATAAAAGTATGTTGTGGTGGCATTATAGGAATGGGTGAGACTAACGATGATAGAATAAGCATGCTTGTTTTACTTGCAAATTTAGAACAACCACCTGAGTCTATACCTATAAACAAGCTAATTAAAATCCCAGGTACTCCGCTTGAAAATGAAGGTGAAGTAGATAATTTTGATTTTATTAAAACAATAGCTTTAGCAAGAATATTGATGCCAAAATCTTATGTGCGACTCTCTGCAGGTAGAGAAAGTATGTCAGAAGAAATGCAAGCATTATCCTTCCTTGCCGGAGCAAACAGTATATTTTATGGAGAAAAATTATTAACATCCAATAATAATACTCCAAATAATGATGATGCTTTATTTACTAAATTAGGATTAAAAAAAGAATCTTAAATTTATAAATATCTACGCATCAAGTTAATTAAGATGATCACTTCTTCTTTAATATGGTATGGGTATGCTTTAGCATTTTATTTTCAAGATAAATTTTGTCATAAACACCCAATTTATCAGCAATAATAGATATTAATTTATTTAAAACACCACTTCCCTTTGCCATTCTCATTTGCTTCTCTGGACTCAATCCTTCTATTGTTTCTAAATTATGCATCCTATCCATTCCCTTTATAAACAATGCTTCATTATCCCCTGCATCTTGTAATATCTGCACAACTTCATCTACCGTTAGCTTCACATCTGTTCTCTTTCTTGTTAATCTATCAACTAATTCTGCTATGCGTTTATTAAATTTTTTCTCTATCATACCAACAGTACATACGCTATCTTCTACTACATCATGCAGTATTGCAGCTACTATCACATCTGTTTTTGGATATTTTTCTCCTACCATCTCAGCAACTTTCAGCGGATGTGAATAAAACGGATCTTTCCCTGTTTTCCTCATTACATCACCATGCCACCTCTTTGCAAAAATCACTGCTTTTTTTATCAACTTCATATTAAGCTTTTTCTTCATCTCATTACTCACACTTTCCAACTTCTTAAACAAATTCTCAGAATATTCACACCTAGATGCAAATGGTTTGTATTCATCCTCCAGATCTTCATAATCAAAATCTTCTTCCTCTATTGCAGTATCAGGTTCTGGGAAATCTTCCTTTGGATAATTATGGTAAGCTCCTCTCTTTATTTCTAGTTTTTTAAAATAATTAATTGCCCACCAATATCCAATAAAAATCGGACCAAATAAAAACCAAAGTGCATAATATCCAAAATAATGATAAAGGGGTACCAATCCAAACACAATTAGAACAGATGAAAAAGCAGAAGAAAAACCAAATGTTACAGCAATACTACTAAAGCGTTTGCCTATGGGGAAATATTTATATTGTATAGCATCTAATGTTCCACAGGTTGAAAAAGTAAAAGATTTAATTAACACTTGTATACACCCTAATATAAATAAATTTGAAATGTTATTTAGACAATAAGGTATAAATAGTAAGGAAATAATAAAAATTGAAGATGTAACCATAGCTGTTTTAATTGGATGTATTCGTTTTGCAAGGATAGCCACAATAAACAATCCAATAAGTAATACAATGGTAACTTTTAAATTTTGATAAATAACCTGCTCAGCAGTAAAGCCAAAACTATCTTTCATAATTTGACCACAAAAAATATAGGTTACATAAAAACAAATTGGACCATGTATTTCAGTAAATGCAAATGCTAATAATGTTTTTTTATTTGGTTTCTCAATATATTGTTCAATATCTAAATTTTTTCTCTTCATTCTTCTTTTATAGTCAGTAAACTCAATTGTTTCTCTCAATCTTGTCCTTGCAAAAACTCCAACAAGAGCAATGATAGCACCTATCCAAAAGGCCATTCTCCAATTTCCACCAGATAGTGCTAATAAAGCAATAACTAAAGCAAATCCTCCTCCTAAATTTGCTGCAAAAACTACAACACCTGAAGAGACAGCTCTCCAGGGATTTTTCATAATTTCTGTTATATAAATTTGTGCACCCATTATCTCCCCTAAAGAAGAGAATCCCTGTAAAACCCTACATAGCATAATAACGATAGTTGCCCTTATTCCCACCTCTTCATATGTTTTTGCAGTTGCCAGAATTACACATGCAAAAGCCATGACAAATGTAGTAAGTGTTATTGTGAATTTCCTTCCTAATGTGTCACCAATTTTGCCAATTATATATCCCCCTACTGGTCTTAATAAATAAGTTAGACAAAAAGCTGTTGCAGCTAATAATTTTGCAGTTGTAGGATCAGTTTTTGGAAAAAATAAATCATTTAATAAAACTGCCATATGAACATACAACATCATATCAAAGTACTCTAAAAACGTCCCTATTGAAAGCAATCCAACGGCTTCTTTTTGTTGTCTTGTTAATTTGTTATTAGCTGTCATAATCTATATACTCCCTTAAAATTCCCTTGGGGACACTACCATAAGTATACGTGGTTATCAAGCTCCAAGTATTGAACAAATCAATGGATTTTTCTTTACATATCACGCTTTATCATATAGTGAATCGTTATTATTTATAAATATATATTGCTGTACACACCATGGTTTCTAAATATAAAATAGCCCTCACATCTTTGATGGGAAATATGATTGAGTATTTTGGCTTTGCAATTTTTGCAATTTTTGCAACTGAAATAGGACGTTCTTTTTTTCCAAAATTAGATTCATCTACACAAACTATGTTTGTATTGCTAATATTTGGAGTAGGTTTTTTATCAAGACCATTGGGAGCATTATTTTTTGGTCATTTTGGAGATAGAATAGGAAGGAAAAAAAGTTTAAGCTATACAATATTAGGTATGTCATGTGTAACATTCTTGATAGCTATTTTACCTGATTATCAAAGTTGGGGAATAGCATCAACATTTGTTTTAATAGCATTAAGATTATTACAAGGCTTTTTTGTTGGGGGAGAAGGCCCTGGAGCAGCATTATATATGTTAGAGCATAGCAAAAAAGAAAATATGGGATTAGTGGGTGGAGTAATTATATCATCCATTGTACTTGGTTCATTTTTAGCAACATTGATTGGTATAGTAATTAATTTTTGTGGAATTACTAACTCATTTAGTTGGCGTATACCATTTTTTATAGCATCTTTTGCAGGTCTTATAGGCCTCTATTTAAGATTTTCTTTGCCTGAAACAGAGGCTTTTTTGAATGTAAAAAAAGAAAAAAAAATATTAAAAATACCAATAATAACTGTATTCAAAGATTTTTGGAAAGAGACGATATTGATAGCATTTCTTGGTGGAATTACAACAAGTATATCATATGTTATCATGGCTTATTTAAGACAGTATTTTGAAAATCATCTAGGAATGGATCATATTACTTCAATGCAATACTCTTCATATGGAATATTCGCATTTATAGTTTTCCTTATAATTTTAGGGAAAGTTTCAGATTCTTTTCAACCAAGAATGTTTATTATTACTTTTTCATATATACTGATATTCACAATCATCCCGGCTTTCTTATTACTAAATTACGGAAATGATTTTTATTTATTTTTAGGATCAACACTTATCTCGTTTATGGGTGCTGGATTATGTGCCCCTGCCTATCCATATGCATTAAAAAAATTCAGTGCAGAAGTAAGGTATAGTGGCATAGGAATAAGTTATACTTTAGGTATTGCTATATTTGGTGGATTTTCTCCAGTTATTTCTGCGTATTCAATGAAACTATTGAAATTAAGTTACTCTCCAGCTTTTTATTTGATCGCTCTTGCAATAATTTATTTAATATTTGAGCAATTTTTATATAAAAAACCAACTAATGACTAATAGTTATTTAGTGTAAAACAGATGAATTTTTATATATTTTTGATTTAGCATTGAATATATTTTTTTTTGTGCTACCCTACCAAAAATATATAATTCTCTCAGGATGAAGAATATAATCATTGGTGTAGCTGGGCCTTCTGGATCTGGAAAAACTCTTTTTAGTGAACTCATAATAAATGAATTTAAAAACACAGAAGTCCTTATATTAAGAGCTGATATGTACTATAAAGATTCTTCTCATTTACCTTACGAAAAAAGACTGGTACAAAATTATGATCATCCAGATGCTGTTGATAATGATTTATTAGTAGATCATATAAAAAAGTTAAAAGACAATCAGCCAATCGAAAGTCCTATCTATGATTTTACTATACATGTTAGAAAGAAAGAAACTACTACCATTAACCCATGTCCGATAATAATATTGGAAGGAATATTACTCTTTGCAAATGATGATATTCTAAAAGAATTAGATATAAAGATTTTCGTCGATACACCTCTTGATATATGTTTGTCGCGTAAAATATATAGAGATTCTATTGAAAGAGGGAGAAATCTTGAATCTGTTATTGCACAATATACAAATTTTGTTAGGCCCATGTATTTTAAGTTCATTGAACCTTCAAAAAAACATGCAGATCTAATAGTTCCAAGGGGTGGTAAAAACAAAATGGCAGTGCAAATAATACAAACAAAAATCAAAACATTAATTAACAAGTAATTTTTTAATAAAATGCAAATTTTTCATACATTGTCAACATTAGCCCTGGTATTATTAATATCTTTTTTAATGAGTCATAACAAAAAGAAAATTAATTATAAAATAGTATTATTAGGCGTAATAGTACTATTTATCTTTGCATTATTATTGTTTAAAATACCAATGATCACACAAATTTTCTTATATTTTAATAAAGTTCTAGAGGCAATATCAGAATCCACTAATAAAGCTGCAGCTTTTGCTTTTGGAGGATTGGTAAATCCCCCAGAAAAAAGTGGGTTGGGATATATATTAGCTTTTCAAGGATTTCCAATTTTAATAACAATATCTGCACTTAGTGCCGTCCTAACATATTGGAAAATATTACCAATAATAATTGGGGCATTTTCTTTTGTATTCAAAAGGATATTACGCATAGGTGGCACATTAGGTTTCGCAGTTTCAGCAAATGTATTCTCAGGCATGAGTGAGACTCCATTAGTAATAAATGCATATTTAAAAAGATTATCTCATAGTGAGATTTTTTCATTGATGGTATGTGGAACTTCGGCTGTAGCAAGTTCAGTAATGATATTATACTCAATTATATTGAAGCCTATAGTAGAAAATCCACTTGGTCATATCATCACATCTGTATTGCTTACAATACCTATGGCACTAACTGTATCCAGAATTATAATACCAGAAACTGAGAAAGTATCAGAAGGGCAAGATGCAAATTTTTCATCAGCTAAAAATACATTGGATGCTATTTATACAGGAATAATGGATGGGGGCAAAGTTATTATCACTATAATTGCAATGCTAATAGGCTTTGTCGCTCTTATTGATGTACTAAACCAATTCATACATTTTATTAACCCTACAGAATATATCATTACTATTCAAAAAATCATGGGATGGATTATGTGCCCAGTAGTATGGGTTGTTGGAATACCTTGGCAAGAAGCTCAGATAGCTGGGTCTTTACTTGGAACAAAATTAGCATTGAATGAAATAATTGCTTTTCAAGAATTAGTAAATCATTCAAATCAATTGAGTCATAATTCAATAATTATGATGATTTATACATTATCTAGCTTTGCAAACATAGGAAGTATCGGCATCATGATTGGAGTATATGGAGTTCTTGTACCAGAAAGAAAAAATGAAGTTCTAAAATTAGGTGTAAAAGCAATAATTGCAGGAACATTGGTCAACTTATCTGTTGCAAGTGTTGTAGGATTATTTTTATAAAATTATCTACTTTTGAGCCTTGCATTATAATTAACATGCATAGTATTTATAAATTCTGAATTTGTATGATCTATCGGAGCAACATTCAACATAGGTGCTATTTTACTAACTATATCAGATATAACAGGAGCAGCCACCATCCCACCAGTAGCAAATCCATAATTTATTTTATTTGGTTTTGGCTCATCAACTAAAACCAAAATAGCATATTCTGGTTTATTTATAGGAAACGCTGCAGCACATATAGCTATATTCAATTTCTTATGATATTTTCCATTCACTATTTTTTCTGAAGTCCCAGTTTTTGCCCCAATAACGTATTCATTTATATTAGCACGCTTTGAAAAACCACTTTTTGTTGTAAGTCTTAATATCTTATTCACTATTTTTGACGTACTCTCTTTAATTACCTGCCTTGATTCAATGTTATCATTCGCTCCCTTTATATAAGTAGCTTTTTTAAATTTTCCATTATTAACAACCGATGAAAAAGCTTGCATAAAATGTATTGGTGTCATAGAGATACCATGCCCATAACTCATTGTTATTGAATTTATTTCTTTCCACCTACCATCTGATGGATACAGTGCTCGTGATCTTTCTGGTAGCTCTACATCAGTTTTTGAAAAAAAACCAAATTTTTTAAAATACTCTTTTTGTTTTTTAATACCCACCTCTTTAACCATATGAGCTGTCCCAATATTTGATGAATACATTAAAATCTCTGGTACAGATAAAACACCACCCTTTCCTCCTCGATAATCACTGATAGTAAAATTGTTAATTTTAATAGGCTTGGAAATATCAAAAGCATCATTTACATTCACTTTTCCTAAATCTAATGCCATAGCCAAAGTCAATACCTTAAACACAGACCCCATTTCATAAAGACCAAAAGCGGCTTGATTAAATAACTGAGTATCATTCACATTTATAACTTTGTGTGGATCAAAATCTGGCAAACTAACGGAGCTTATTATCTCTCCTGTAGCAAGCTCCATTACAATTGCCGTTCCACCTACTGCATCATGAAGTTTCACTGTTTTCTCTAGCTCATTTTTTACTATATGCTGAATATTAGAGTCTAATGAAATTTGTAATTCTGATGTATCTTCTGAATCAGTTAAATATTTATCAAAATATAATTCCATTCCAGAGATACCAACACCATCCACATTCACCAAACCAAGTGTATGAGAAAATAAACTTTTATGTGGATATATCCTTTGAGTATCATTAATCAAATAAATTCCTGGAATACCTAAATCATGTACTTTTTGTTGTTGCTTAGGCTTCAAGTGACGCTTTAACCAAACAAAACTCTTATTTTTTATTATTTTTTTTTGAATATCTTCTATATTAATATCCAATTCTTTTGCTATTAATGAAAATGACTGTGGGTCATTCACAAAATGCTTTGGATATATATAAGCAGATAAAGTGGGTAACGATGAAGCTATGACTATCCCATTTCTATCAACGATATTTTTCCTATGTAATGGCCCTACATCAACACCATCAACATTAAAATACTCATCATTAAAATTTAAAACAGAAAGATCAACAACACGTAATACCAATATAACTAATATGGATAATAATGTAAAAAATACAATATGAATCCTTCTGTGATTTTCATTTATTAATTCACATTCTGATTCTTTTGTTGTTTCTATAATTTCAAAATCACTCATACTCGCTACTCTTCTGACACTTTTTTGCTACTTCTAAATTTAAATATAATTTTTGCAATTTATATATTCTGCTTGGAGCAGTAAGATAGGCAAATTCAGACTTAAGTATAGTGATATTTTCTAGTTCTTGAGAAATTTGACTTTTTAACCAATCTAATTTTCTACCTTGCTCTGTAACTTTTGATTTAATAGAAAATAGCCACACCACTCCTACAATAATAGATACTATATTTACTATTATTATAAAATTTTTCACTTTATCCTCATTATGCTTCTTAATTTTGCAGATCTAGATCTATTATTAGATCTTAATTCTTCTAAAGAAGCTGTGATGATTTTTTTATTTATTAATTCAAAAGATGCTTCTTGCTCTTCTTTAGATATTTTTTTATAAAAATCTTTAACAATTTTATCTTCTAATGAATGAAAACTAACAACACTTAAAACACCACCTATATTAAGTAAATTTGGTATTTTTTTCAGTGCATCTTGTAAATTATCCATCTCCGCATTTACAGCTATCCTTAAAGCTTGGAAAGTACGAGTGGCAAAATGTATATTGTCATTATACGATCTGGATTTTACACCCATTGCTTTAATAAGATCAGATGTAGTTTTAACCTTTTGCTTTTTTCGAAAATTAATTATATTTTTTGCTATAACTCTAGATTTTCTTTCACCGCCATAATAATAAATAATTTCTGCTAACTCTTTTTCAGACCAAGAATTTACAATATTATATGCAGAAACCTCTAACCTATTATCCATCCTCATATCTAAATCTGCATTTCCATCAAAAGAAAATCCTCTGTCTTTATTATCCAATTGCATTGAGGACACCCCTAAATCAAATACAACACCATCTACCTTATCGATGGATTCATTTTCTAATACTTGATCTATATCTGTGAAATTAGATCTAAAAAATTTAAATCTTTCAGGAAATTTAGCTTGCAACTTATCTGCATAACTTAGAACAAAATCGTCACAATCTATCGCAATAACTTTACAATTTGCGGAATTCAAAATTGATTCACTATATCCACCAGCACCAAAAGTCGCATCAACATATGTTTTTCCATCCGATGGTTGAATAGCATTTACTATCTCTTGTATTAATACTGATATGTGATCTTTTTTTTCCAACATTAATTTAAATACCTATTTAACAAATGAATTCTCCTTAGCTATTTTTTTAGCTTCATTAAAATATTTTTCAAAATCTACTTTATTCCAAATTTCAAATGTATTTCCCTTCCCTACAAAAAGCACTTTTTTATCTAATTGTGCATACTTTATAAGCCTTTCTGGTAAACATACCCTCCCCTTAGAATCCAACTGCATAGGCTCACAATCTGATAGTACCGCTGTTGCTATGGCATCTTTTTTTGAAGAGAAAAAATCCATGTTTTCCAAAAAATCTTGCAACTTATCAATCCTTTCAAAGGTACATACCTCTATGCAATTATTGATAAATGAACTATATGCGTATATTTCTTTACTAATTTTTTGATCTATAATACCCCTGAAATTAGACGGTATTGAAACTCTATTTTTTTCATCTATCTTACCTTCATAAGTGGATAGAAAAATTTTAGCACCTCGCATTTTTACTCATATATCAACAATGGTATATACATATAACATATTTCAATGGGACAATATAGTATTATTTTGGGAAATTTTGGGAAATTTTGGGAAACAAATATTTTAACTATTTTTATTTTTACGATTAATATAATTGAATGAATACATTCTTTGGTGTAGAATTCTTTTTAATTAATATAAATTTTAAGGTGTAAATTAATGAATATCGCTTTGGCAGATGCCGCAAATGTTGCTACAAGTCAACAATCTATTTGGACTAGCTTAGCTCCTTTAGCTATCATATTAGTTATATTTTATTTTTTTGTTATACGTCCACAGCAAAAAAAATTAAAAAATCATAACAACATGGTTAACAACATGAAAAAAGGAGATAAAGTAATAACTTCTGGTGGTATGATGGCTATTATATCAAAAGTAGAAATAGAAGATGGATTTGTACTTGTAGAAATCGCTGAAAATGTTAAAGTAAAAGTGAAAAGAGATACGATTTCACAAGTATTGGACAATAATATTAGCAAGTAATTTAAGTACATTTATGCCAAAAATTAGTTTTGTTTTAAGAGATGGGACAGTAAGGGAAGTAGATGCCCCTATAGGTCTCTCTGTAATGGAAATTGCACATAAAAACAATATTTTTGAAATTGAAGGGGCGTGTGGTGGATCTTTATCTTGCGCTACATGCCACGTAATCGTTGATGAATCAATCAATGATAAATTAGAAAGTATTTGTGCAAAAAAAGAAGAAGAGGACGACATGCTTGATTTAGCATTTGGCGTAGCAAAAACATCTAGATTATGTTGCCAAATCATCATGAGTGATAATCTGGACGGATTAAAAGTAAAAATACCCCAAGATTCTTGATTTATATATGGAAAATTACCTAGAAAATTATTTAGCTATAGTAATATTTATGGTGATTGCTATTGGGATTGGTTCTATACTTATCTTATTACCATTCATTCTTAATAGATATACAAGCAATAAAGAAAAAGTTTCAACTTACGAATGTGGATTTGAAACTTTTGGTGATGCAAAAAATAAATTTGATATAAGATTTTATCTTGTAGCAATTCTTTTTATAATATTTGATTTAGAAATAGCTTTTTTGTTCCCATGGGCTGTTACTTTAACTGAAATAGGAGTTTTTGGGTTCTGGTCTATGATGTGTTTTTTATTTACTCTCACCATAGGCTTTATATATGAATGGAAAAAAGGTGCATTAAATTGGAAATGAAAAATATTTCGAAAAATAACAATGATCAAGATTTAATTTTAACACAAGCTATCAAGGATGCTCGAGAAAGAGGCTTTGTTACTGGAAAATTAGATGATGTGGTGAAATGGGCTAGATCAGGCTCATTATGGCCTATGACATTTGGACTTGCTTGTTGTGCTGTAGAGATGATGCATGCCGCTTCTAGTAGATATGACATGGATAGATTTGGAATGCTGTTTAGACCTAGTCCTAGACAATCTGATATCATGATTGTTGCTGGTACATTGACAAATAAAATGGCTTCAGCTTTAAGAAAGGTATATGATCAGATGCCTGAACCTAGATGGGTTATATCAATGGGCAGTTGCGCAAACGGTGGCGGATATTATCATTATTCATATTCAGTAGTAAGAGGATGTGACAAAGTGGTCCCAGTGGATATTTATGTGCCTGGTTGCCCACCAACCGCAGAAGCTTTATTATATGGACTACTCACATTACAAAAGAAAATCCAAAGAAATAGTAAATAAACATTTTATTGATTATTAATATCAACAAAATATACATAACCTAAGTGTATTATATAGTGACAATGATTACTCAATTAGCTAAAACTACTTATTTAAAATATATTCAATCTTAATATTTCTACGATCTATCTCTGTTGAATATTCAAATGAAATTTTGATGTGATTTTGATCAATGAATTTCTTTGCTAAATCACTCCATTCAATAATCGTTATGCAAGTATCAAGAGCTTCTTCTAATCCAATGTTATATAATTCGCTTTCATGATTTAATCTATATAAATCGAAATGAGCTATATTATAATTTTTTACTTTATAAGTATGAAGTAGATTGAAAGTTGGGCTAGATACAATATCTAAAGCCCCTCCCATAGATTTAATCAAATGCTTTACAAAAGTTGTCTTGCCAGTGCCTAAATCTCCATCCAGCAAAATTATCTTAAATTCATCTAGATCATTTACAATACTAGATACCAACACCTCTAATTTCTCTAAAGAACAATCTAATACGAGATTCATATCTTTATAAATCTACAAAAAAATTAAATTATTTAGTAGCTGGGTTGTTAGATAAAAACTTTCTTATTTTTCTTTTTATTCTTAAAGCTTCTGGAGCTAATTTTAAATTAGAAGTAGTTAAAAGAAAATTATCTAAGCCATGATTATGCTCTACAGTCCTAATTGTTCTAGGAGTTGCTTTCAATCTTATCAAAGTTCCTAATATCTCACTTCTTAATGAATAATTTTGCATGTTTGGAAGAAACCTTCTTCTGGTTTTCCTATTTGAATGTGATACATTATTCCCAACTATCACTCCTTTATTACGATCAATCTGGCATTTTCTAGACATATCTTTAAAACTTATGCTCTTTTAACTTTATTTTGTAACAAACTTTTATCAATAGTACAAGGAATAACTCATAAATTGTGTAAAATATCTTTTTATCTAGGTTTTTTATCACCTCCTCCTCCTTTACCCATTTTACTAGCTACTTTCCCAGCCATATTGGATCCAGCAGATGCAACTGTTGTCATCGCATCTTTAGCACTAAGTAATACATATTTACCAGCATTTTTAGCCATACTTCCAGCACTGGTATGCCTCATAGCACTTCCGGTAACAATCCAAGAAGCTATATCAGCCATTGTAGAAGATAATTCTATCATACCAAAAGATACCATGAATATAACTAATCCTCCTACAAATGACATAGCATATACTGAAAATGCTGAATATATACTCATATCACCATTGCTTGGCGGTGTATGTGTATTCATAATACTTTGATAACCAGGAACCCAACATTCATTATATAATGGACCTAAATCTACTTGTACTAAACAAATTGAACAAGCTGTAAAATTAAATATATAATATAACAACATCATAACAATAAAATTCATTATTATAATTGTTAAAAAGACAAACATTGGCTGCAAAGCAAAAGAGATTAAATTTTTTGCCCAAGAATCAAATAAACTTTTAGTTTTTTCAAATAAAATTGTCACTATAAATATAGGAGCCATAATAATAAGTAATGAATTCATTATCACTGAAAACATAAACACTACCGCTGCCTGCACAACAGCCACGGCATAAAATACAAAAGAGAATATTACCATAACCCCTGTAAAAAATCCCAACAATCCATTTGTCATAATTGCCCAAATCCTTTTAAAAGTATCTGATGAAAACATCAAAGATAAATTTTGATCAAACAAAGAAAAAACTGC
The DNA here is from genome assembly GCA_046710445.1 of Candidatus Midichloriaceae bacterium. Lineage (GTDB taxonomy): Bacteria > Pseudomonadota > Alphaproteobacteria > Rickettsiales > Midichloriaceae > JBKEHD01. Next base: position 30,944 of record JBKEHD010000011.1, read on the forward strand.
ATATGGATCACTTAATATCTCACCTCTACAGCTACTTTGCCCAAGAAAAAGAAGTGAATCAGCCACAAAGAGTGAAATTAAAGTAGCAATCCCATCTATAAATAATGGGACTAAATAACTTCCAAAAAACTCCCAGCTCCTCTGATCTATCAAGGCTATTACAATAGCTATTTTGAAAATAAATTTAATGAATGTATCTACATCATGCTTCATTACTCCTAGCATATAAGATATAGCTGAGAAAACTAAATGTAAAAGCAGTATAATTTGAACTAATTTACTTATTTGCTTTATATATCCAAAAAATATAGTCCCAACAACCCCAACCTGCTTTGCATTTGTAAGATATCCCTCTGAAGCAATATCCAATTTATAATTCAATGGATCTGCAGTTCCAGCTAAAACATCCCTCATACCCTTTAGCATTTCGTAAAAAAACCCTCCTTTACCATTACAAGAAAGCTTTTTTTCTTGCTTAAATAGCTTAACGTAATATTGTCCAAATGTATTATAATATTCAAATTGCTCAGTCAAATCTTGATTATTTGTATCTGGTGAGGTTTCAAGCTTTATTCGTAAAAAAATCACGCATTTACCGCTTAATGTACAACTATCACTCACACTATTTATAGTTAAAATACCATCTTTGTAATCTGGCAATTGCAAATCTTTCCAAGCTGCCGTATCTCCTGGAGTAGAATCAGGATCTGCAACTATATACTGTATATCTTCTCCTTTACTCTTAGGACATCCTTTCCACTCTAAATCTAAATCATATCCCCCAGTATTGTCCGTATACCAACCTTTATATTGAGAAATATCACTTGTCTGTTTATCAAAATGACTTAGATATAACTTTTTCCTTTGAGAAAAATCAGGTGCATCAAATTTCCCATTTAAAGAATATTGACCCAATCCAGCTTTAAATGCATTTGTGTTTATGCAATTGTAATTACCATGATTAGTACCATCTTGATTCCCATGTACATTTATGCATCCACTACTATCTTTTGCTGTACATATACAGCTAATTTTATTTTTTCCAACAGTAACTTCACCACTGTAATTTATTTTCTCCATATCTATATCTGTAACATTTCCACCTAATCCCAGATATATATTGGGGGGAGATTTGCTTTTAGCAATACCACTTTCTTTTTGTATTTTTGATAAATCAGATGCTTGTACAGTTAATCCAAACCCATCTATACCTCCTTTTCTATATTCCTCTCCTAATATTGAAATACTACTTGGAACAGAATATCCTGGAGAATTAACATTTCCACTATTTCCCCCATTAGGATTCATTAATTTTATATGACTATTGTTGTACCAAAGATCTTTACAAGATACTTGTCGTGAAGATGTTGGTTGTGCACTATCAACACCATTTTTCCAGATGCATTTTGTTATCAAGCCTTGACGATCTGTTGCTATTGATGCATCATTAACGCGATAGCCAGCTTCATTCATATAAGAATAATCCCCCTTCCAAGAAATAGATAATATATCCTTATTCTTTATATATATTCCTGTATCAAAATAACTAGGATTTCTTGCACCCCACCCTTGTTCTTTTGTTGCTGTATCTTCAGTATTGATAATATTTTGCCAAGCAGCTTTTGCTCCGGCAACTGTTTTCAATTTATCAAAATCAGGATCAGTTAAAGTTGATAAATATCTATGACTATTCTTATTTTTCCATTTAAATTTAAACCATGAGTCTAAACTACTACCCTCTGTCGAATTAAAAATTGGAACAACCTTGATACGCTTTTTTCCACATAAAAACAGTGTATTATCAGATACACCACCAACAAAAGTTATGTTGAATTTATCATCTTTCACTACTGTA
>JBKEHD010000012.1:0-32550 GCA_046710445.1 Candidatus Midichloriaceae bacterium
ATGTTGATTGAGCAACTCATTTTTCTGTTCTATGGTTAGGAAATTTTTCATTCCTTCATTCTCCTCTTTTTTGATTATTTTTCAAGGGTTTTTAAATTTTCGGCATTTTCATTTGGGTTGAGTATAGTTCCATATTTAGAAGTGAAATCCACTATACCTCTATCTTCTGGAGATGTGTATCCAGAAATATCAGAAGAATCACCAAGCATCCATTCTGTAAAACCATATACAGCTCCACCAACTAATCCTTCTTTTAATGGATTACTATGCCCTTTACCAAATGATTCCAAATATCCACCAGTAGTAAATACAGCTGACCATACTGCTATATTGTCTTCCGCTATATCATTTCCAGTAAATGACTTAACCATCCCTTTATACATTACAGCTTGCTTGATAAGTTCCCCACTTACTGCAGCTCCCGTATTTATTTTTGGAGCTACAGGTTTGTCCATTGGTTTAAGCTTTTTTTCAACAGGCATTCCATCTTCTTTTTCTTCTTCTCTAGCTGCAGATAAAGCATCCTCCCTATCTTTTGCTTGAGCTTCAGATGCATCTTTTAAATATTTGATTTTGGCTAAAAGTTCTTCTTCTTGTCTTAAAAACTCTTCTTTTACCACCAATCCTCTTTCTTCCACAGCAGGTACTAAAGCACCAGCTGCGTCACTATCATCCCCTGCAGCAGGAGCGGTTAATCTTCTAACTTGAGTATCTGGTATTACAATATTTTGCATAACGGCAGGTAATATAGCATTCATTTGCATTCCAGCACCTTCTAATGCTAATACATCTTCAACATATCCATGATTGCATATAGATGCTAAAATTTGTTGATCTACAAATGTAGGTAAAAAAGCACCCAATCCATCTTTTTGCATAATACCTAACATAGCTTGAACTACAGGTGTATTATCTGTCATTACAGCTATTTGAAATGGAGTTAATGTGTTTTTATCTTGAACTAAAAACGGATGCTTTGGCATAAATTCCTTAGCAGTATCAACCATATTTGCAAAATTATCAGAATCAAACCCTGCCCTACCTTGAGCTACCATATGAAAAAAAGTTCCTTCTTCTTGTCCAGTAGGATTCATAAAAAATAATTTTTTCGCTTCTGGAGTAGCTAATCCTTTTTCTTGTAAAATTGTTACCGATTCAACCAAATCACCCCTTGTATGAGCTTGCCATACATGCTGATTTTGTAACAATCTTACATCTGTTGCTTCAGCAACTACATTGGTCACTTCATCAGAACCAAATTTCACTGCATGATCTAAAGGTATACTACCACCTTCATCTTGCAAATCAGTATTAAACCCTGCTTTTTCCACAACTGATTTCATTTGACCTCTCAACACTTCATCTTGAGCAATTGTCCCAAAATGTTTTTGGCTACTTGTAGCATCAGCTGCAGCTACATATTCTTTAACATCTTCAGATGCTGCTTTTCCATGTTTATATCCATGCATTACTACATCAACCCCTGTATCTCCCTTATGATTAGCAGAACTTACAGCTTTTTCAGTCAATTTTACTCCTGCATTTTTTGCAACTTCTCTCACGTCTGGACTGACAGCTTCAATATGTGCAAGTGTGTTCCCATCTTTATCAGTAGATTCAGCAATACTAGGGTTTTGTGCAGCTTGTTTCATTGCACCTTCAACAAGTTCCTTTTTTCCAGTTTCAAGAACTTTATGAAATAAATTTCCACCATCAGATGTTCCCTTAGAAAGATCTGATCCAGCTGCAAGCAATTGTTCCGCTATTTGATTTCCACCAGCATTATCAAGAGCAAGGGCTTTTTCCAATGGTCTTTGTGAATTATCACCATATTCTTTATTAACATTAGCACCATTCTCTATTGCAACTTGAACCATTTCTGATTTTCCCGCATCTATCCCTTTTACAAGAGCTGTACCTACATCAATTTTTTGGAACCATCCAGGCATTGCTTTATTTAACGCTTTTGAAACAGAGATTGTATAATCAAATAACTCAGCATTAGCATTTTCTACAGCAATATTAGATAACTTATTATTTCCCATTGCAACAGCACTAACAGCAGCTGTGCTATATAGTACATTCATAACGCAATCTTTTGCATACCCAATAGCAACAACAGATGCAACTACAGAACCAATACCAACAGTAACAGGTGAAGCTCCAAATACACTTAACGCAGCTATTCCACCAATTTTCACAATTTCTTTTGTCAAACCTTTCATAATCCACTCCCCACAAATTAAATTATTACACAAACTCAGGCAATATTAGCTCAACTCTTGATTGTTGTCAAGTTTATTTTACTTTTTATAAAGTTTTGATATCTACAATAAATACAAACATATTGTTTTTATAATATTTTCTCTATAAATTATCTTGAAACTACATAAAATGTTTTGTACCATTAAATAAGAAAGGTATATAAAGGGTTAAGCTTATGAAAATTACTATCCACGAAAAACATACAAAAATAGGTGACAGTTTAAAAAGTCATATTGAAACTTACTTAAAAGACGTTACAGAAAAGTATTTAAAAAATACAACAGACAATATACATGTTTTAATCGAAAAAGAAGGAAAAGTATTTAAAGTAGAAGTTATTGTACATTGTCATTTAGGCAACAAGCCACTTATCAAAAGTACAGGGCATGAGTATGAAGCATATAGAAGTTTCAACATTGCTGGTGAAAAATTAATAAAACAATTAAAAAGATATAAAAATAAGATACAAGATCATAAACATGATGCTAGTAAAGATCTAGAAACAAAATTGATTGATGGAACCAAATATATAATCTCACCTCTTGAAGATGATTATATTGACAGCGAAGAAAAATCACCGGCAATTATACAAGAAAAAACATCTCCTATTGAAAATCTTACTGTAAAAGATGCTGTTATGCAGATGGATTTATTAAATTTACCAGCTCTTGTATTTGTGAATAGCTCAACAAAAAAACTAAATGTTGTATATTATAGGAAGGATGACAACATATCTTGGATTGATACCAAGATTATAGTTGATTAAAACAACATATTTGCTTTTATAGGTAGTAAATTATTTTTAGATTTGTTATCTTATTTTTGTTGGTTATAAAAAAGATCGTGTATTATGATACTTAAGATAAAGAATGCTGATTTACAAAAGGCCCTTGGAAACATTCAGTCTATTGTAGAAAAAAGAAGTGCAACTGCTATATTAATGAATGTAAAAATTCATACTAAGAAAAATCACGTTTCTTTTTATACAAGTGATTTAGATATATTTGCTCAAGAAATATCTGAAGCAAAAGTAGCTGGAGAGCTGATTACAACAACAACAATGCAAATTCTCTATGATGTATCAAGAAAAATTGCAGAATCAGAAATTATAGAATGTATTTTTGAACCTTCAGATAAACCAACAAAATTATTGATTAAATCTGGAAGCTCCGAATTTACATTACCATGTTTATCTGCAGATACCTTTCCTGATTTCGAAGAAGGAGAATATGATTGCAAATTTGAAGTCAATGCAGATGATATATACAATATCTTATCAACTGTAAAGCACGCAATATCTTTCGATGACAGTAGATATTATCTTAATGGTATATTTTTACACGCTACAGAAAATAATGGGAAAAGAGTGCTTAGAGCAGTAGCAACTGACATTCATAGATTAGCTATGCATGAAATAGATTTGCCAAAAGGAGCTGAAAATATCCCAGATATAATAATACCAAAGAAAACTGTATATGAATTTGTAAAGCTTTTAGAAAATTATAAAGATAATGTTTCTATATCCGTATCAAAAAATAAAATACGATTTAAAATTGGAAGTACAATATTAATATCAAAATTAATAGATGGAAATTTCCCAGATTATAATAGAGCAATTCCAAAAAATAATCCTAAAGTTATAAAAATTTCTGTTCAAGAATTAGAAAAAGCAATAAATCTTGTAACCACCATATCTACGGAAAAAGTTAAAAGCATTAAGATAAAATTGTTGAAAAATAAAATTACATTATTTGCAAGCGATAAGATTAATTCTTCAGGTACTATAGACGTACCAGCAAATTATGATGGAGAAGAATTATCAGTAGCTTTTAATTCAAAATACCTACTTGATATACTGGCAAATACAAGTGATCAAAATGTTACAATGTATTTTGATAAATCTGATTCCGCTATTTTCATTAATGATGATTCAGACAAGAAGTATAATTTTGTATTAATGCCAATAGCAATACAGTTTTAAACTGTAAATTTTTACATTATAGAAAGATTAATTATAATGAATCAGGACTTAGATTTTTTAATATCTGATTTAAAAATCATAAATTTTCGTAATCATAAAGAATTAAAACTTAGCTCCAACAACAAATTCGTCCTTATTTTAGGAAAAAACGGAATAGGAAAAACAAATATTTTAGAAGCGATCTCTCTCCTCTCAGCATCCAAAGGTATTAGGAATGCTAAAAATTCTGATATTACAAATAATACTGGTGCTCTATTAAAAGAATGGGGAATAGTTGCCAATTATAAACAAAATGAAACAAATCACAAAATATCCCTGGGATGCAAGACAAAAAGTAGCAGCGATACTATGGAGAAAATTTTAAAATTAGATGACAGCAATCTAAAACCAAAAATTGATATATTGAAAATTTTACGTATCATATGGATAACCCCTCAGATAGAAAATTTATTAATACAACCCCAATCTATTTTAAGAAAATTTGTAGACAGGATGAGTTTTAATTTTTTTCCTGAGCATGCAAAAGACATTATAAGATACGATTATTTTCTTAAATCCAGAAACAAAATTTTAATAAATGAAAATTGGAATGCAAATTGGTTGAAGCAGATAGAATCTGAGCTAGCTACATTAAGTATTTCTATAATAAGAAATAGAAGTAAATGCATAGAACTTATCGATGATTGTTTAGAAAAATTAAAAACAAATTACTTGAAACCAAAAATATTATTAACAGGGGAAATAGAGGATAAGATCAAAAATTTAGATGAATTAGAAGTTATAAAATATATAGAAAATAGATTAGAAAAAAATAGAAATATTGATAAATTCTCACAAAGATCCTCAATAGGATCTCACAAAACTGAAGTAAATATACTAGACAAAGAAAAAAATCAAAATGCTAAAATTTGCTCAACTGGAGAACAAAAATCAATGTTATTGGCATTAATGATAGGGCAATCATATGCTATATACGACCACTCCAAGATAGCTCCCATAATGTTGTTTGACGAAATTTTTTCGCATCTAGACAATAGCAGAAAAGAGGATTTAGTTTTTGAATTGAAAAAAATTCCATCTCAAATATGGATAACAAGCACAGATATGGAATTAGGAGAATTCATGAGTAAAAACATAGATAATTTATCAGTAAAAAATCTATAGGAAAATTATTGAATGCCCCATAACCGCTACATAATTCAATAATAACAATAAAAAAGAAAAGGCAAAATTAATATGAATAATGCCTTTAATGCTGTTTTTATAATAAATTCACAACAAATCTTTTTATTCTATCGCAAGCCTTCACTAAAGCTTCTTCGGAAGTTGCATATGAAATTCTAAAAAAATTCTCCATTCCAAATGCAACACCTGGAACCACAGCCACCAATTCTTCTTCTAATAAATATTTAGAAAAATCTGTACAATTTCTTATAACATTGCCACCTTTTGTTTTTTTGCCAAGCACATCTTCGCAACTAGCAAATATATAAAAAGCACCATCCGGTATTTTAGCATTTATTCCCTTTATATCGCTTAGTAAATTTATAACTAAATCCCTTCTTTTTTTAAATAATTTCTTATTTTCTTTAATGAAATCATTTGAATTTTCACTCAACGCTTCAATAGCTGCATATTGGCTTATTGAACACGGATTAGATGTGCTCTGAGATTGAATTTTTGAAATACCCTTGATGACCTCTTCATTTCCAGCAGCATAACCTATCCTCCAACCAGTCATAGAATACGCTTTCGATACACCGTTAACAACAAACACCCTATCTTTAATGCTATGGTCAACATTTGCAATATTAACATAAGGAGAGTCATCGTATCTTATATGCTCATATATATCATCAGAAATCACATACACATTTGGGTGTCTTTTTAATACTGTTGCTATTTCTTTTAATTCATTTTCTGTATAACATTCTCCGGTAGGATTACTTGGAGAATTCAATATTAAAAATTTTGTTTTCTTTGTTATGCTCTCTTCTAAGAGATTAGCAGTCATTTTAAAATTTGACTCTTTGGAAGTCTTTACAATTACTGGAGTTCCACCATTTATTAGCACCATATCTGGGTAAGAAACCCAAAATGGAGAAGGTATCACAACCTCATCGCCATCATTAATAGTTGCTGCTAATATATTAAATATAACATGCTTTGCCCCACATCCCACAGTAATTTGCGATTTTTTATAATTTAAATTATTTTCTTTTTTAAATTTATTTATTATTGCTTCTTTTAATTCTGGTATACCATCTACTGGAGTATATTTTGTTTTTCCAGAAGAAATAGCTTCATATGCAGCTTTTTTTATATGCTCTGGCGTATCAAAATCAGGCTCTCCAGCACCTAATCCAATAATATCTTTTCCACTTGCCTTCAATTCTTTAGCTTTCATAGTGACAGCTATAGTTGGAGAAGGTTTTATTAAAGCTAATTTTTTAGAGATTAAATTGTTTTGTTTATCCATATTATTTTCACTATATAACTTATGCTATAAAGTAATTAATCACATGATGAAAACTTTTTCTATAACTTTTTAAATTTTAATTTTTATTAATGACTAAAATTATTAATTTCATCAGATAAAACAGGATACATTTCAATTATTTAAGAACAAGAGATACAGGCAAAATCTGCATTACAAAAAAATTTAATGTTTTTATATTGTCTTTGCTATATTAAGTAATTTTTCTTTTAAATCTGGGTCTTTTATTTGATTTAATATATCTTCGATGTCACTAATATCAGATTGCTTATTAATTTTTGTACTTAAAACCTTATTATCATCAACGTCACTACTTTTAGATAATGTAATATTAATCTTTGATACAACATCTTTTCCGAAATATTGTGAAATTTTTGATAATATTAATTGACTCATCATCTGTACTTCTAAAATATCACAATGATTTTTTGTTTCTACTGTTAAAACAAATTTAGAGTTATGAGATAATGATTTTGATAATTTTACGGGAATCACTTTGCTTTGTATCTTTTCCCCGACTATTTGTCTCCAATCTACTATAATTTTATGATAAACCTCGCCTTTAGCAGTAAAAATATCTTTTACAACAAAATGCACATGATCTTTTAACAAGCCCATATTGTTGATGAATATATTTTTATTTTGCTTCTATAGACTTAACTTTACGACATAAATTGCTTACTTTTCTAGAAGCAGTGTTTAATTTCAACACGTTTTTTGTTACAGCTTTCATTATGATTGATTCTGCTTTTGATAATGCTTCTTTAGCATTATCATACTCTTTAGAAACAACAAATTTCTCTACTTTTTTAGAAAAAGTATTGATCATTGTAAGAACACTTCTATTTCTAAGAGCACGTTTGATAGATTGTTTATGCGCTTTTATTGCTGATTGATGAGCCATATTTACTATTATTTACTGTTTTTTTTATCTTGAATAAAATTCGATTACTAAATTAGGTTCCATTTGCACTGGATAAGGTACTTCTGAAAGAGAAGGTGCTTTTAAAAATGTAGCCTTAAATTTCGAAAAATCTGCTGTTATATATTCAGGAACTTCTCTATCACTTCTTTCTACAGATTCCATTAACACTGTCATATTTCTTGATTTCTCTCTAACTTCAACCACATCTCCAGATTTTAGAGTATAACTAGGTACATTCACTGTTTTGCCATTCACCATAACATGCTTATGTGTAATAAATTGTCTAGATGCGAAAACAGTTGGTGCAAACTTAGATCTATAAATAAGTGCATCTAACCTAGATTCTAGCAAACCTATCAAGTTTTCACCAGTATCACCTTTTTTTCTGTTAGCTTCATTATAAATAGAAATAAATTGTTTTTCTCTTATATCACCATAATATTTTTTCAATTTTTGCTTCGATAAAAGCTGAATAGCATATTCTGTATGTCTCTTATACCCTGAAGATCCATGCATGCCAGGAGGATAATTCTTCTTATGAACAGGATCCTTATCACTTCCCCAAAGTGCCGCACCAATTCTACGGCTAATTCCAAATTTTCTATTTAATCTTTTTGACACAGTTACAATTACAAATGTATTTTCCTATTTGTATAACTATAAAATACAAAAAAGTCAATAATTTTCTCTTTATTATTTACTTTTTTTATAAATCCACAACACAGTATTTTCCCTAAGAGCATTATAAAATTTTACTACAAATTATAGATATTCCTATTAACAAAATTATTAATACAGAATATTTTTCAAAGCTTCTTTTCTTTGGATGCTCTCTAAAATCTTTCAATGCTATAATAGATGGCAATATAATAGCTATAACGCTAAGACTTATCGCTGCAAATGATAACGCTTGAATAAAAATGTTTTTATTCAAAATTGTTATCAAAACAGGTGGAAAAAAAGTTATAAAAGAAGATTTAATTTTTTTATATTTTATATCTTTATCACTAAATAATTTTTCTATAAAATAATCATATAGACCTATACCCACACCTAAAAATGAAGTTGTGATCGCAAGCCAGCTAAAAATACTTGATAGAACAAATATATCTTTTTTATTTGTTACATTAACTAAAGCTGTTAGAAAAGATCCAACATTATTTTCATTATTTTTTATATTATCAAAACTAAATTCACCAACTTGTGGCAAAATTGACATTGTAGAAATAATCCATGAAAAATAAATAAGCAAACTTAAAAAACTACCATAAAAAAATGCTTTTTTTATATTACCCCAATCAAAATCTAAGTACTTTATGACAAAAGGAATACTTCCATGAAAACCAAAGGAAGTGAAAAATATAGGGAAAATAATATATATAGATAATGGATCAATAACAAATTTATTATTTTGTACAGCCACATCCCAACTCATATTATGAATTAGGGACGTTACCAATAATATATATACAAATATCTTAACTATAAAAATTATACTATTGCTTATACCTAAAATTCTAAAATTATAAACAATAAATAATATAAATATAAATACTATAAAATAAGATAGATACTCTCCTAAAATACCATCCATAATATTAAATGCAGAGAATATTTCTACTATACCAGAAATATAGGCTGATAATAACGAATAAAATAATGAGATAATAGCAATATCTGCAATATAGAAAAATTTACCCTTAAAACTTCTTTTGCATAATTCAGAAACAGAATATGCAGAATTGTGCTTTTTATTTATATTAAGTGCTATGAGAGAAGAATAATACCCCAATACCCACATAAAGAGCATCGTTAAAATTCCATATAACAAACCAATGGAGGAAGTTAAAATTGGCAAGACCAACATGCTAGCCCCTATTGTAGTGCCAGATACAATTAGAACTGCCCCTATAAATTTAGTGTTAATCATCCTGTATAATTGATGAATTATTTTCCAGAATCTTCATTCAAATCAGATTTAATAATTTTTGCTATATTAATAAGGCTAACCGGTGTGTTGCTATCCGTTATTACATGATTCAAAGTTGACGAAGCTTCATTATTTCTTTTTTCTCTAATCAATAACGTAGATTCTATAATTCTTGCATAACTTTTAAAATATATACCATTATCTATGTATTCTTGAAATTCTTTAATTAAAATATCGTCATTCAATTTTCCTGAAAAAACCTTTGTTTTTAGCATCATTAACTTTGCATAATCACGATAAATATCCGAAACCCCTTTCTGATTTATAATATTTTCATAATTATGTATCGCTCTATTATAATTTTTATCCTTTATATAAAATCCAGCCAAAGATAAATTTGCTAATTGAGAATAAACACCCCCACCCCTACTCAAAGATTCCATTTTCTCGAGAAAATCTTCTTTTTTTGTAGTGTATATAGCCTCATTATACGCATTAGCTTGTTCAAATATTATATTGCTATTACGCTCACTCCACCAATAATAAATTGCACTTGATACCAAAAAAATCAATATTAAATATGCAAAATATTTCAAAGAAACATTTATAAATGCAGTTGCTTTTTCCTTTTTTAAATCTTCTTTTACTTCATCTAAAATATCCATAATTTAAATTTACTGATATTAACATTTGTACTTTGTAATATTTTACATATATTAGATTTACTATTAATGCAACAATGATACAAAAAGTGATTGTAGAACTCATACATGATATTTTTCAATTTATCTTACATTTTGTAGAAAAATTTGGATATTTGGGAATTTTTTTCATGACATTTATAGAAAGCACTTTTATTCCCATACCAAGTGAATTCACACTGATTCCTGCAGGGTATTTAATATCTAAAGGTGATATGCATATTTTTCCAGTGGTAGTCTCCAGTCTACTTGGTACGCTTCTTGGATCTTTACTAAATTATACTATAGCAATACATTTTGGTAGAAAACTATTTATGAAGTATGGAAAATATTTTTTCTTAAAAGAAGGGCAGCTTCATTCTTTAGAATTATTCTTTAGTAAGTACGGAAATATTTCAACATTTTTTGGAAGAATGTTACCTGGAGTCAAGCATTTCATATCTTTTCCAGCTGGATTGGCAAGAATGAATATAAAACTTTTTTGCATATACACCTTATTAGGAAGCTTTGTATGGTTATCATTCCTTGTATATATAGGATATTTAATAGGCGGCAATGAAGCATTGATAGCTGTATATATAAAGAAATTTAATTATATAATTATTGCTATAGTGCTTACAACAGGAATTGGTTTCTACATTAAAAGAAAATATCAAAAAAATAATAACTAAAATTTATTATGTCATACATATTGGTTATAGATGACGAAATAGACATAGCAGAAGTTGTAAAGGATATACTTGAAGATGAAATAGAAGTAGAGACAAAATACGCATTAAACGTAAAATCTGCATTAAATCTGATTTATCAAAATCTACCAAAAATCATTATTTTAGACGTTTGGTTAGAAGGAAGTGAGATGGATGGCCTAGGATTGATGAAAAAAATTTTGGAATATGATAGATCAATTCCTATAATAGTTATCAGTGGGCATGGTAATATACAAACAGCTGTTAAAGCCATTAAATTAGGTGCATATGATTTCATTGAAAAACCATTTAATTCTGAAAAATTAATTGTCTCAGTAAAAAGAGCAATAGAAAATCAAGAATTAAAATCAAAAAATTGGGAATTAAAAAACAGTTTGGATTTGTCATCAATAATAGGAAATAGCAAAGCAATTTTAGAGATTAGAAAACAACTTAATTCCAATATTGTAAATTCCACAAGAATACTTATTAATGGTGAAATAGGTACAGGAAAAACAGTTTTAGCAAAGTTAATACACAATAAGTCAGTTTTTAATACCAAGCCATTTATCAATATTGATATAAAATCAATGTCGGATATAGAACTAGAAAAAACTATATTATGCAAAAACAACTCTGTATTTCAACAAAATACCAATGCGACTCTATTCTTAAAGGAAATATCAAATTTATCCAAAATTAATCAAAAAAGGTTAGTAGAGCAAATTAATTTTATAAATAAACATAACAAAAAATTACAAATATTATCTTCATCAAGCGCAAATTTAGAAAAATTAGTTAAAGATGGAGAATTTAATTCAGATTTATACAGCAGAATAAATAGTACAATTCTAAAATTACCTGCGTTACAAGAAAGAGCGGAAGATATTGAGGCTATTTCTAAATATTTTATACAAACACTAAAAGATAAATACAATGTTCCAAAAATTAAAATTGCAGATAATTTTTATTATCAATTGGTACAAAAAAATTGGGAATGTAATATTAGTGAATTAAAAAATTTCATTGAATATAAAATCATTCAAATGATTTCAAATAACTCTGAATTTCTTAATTTCACAACGGAATCAAAAGATACAGATGAAAACAAAATTAATGATTATAGATATCAAGAATTATTTTCGAAAAATTTCAAAGAAGCGAAAAAATTATTTGAAAAAGAATACATATCTTTTCAGATTTCTAGATGCGGAAAAAATATTTCTCAAATAGCTAAAATTATGGAAATAGAAAGAACATCCTTACATAGAAAGATAAAGGAATTAAAAATCACTTAGCACCTCTTATTCCATTCATACTACCAAAAAAACATTATTGATCTAATGTATTAATTTCTTCTCCTTTATAAAGACCTTTTATCTTTATAATCTTCCCTTTATATTCGCGCATTGATACACCTGACTCTAACAAAATTTCTTTTGATATCTCTATACTATCTTTCCATACTTTTGCTTGATTCTCTTCTATGTTTCCTGGGAAACTTGAATCATATATGACTTCTTTTATCCCAACTTGTATTATACTTTTTGCACATCTTGAACAAGGAATCCATGGGGTATAAATTGAGCAATTTTTTATGGACACGCCTACTCTCGCACAATGAAGTATTGCATTTTCTTCCGCATGATTAGAAGAGAGGTATTTATACTCTTTGTCAAGATACCTGTTTAATTTATCTTCAACACCTCTTGGAAAACCATTAAACCCTGTTGACCTTATTTCATTGTCTTCTCCAACAATAACTGCTCCAACTCTAGTGCTAGGATCTTTACTTTTCATTGATACTAAATATGCCATAGTCATGAAATATTCGTCCCAGCTATAAGTTTTTAACATGATAATCAACTATTACAATTTTACTTGATCGACTGTAACCGCTTGTCCAGAAATAATCACCTTATTTTTTAAATTTTTGCATTTCAATATACCACCTCTTTTTGAAGCTTGATATGCAACCATTGAATGCTTATCCAATTTTTTAGACCAATAAGGAGTGAGTCTACAATGTGCAGATCCACATACAGGATCTTCATTAATACCAACGGAAGGGGCAAAATACCTAGATACAAAATCATATTTATTGCTTTTTGAAGTGATCAATAATGCTCTATAGGGAAGTGAAGATATCATTTCTAAATTCGGTCTAAAATTATTTAATTCATCCTCATCATCAAATTCTGCTAACAAAACATTCTCTGATATTCCAACAAAATTTATTTTATTTCCTTTTAATATATCTGAAATAACTCCATTCTCCTTGTGTTTTTTTGTTTCATAACTAGGAAACATCAAGTTAATCCATTCTCCATCACAAGTTACAATAAATTCATTGTTTTGATTTATAAATTTTATTTCAGAATCTTTATCGATAATTTTGTTGCTAAAAATAACATGTGAAGCGGCAAGAGTTGCATGGATACATAAAGGGGCTTCTGAATTTGGTGTAAACCAACGTATATGAAATTTATTATTCACAATAGGTTTTACAAATGCTGTTTGTGAAAAGTTAAATTTTGTCGCATATTTCTGCATAACACTATTATCAGGGAAAGAATCTACAACACTAACAGCCGCAGGATTACCTGAGTTAACATTATTACTAAAAGCGTATACGGTATAAAAGAACATTGAGGTAAAATAAAATATCTTTACGTATTGTATCAATATTAAAAGAAGATACAATTATTAAATTTCAATCTTAAATCCTATACTACGTATAGTTTTTATTGGGTCTACCTCGTTATCAAAGAAAGCTCTTGAAAACGCCTTTCTCAATCTAGCTATATGCACATCCACAGTTCTTTCAAATACATAAGATTTACTACCCCATACTTTATTCATAATCACATCACGAGGAATAATCTTTTCTGGATTCTCCAATAAAACAATCAAAAGTTTGAATTCTATAGGGGATATTTTCAATTCTTTATTATCAACGTAAGCTTTGTACTCACTTACATCAATTCTTATATTTTTGTATACTAGGTTCTCTTTATTAAATAACGGATTCACTCTCCTTAATAAAGCTCGAATTCTAGCAAATAATTCTGAATTAGAAAACGGCTTAGTCAAATAATCATCTGCACCTGTGTCTAAACCTAAAATCTTTTCGAAATCAGAACCTCTAGAGGAGATCATAATAATAGGAATTTCATGCTGTTTTTTTATACCATGACATAATTCAATTCCAGATTTACCAGGCAAGAGCCAATCAAGAATAACTAAATCTGGTTTTGACAAATGAATCGAATCCAATACACTCAAGCCATCAGTCATCAACTCAACATTATAATTAGCATCTTTTAAATCAGGAATTAATGTCTTATATACACTTTCATCATCTTCTATTAGCAAAATTTTCGGCATAAAATTTATATCTGTCTTCATACTCTACCCTCTCTTAATGGTGCCGGATGTCTGATTTGAACAGACGACCTACCGCTTACAAGGCGGTTGCTCTACCACTGAGCTAATCCGGCAATCAATTACCCAAATAAGGATTATCACATTATATAACAATATGTCAATTTGAAATTGTATTTTATATAAATCCAATAGATAATGGAACAATAAAAAAATCATTTAATCTGTATTAGCAAATAATCTCCTTTGATTTTTTACATTTTTTCAATGATTTAACAATACCCCAATTCATTATTTTCAAATATTGCTTCTTCACATACAAGTCTATCACAACTATCTTCAGATACTTGTCTTTGAGATTTATTTCCCTCTATACAAAATTCATTTAATTTTTAATTACTTTGATATAATTACAAGTCATCATTTGCATGTGCATTTACACATACATTCCAGTTCATTTGATTTTCTATCTCCATATACTCTGCAATTAGTTTGTTACTCTCACAATTCTCCATGCTTTTCTCCATTTTATGCTTTGTATATTTTATATAATCTTCATCATACTCTTCTCTTATAGGTATTTCTGCTTCTCTCATTTTGTTAATGATTGAGCTAACAATACCTGCTTCAGGATGGTTAACTAACTTATACGCTATATTCTGACCGCTAAATTTACTTTTGCTTTTTATTAAATAATTCATTAATAATTCTGCTCTTTCTACTTCGCTTATAAAGTAAACTGTATAAAATAATGTATTTGATACTCTCAAATCTTCTTTTAAATTTAAATGATCAAATAAAAACTCTACTTCTTCAACTGGCTCTTCTATTATTATTTTTCGAAAATATGCTGCATCTATTCCAAATGGCTTGTTTAAGCTATATGGGTGCACTGCTTTTGCTACCATTTCACATTTTGATAATATATGCGAAACTTTTTCATCATTTGTAAGGCCAATATTTTTTAAAAACTCTATTGTCTCATCTACTTTCCCTTCATTGTTAAATACTTCTATTTTGTACATATTTGGTAACTTATCTTGGCATAGCATTTTTCCTATCATTGATTTCTCATAACCAACTCCCTGCTCTATCATCCACTTAAACCCAGCAAAATAATTATTACTGTTATCTTCTATATTGTATAAATCATATCCATTTAATGGTTTATTTTGTTCATCAAAGGTTAATAAATATTTTGCAATTTCATAATACCCATAACTTGCAGCATCTCCAGCCTCATTGCCGCTCATAATTTTTTTCAATACTTCTTTAGAGTGCTCTTTTGGTACATCTTGTAAAATAGTCTTAATCATCGAAAGCGTTGACTCTTCTTTTACACCCTTGTCATGACAAACTTTTATTATGGTTGATAATATCTCTTTTACATATTCATATGGTGTAAATCTTATTACACTTTCAAAATTCTTTAAAGCACCAGATGCAATAACCCCTTTAAATACATACTCAAATATTTCCCCTGTTCTTTTATTTTTTAAAAAGAAATCTTTTAATTCCTCTTCTGTTGCTCCGAATCCAAAATTATAATTTTGCTCTTGTTCATTAGTCATTTTCCAATATGGCTCTAATTCATAGCTTTCTATTTCATAGAATAATCCACCCAGAGATTCGATTTCTTCTGCAAATTCTTTGATAATCCCCCCTTTTATTGACATTCTATACTCCTTATTATTTTTTAATATTATTAAATCGTATTCCTGTAGTGTATCCGCTCATAATTATTTAGTAAAAATACAGTATACTTGATAAATGTTACGATTGCGTTAAGATTTACATCTTAAAAAACATTTTGGCTTTTTCATCAATTATCTTTTCTAATTCTTCAGAATATTTTACTACTTGATCAATTGAATTGAATTTTTCCAAAGATATTGTATCTAAGGATGTATTTATAATCTTTTCTATGTCTAAAAAACCAATTTTATTATTGAGAAAATAGTGAACAGCAACTTCATTTGCAATATTTAAAATTATCACTGCAGCTTGCCCCTCTTGAAAACAACGTTTTGCTAAGTAAAATAATGGAAAACGCTTTTCATCTATATTTTTAAACGTTAGCTGAGATGCCTTTATCAGATCTAATTTTTGATATTGGAATTTTGTTCTTTGTGGATAATCAAAAGCTAGCGATATTGGAGTTTTCATATCATGATATCCCATTTGAGCTGTCACAGACCCATCATTATAATGAATCATTGCGTGTATAAAGGATTGGGGATGAATAATTGCATCGACAATCTTTATATCCAAATCAAACAAGATGCATGCTTCTATCACCTCTAATCCCTTATTCATCATATTTGCAGAATCAACGGATATCTTTTTCCCCATTTTCCAATTTGGATGTGCAATCGCAATTTCAGGAGTGATATCTTTCAATTTATCTAACTCAACATTTAGCAATGGACCACCAGATGCAGTTAAATAAATCTTATCTATACTCTGTTTGTTATGATGTTCAAATATTTGAAAAATAGCATTATGCTCTGAATCTAATGGAATTATCTTTGTATTAAATTTCTTCGCTTCTTTTAGTATAAATTCACCAGCACAAATTATGCTTTCTTTATTTGCAATGGCTAAAACTTTCGAATTTTGAATCGCATTCATTATGGGGTTCAATGCAATTATTCCAGAAATCCCAACCACTGTAATATCATATTCGAGTTTTGATATATTGTTTATTTCTTCAATCCCTGCATAGATATTGATATTATGAGAAACTAGTAACTCTTTTAATTCTGGATATTTTGATTTATCAGCAATCACTACATTCTCAACATTAAATCTTATTGCCTGTTCTGCCAATTTCTTCACATTAGTATTGGCTGTAAGCGTAACAACTTGATATTTATCACTATTTTGTGCAATAACCTCAAGAGTATTCGAGCCTATACTCCCTGTTGATCCTAAAACTAAAACTTTTTTCATAAATTCCTCCTACGGTTTATCTCAATATTTGCAGCAAAGTATACACAAAGATACTTACAGAAAACACACTATCCATACGATCTAATATACCACCATGCCCTGGTAACAAATTTCCACTATCTTTTACATTAAATTTTCTTTTATAATGTGATTCCAATAAATCACCAACTTGCCCAATCAACCCAAGTATAATTGCACACAAACCAAATTGAACATTAGAAAGCATAGCCATTACCATGAACGTCCCAATAGAACCACCAATAAGACCTGACCATGTCTTTTTTGGACTAATGCTGGGTAATAATTTTGGCCCCCCAACAGTACTCCCGACAAAATAAGCACATATATCAAAAATGAATATTGGAGCAAATATTAAGATGTACATATGTATGTACTCACTAAATCCAAGATTTATATTAGCGCTAAAATTCAACAAATAATTTTTGCTTGCTGCACCAATAAATTTATTAATATAAAACAATGAAAAAATTGCATAAGAAACATAACTTATTCCTGCAATAAAATAAAAAACTTTGCTTAATATTTTTATATCATTGTTTATAAAAGTGATTTTTATAATTTCTACAATAGAGAATATATATATGATTAATAATAAGATATTTACTGCTGTTTGACCTTTTAGCAACGCATAAGAAATAATCATTGCTAAAAAAATAGCCGTGACAATTCTTTTTATGAGGTTGCTTTTGAAACGATTAGCAATAAATCTCATAAGAAAAAAGAAAATACTATATGCAATAATTATTATCTCATCAAATATTACATAAAAAATTATCCAGGTGAACAATATAGCTAAAGCGCTTAGCTTAAAATTCTTATTTACCATACCTTCTCTCTCTTTTATTAAAATCTTCTATCGCATGCTCTAGATCTTCTTCTGTAAACTCTGGCCAAAGCTTATCTACGAAATACAATTCTGTATAAGCAATTTGCCACAGCAAGAAGTTACTCACTCTATGTTCCCCGCTAGTTCTAATGAGCAAATCTGGGTCTGGTATATTATCTGGATTTATAATTTGATTAAATTTTTGCTCCATAATTTCTTTGCTATCATTACCAGATATCGCAGTGGAAAATCTTATAGCTGCATCTAAAATCTCATCTCTTGCCCCATAGCTAATTGCGATTCTAAGATTAAATGAATTCCCATGAGAGGCATCCTCAGCGTTTTGCATAAGATTTATTATCTCAGGATCAAGCCTTGAGAAATTCCCTATAAACTGAACTTTTATATCGTTACGTATAAGTTCATTAATATCTTTCTTCAAATACCCTTTGAAAATAGTCATCAATTTTTCAACTTTATCCTTTGGTCTATTCCAATTTTCTATAGAAAAAGCGTATAATGTTAAATGTTGCACACCCATTTTCTTCGCGGATTTTATAATATCCTGTGCAACCTTAATACCCTCTCTATAGCCAGATATATCAGAGACAGAGTTTTTCTTCGCCCATCTACTATTCCCATCCATTATTATAGCTATATGCTTTGGAATAAATAACTTATTCATACCTTTATCTCCAAAAATTTTAGTAATATTTTTTTCATCCCAACCTTTTCAAAAAACACTTCTTGCACATCTTCTTCTGAAGATATTATGACCCCTGCACCAAACATTTTATGCTGAACTTTTGTGCCAACACCTGTCTTATTTTTCGTTGATAACATAGGTGTTTGTGCATCTGATTTTTGTATATTATTACCATATGAATTATTAAAATAATTGTTCACTATCGTAAATTCTCCTTTTGGAAATTCATTTATAAATCTAGATGGTTCTGAATTTTGAAAATCTCCAAATACTCTTCTACTATATGCGTGTGACACAATTAGTTTCCTCTTTGCTCTTGTAATAGCAACATAAGCCAAACGTCTTTCTTCTTCAACGCCATCCCCCTTATTGTCTTCAATTGATTTTGAACTAGGGAAAATGCCCTCTTCCCATCCAGGTAAAAAAACTGTATCAAATTCCAATCCTTTTGCAGAATGTATTGTCATGATATTCACTCTATTATCATCAGCCATATTATCTGTATCACTTATTAAACTTACAAATTCTAAAAATTCATTAATAGTCTCATATTCATCAAGATTTTTTATTACTTCGTTTACGTTCCCCATTCTATCTCTAGCCTCTTCCTTCCCTTGATTTTCCCACATCTTAATATATCCAGTTGTATCTATAACCCCTTTAATAATGCTTGCTTTAGACTCTCCATCATTCAATTTTTGTGTTGCTTCTGACATCAAAAGAACGAACTGTTTTAATGCCTCTATTGCCTTTCCTTTTTTTACTTCAATAATCTTTTGTGTCGCGGAAAAATAAGATATACCCTGCTCTTTAGAGATTTCTATTATAGATTTCATTGCACTAGGTCCCACACCTCTTTTTGGTGTATTCACAACTCTTTCAAAAGCTAAATTATCTCCTTGATTGGCAACTAATCTTATATAAGCTAAAACATCTTTGACCTCAGCTCTATCATAGAATTTAGTATTTCCCACTATTTTATAAGGGATACCTAGAAAATTTAAGCTTTCTTCAAATCCTCTTGTTTGATATCCAGCCCTTACTAAGATTGCCATATCAGAAAGTTTTATTTTTTCAACCCTTTCTGTCATGTCTATTTCGTCTGCTATTCCCCTTGCCTCCTCTTTGTCATTATAATAAGATATGATTTTAGCTTTCTCTCCTTCCTCAACATCAGTCCAAAGATTTTTTGAATGCCTATTGCTATTATTTGATATTAATTCACTTGCGATATTCAATATATGTTTACTGGATCTATAATTTTTCTCTAATCGCACAACTTTTGCATCTTTATAATCTTTGTCAAAACGCAATATATTAGTAATCTCAGCACCTCTCCAACCATATATGGATTGATCATCATCTCCTACACAACAAATATTATTATTATTTTGCGTAAGTAATCTTAACCATAAATACTGAGATATATTGGTATCCTGGTATTCATCTACCAATATATATTTAAATTTATTTTGATAATATGAACATATTTCTAAATTCTGATTAAACAATGTTATATTATTTAATACTAAATCACCAAAATCCATAGCATTTAAATTCTTTAACCTATCTTGGTATTCTTTATATAGCTTTATGATCTTTTCATCAAAATATTCTCCTGATGTGAAGCTACCAGTATGTTCAGGTACAATAGATTTATCCTTAAATCTATTTATATGATACAACAACAATTTTGGAGGCAAGTCTTTTTCATCTACGTTGAAATCTTTAAGTATTTGCTTTATAACCCTGATCTGATCATCTTGATTAATAATTGTATAATCTGAAGTATATCCTAATTTATCAGCATGTTTCCTGAGAATTTTTGCAGCTATTGAATGAAAAGTACCCATATTTACTGTACTCGCAATATCACCCAAGTATCTTTTCACCCTTTCTTTCATTTCATTTGCAGCTTTATTTGTAAAAGTTACAGCTAAAATTTGAGAAGGAAAAACATGTGATTCGTCAACAAGATTTGCAATTCTAGAAGTAAGTACACTAGTTTTACCAGTTCCAGCCCCAGCTAAAATTAATATAGGACCATCTATATGATTTACTGCTTCTAATTGCTTTTCATTTAATTTAGATAAATAATTCTTTTCACAACCATTATCTATATTTTCATTTTTCATAATTAAAGAGGTAATTTTTCAACATTTTGCAATTTTGTTTTGATAGTATTTCCTTTACGCTCTGCATCACCAATTGCTTTACTTGCTTGATCAAGTTTAATTTTTGTTTTGCTCAGTATAGTAACAAAATTTGAAAATTCATACTTTATTGTATCAAGCAAACTCCAAATTTCATTTGATCTCTTCTCTATTACCAAAGTTTTAAATCCCATTTGTATGGTGTTTAAAAGCGCTACTAATGTTGTTGGGCTAGTAATTATTACTCTATATTCACGCTGTAGACTTTCAATCATATCTGGCATTCTAATAATCTCTGCATACAAACCTTCTACTGGTAAAAACATAATTGCAAAATCTGTAGTATAGGGGGGTATAATATATTTTTCTTTTATTGTTTTTGCTTCTTTTTTTATCGCATTTGATAAACACTTCAATTGTTTTTGAATATCTGATTTTTCACCTTTTTCATACAATTCTATCAATTTATGATAATCTGCTAATGGAAATTTTGCATCAATTGGCAGTAATATATTTTTATTATCAGAATTATTATTTGGTAATTTTAATGCATACTCAACTCTTTGAGCGCTCTCTTCAGACACTTGTGCATTTTCAATATACTGATCTGTTGTTAAGATTTGCTTTAAAAGATTCCCCAACTGCACTTCACCCCAAATCCCTCTTGTCTTTACATTTGATAATATTTTCTGTAAATCCCCAACTCCCGTTGCAAGATTTTGCATTTCACCCAAACCTTTATAAACTAATTCCAATTGATCACTGACCAGCTTGAATGATTGAGTTAACCTTTTGTCTAACGTAGATTGCAATTTTTCTTCAACAGCCAATTTAATATCTTCAAGCTTTTTTTGAGTATCTGTCTGAATATTAGTTAGCGATTCTTGCATGCTTTTTCTCATGTTTTCAATTTTATTTTCATTTAATTCTGCTATTTGAATTAATTGTTTTTGCATCCCATCTAATCTATTTTGCTGATTTGTATTACCAGAGTTTATAGAGTTATTGAGACTATTATGAAAAAATTGCATCTGCTTATCGAAAAAATCATTCAATTGCTTAAAAAGATTGTTTTGCTGAGAAATTTCCTTTCTAAGTTCTTTTATTGATTCTCTATTTTCTTTTATACTTATGATATTAATAACTATAAGTGTAATTAATAAAAGGGATAAAAATCCTACCGCAATATATAAAAACATCAATTTATTTTAAATAATCAGTTACAAAATATTTCACCCATTGGATGAAACCTTTTATTATTCCGGATTTTTTAACATTTTCGGCAATAATAAGATCTACTTCTTTTATTAATAATTGATCCTGCTTTGTTGTAATTTTTAAACTACCAACAACATCACCTTTTATTAAAGGAGCATCAAGAATTTCATGACGTAGCTTTGGTAAGAATACAAGATCCTTAACTCTATCATATTCAGATGGGACGGTTATTATAATTTTACTTGGCACCTCTAACGAAATTTGATTATATGCTCCATACCTAACTTCTGCCTGCATAACTTCCTTTGTTCCACTAAATAAAGTAATATTCTTGAAATTAATAAAACCATAATTTAGCAATCTTTCAGCTTCCTCAGATCTTTCCTTTTCATTTGCTAACCCATTTACTATCGCTATCAATCTCCTATCATCTTTTTGTGCGCTAAGAACAATACCATACCCGCCTTTATCTGTTCTTCCAGTTTTCACTCCATCTACTCCTATAGATCCAAGTGAAGAATTACGATTTGTTTGTTTTATTTTATTAAAAGAAAAATCTTTGATTGAATGATAGTGATAATATTCTGGAAATTTCTCTATAATATTTTTAGTAAGGATAGCCAAATCTTTTGCAGACATCACATGCCCTTCATCAGGCCAACCCGTGCTATTTTTAAATTTTGTGTTCTCAAGCCCCATTTTTTTTGCTTCCAGATTCATTCTTTCAACAAAATTTTCCTCACTGCCATACAAACCTTCTGCCAAAGTTATAGATGCATCATTTCCGGATAAAACAATCACTCCTTTTAATAAATTTTCAACGCTAACTTTTTGATTGTGCTTCAAAAACATTTTTGATCCGCCTTTTAAAGAAGCATTTTTACTAACAATAAAATTATCTGATAAATTTAAATTCCCTTGTTTCAGCTTTGAAAACATTATATACGTTGTCATGATCTTTGTCATTGAAGACGGCGTCATAGGAACGTTTGCATTCTTTGAATATAATATTTCTCCACTCTCATAATCCATCAAATATGCGTGTTTAGCTTTCGTAAAAAAATCTACAGGAAAAATGTTATCTTGAGCAAAAGTAAAATTTATTGTATTTAGTATAAAAAGGGTGATTAGTAATGTTTTTTTGCTATTACACTTTAATTTACTTAAAAGAGAGTTAAACATACAGATATGAAAATAAAATTATTATGCAGTCTATTTTTTTTAATGAGTTTTTGCAACTTTTCTATTGGAAAAAATAATTTCACAAATGAAATAACTATAGGGAATTGGATTGTGCATACGGAAAAAAAGAATAATAAAAATATTTGTTATATATATTCACACCCCGTTAAAAACAAATTTATAATTGAAGATAGAAAAAATACATATATCAATATAAATTATTTGGAAAAAAATAAATTTAATATAACTATTTTTCCTGGTTATAAAACATCTAAGTCCTTACCCTTAACAATTACTATTAATGGTAAAAGTTTGAATTTAACTCGCTTAAATTCTGATTTCTTCACAACATATGACTCATCACAAGACGAATATATTGTAAATTTATTGGTAAATAATACTAATTCTTATTTTTATGTAGAAAGTTTTAAAAATAAAAATACTGTTACTTTCGATTATTATAGTGCGTCAGGATTACGTGATGCACTAATTTCTGTAAAAAACAATTGTAAATAAATATTTATGCATTTTATTGATGAAGCTAAAATTCATTTGAAAGCTGGCGATGGTGGAAACGGAATCGCAAGCTTTAGGAGAGAGAAATATGTGGAATACGGAGGACCTGATGGGGGATCTGGAGGATCTGGAGCATCCATTGTTTTCAGAAGCACACGAAATCTAAACACACTTATTGATTTTAGATATAAACAGCATTTCAAAGGAGAAGGTGGCAAAAGAGGTGGCGGAAGTAATAAAACTGGAAGAAGTGCGGATGATTTGATTATAGAGGTGCCAGTCGGCACTCAGATCTTATCAGAAGATAAAAAATACATCCTTTATGATTTAGATTATGATAATCAAGTTGCAAATATAATTGACGGAGGAAGAGGTGGCTTGGGAAATTCAAATTTTAAATCCTCAAGAAATCAAGCTCCTAGAAAATTTACAGAGGGAATAAAGGGTATTGAGATGAGCATATGGCTTAACCTAAAACTCCTTTCGAATATAGGGTTGTTAGGTCTGCCTAACGCTGGAAAATCGACCTTATTATCAATACTTACATCTGCAAAACCAAAAATAGCTAATTATCCATTCACAACACTTAAGCCTCAGCTGGGAGTTGTTTATTTTGATCATAAAGAACTTGTTATAGCAGATCTTCCAGGTCTAATTGAAAACGCTAGTTTAGGACAAGGTCTGGGAATAAAATTTCTAAAACACATGGAAAGATGCCAAACACTTTTGCATATAGTAGACATAAGCTCACCAGATATTATACAAGATTATAATACTATAAGGAAAGAAGTGGGAAATTTCGGAAAATTAGTTGATAAACCAGAAATGGTAATACTTTCTAAATCTGATGCCGTAAATGATGAACAAGCAAATAAGCAAAAACAAATAATGGAAAATTATATTAAAAAGGAAGTTTTAATGTATTCAGGAATAAATATGAAAAATATTGATATAATTAAGAGAAAGTTATTTCAAGTTATTTAAAGAATAAAGTAAATTTTCCTTGATTATATTAGATAAATTGTATATCTATTTATTATCATAATTAAGTTAAATTTAACAATGTACAATATTCTGTTCAATACCTTACATGTTTTGCCACTTTTTGTAATTTTGGCGATATATTCTTATACTTTTTTATATAACAAATATTCAGAAAAAACTTTGTCTACTGATTTTACACCGACTATATTGCTATTATGCACAATAGGTGTTGCATCAGGATACGGAACGCATCATGCACATGACGCTCCTGCTATTTTTAGCACTAGCTGTTATGCTTGCCTAGGTTATTCTGCGATTATTGCTTCTGTTGCTTATAAACTTAGCAAAAATTCCAACAAAAAAGTTGCTTCATAAACCATTTATATTGAAGTTATATACTTTTTTGTTTAATGAAAACCATTAATTACTTTATATCTGCTATAGATAGCATTAAAGCTGAAGGTAGATATAGAGTATTTACTGAATTAAAATATACTATTCCTTCTAAAGTTACTGCACATAACACAAAAACTTCTCAAAAAATTTCTATTTGGTGTAGCAATGATTATCTGTGCATGAGCAAACATCCTAAAGTTATCAACGCTTTAGTAGAAGGAGCAAAAACACATGGAGTTGGTGCTGGAGGAACAAGGAATATCTCTGGTACTACAGACGCTTTGGTAGCGTTAGAAAAAGAAATCAGCGATTTACATAACAAAGAATCAGGACTTGTTTTTACCTCAGGATATGTTGCTAATCAAGCTACTCTATCCGCTATCTCAAAAATAATACCTGACTGCATCATCTTTTCTGATCAAGACAATCACGCATCTATTATTCAAGGAATAAAAGATTTAGAAGAAAAATTAAGAGCACATCCAATAGAAACACCCAAATTAATTGCATTTGAATCAGTATACTCTATGAGTGGAGATATTTCTCCTGTAGATAAAATATGTGATTTAGCAGAAAAATATAATGCAATCACCTACATTGATGAAGTACATTCAGTTGGGCTATATGGAAAGCGAGGAGCTGGTATATCACAACAGCTAGGATGCGAAGATAAGGTAGATATCATACAAGGAACTTTTGCAAAAGCATATGGTGTAATAGGTGGATATATAGCTTCAAAAAACCACATAGTGGATGCCATTAGAAGTTATGCTACTGGATTTATTTTCACAACATCATTACCACCATCAATAGCATTATCCATTTTAGCTAGTGTTAGACATTTAAAGGATAGTTCCGAAGA
Organism: Candidatus Midichloriaceae bacterium; assembly: GCA_046710445.1. Lineage (GTDB taxonomy): Bacteria > Pseudomonadota > Alphaproteobacteria > Rickettsiales > Midichloriaceae > JBKEHD01. The sequence continues at coordinate 26,189 of JBKEHD010000012.1, forward strand.
AAGGTCTAAGCTACAAGAAGTAGTTTTGAAATTAAAAACCAAATTAAAATTAAAAAATATACCCTTTTTAAAAAACGATACACATATCATTTCTATAATGATAAGAGAATCAAATTTATGCCAAGAAGTATATAAAGATTTATTGCATAATCACAACATTTATGTCCAAGGGATTACCTTTCCAACAGTTCCGAAGGGTGAAGAGAGATTAAGAATTACCCCTACCCCTCATCACACAGATGAAATGATAGATGAATTGATAAATTCATTAGAAATAGTTCTAAAAAAATACAATATAGATTTTATACAGACAGATAAAGATTCTGCAGCATAGTATTTTATATCACGACCTATCAACAGGCATTCTCCCAATTATACCGTTAGCACTTTCAATTATATAATCCAATATTTTCTCTGGCAACATATTTTTTAAATTCTCTCTCACATCTTTTTTATTCTGAAATAATATCTCCCTGACATCAGTAGCGTTTATATCTTTAAAATTTTCCACCTCTATACATTCCCAATCTAAAAACATATTCATGTAATAAGAACTACTATCTTTATAATGCCCTATCAAACCAATATTTTTATTATTATCAGTTAATATATTAACTTTATTTTTTATATAATTTATCCATGAACTATCATCTGCAAAATCAGGAACATAATCTATAATTAGCCTCTCCCGCACTTCATTATCAAAACTTTCATTTATAATAATTTTCCTTTCGTCATATGTCCAAGGATTGAGAATATCCATTTTTTTATTTGAAGATCCACAGAGAATAATTATTTTTTCCCCAATAGATAATCCCTTTTCAACAACATATTTATGACCAAGATGAAAAGGTTGAAATCTCCCTATATATATTAGGTAATCTTTTCTAAATGACATAATTACAAGCTAAATATTCCCAAATATAAAAGCAATTAATATCATCATACCATATACAAAATTATCCTTAAAAGCCTTGCCACAACTCTCTTTTGAATCAAAATTAATATTGTTAATCTGATTATTAATTATAAAATAAATCAATCCTAATATCAGATAAAATACTATATTCATATTTGCATTTAGAGCTGCTAATGCAAGAAAAATAATTGAAATATTATACAAATACCTTATTACCACCCTTGATTTCTCCCCAAAAAATAAAGCCATGGACTTTATACCAATTTTTTCATCAAAATCTTTATCTTGATGAGCGTAAATAGTATCATACGCAATAGTCCATAACACAGAAGCTATGTATATTAATATCGCTACCAATAATGATTTATCTGTGTTAATCGCAAACCAAGCTATAAACACACCCATATTAAATGTGAATCCAAGAAAAACCTGAGGAAAATACGTGTATCTCTTTAAAAGTGGGTATATCAAAGTTGCAATCACCGTCACTACACCAATCAATATAGAAGTTATTGGTAAAAATAATAAAATTATCAATGAAATACATAAAAGTACTACAAGAAATTTAATAGCTTGTTTAATAGATAATTCTCCAGAAGTTATTGGTCTTGATTTCGTCCTTTCCACCTTATTATCAAAATCCCTATCTATTAAATCATTAATAATCACACCCGCTCCCCGCATGGAGATAGCACCTACAGTAAAAATAATAACATAGCAAAAAAATTGTAGGACGTTACTAGACACTACGACCAACACCCATAAAACAGGTGTAATCAGCAACTGGACACCCATTGGTTGATGCAATCTCATTAATCTTCCATAAGAAGAGTGAATAATATTTTTACTCACAAAAGATTTATTTAATAAATATTTTTGTAAAAAACTACAAAGCCATGTATTAAAAATATTAATTTTATTTTTTATTTGCTTTTTCATCACCTGGTAAAAGATATTTTTCTCCTTCCCAAGGACTTTGAAAATTAAAGTCCCTATATTCTTGAACTAATTTAACAGGCTCATAAATAACCTTTTCTTTCTCTACATCATATTTAATTTCAACATGGCCAGACAATGGAAAATCCTTCCTCATAGGATGTCCCGAAAACCCATAATCAGTCAATATCCTTCTAAGATCATCATTGCCATAAAACAAAATACCATACATATCCCATGCTTCTCTTTCGTACCAGTTAGCTGAACTGTAAATATCGTTAATTGATGGTAAAAACTCAGACTCATCAACAGATACTTTTATCCTTAATCTTAAATTGTTTTCAATACTAAGCAAATGATACACCACCTCAAATCTTTTTTCTCTATCCGGATAATCTACTCCACATATATCAAGAAGTATCTTGAACAAATACCTTTCGTCATCTCTCAATATTAACAATAAATCTCTCAGACAATCAGCAGAACTGACTATAGAAACTTCTCCATCCTTCTCTATAATTTTATCAACTAGACTCTGTATCTTTTTATCTTTACTAATAAATTGAAAAAATGGTTGCATACGCTTTCGCAATTGGCTTATATAATCGTAATGCTACCAAATATTAATTAATACTGCAAATACATTCATGGCAAGAAATCTAAATATTAACAAAAAGGACATTTATATCAGATCATTATACTGTAAAGAAAATGAGAAATTTATAGATATTTATAATTCCATTGAAACAAAAAGAAATATACAAATCACTCCTGAAGAAGGAAAATTAATCTCCATGATATTGCTCATTCATAAATCTAAATTTGTATTAGAAATAGGAACATTAGCTGGATATTCAACCTGTTGGATTGCTGATTCATTAAGTGAAAATGGGCGTATCACTACTATAGAAAATAATAAACGGCATTTTGATATTGCAAAAAGAAATTTTGAATCATTAAATTTTGGGAAAAAAGTGAATTTAATTCATGATGATGCAAAAGAATATTTGAAAAATTCAACTTCATTGAATACTTTTGATGCAGTTTTTATAGATGGTAAAAAGGAAGATTATCCAAAATATTTAAAATACGTATACCCATTGATAAAAAAAGAAGGGCTTATTATAGCGGACAATACATTTTTATTTGGCTCTGTATACGATCCAAGGGTACAAATAAAAGACAATAAAATGCTTGAAGCAATGAAAAGTTTTAATGAAAAAATTAGTGACCAAAGATTTTTCAAAACATTAATATTTCCAACAAATGAAGGACTTACCATTGCAATAAAAAAATAAAAAACAATATCCCAAATAAGATTTATATATCACACCGCAATATTGTTAGGGTATATCTACGCTATATTCACAAAATACTACAAGTATCTACATGAATGACAACAATCAATTTGAGTACTATTTTTAAACTTTTTTGAAGATTAAAGATGAATTAGTACCACCAAATCCAAAAGAATTTGACATTACGCAATCAACATTTCTTTCTTGTGCCTTTAATGGGACAAGATTAATACCCTTAGCATCATCTTCAGGGTTATGTAAGTTCAATGTAGGTGGAACAATACTATCTCTCATAGATAAAATTGCAAATATAGCTTCAACACTACCTGCTGCTCCAAGAAGATGTCCAATAGATGATTTTGTAGAAGAAATAGCAACAGAACCCAGCTCATCTTTAGAGACTTTTCTGATAGCTTTTATCTCTATCATATCACCTAGCGGAGTAGATGTACCATGTGCATTAATATAATCAATTTTATCAAAAGATATTTTTGCCTTATCCATAGCCATTTGCATAGCTCTAATTGCTCCAAGTCCATTGGGTTCAGGTGATGTTATATGATAACCATCTCCAGATAAACCATACCCAATAACCTCTCCGTAAATTTTCTTGTTTTTACTCTTTGCATACTCATATTCTTCAAGCACAAGTACACCAGACCCTTCTCCCATTACAAAACCATCTCTCTCTTTATCCCATGGTCTTGATGCTTCTTCTGGCCTGTCATTGAATTTACTTGCTAGCGCTCTAGCTGCAGAAAATCCAGCAATACCCAATCTGCATATAGCAGCTTCTGTACCACCACAAATCATAACTTTTGCATCACCATCTCTAATCAATTTATATGCATCTCCAATAGCATGTGTTCCTGTAGAACAAGCTGTTACAACTGCATGATTAGGACCTGAAAATCCATGCTGTATAGACACATGTCCAGATGCCAAATTAATTAAACTAGACGGTATAAAAAATGGACTAATTTTCCTTGCCCCTTCTTTATATAAAAGAATCGCATTTTCCTCAATAGCACGAAGACCACCTATACCAGAACCTATTAATACCCCGATATCTTTTTTTTCTTCTTCAGAAGCTTCTGATAAATTCGCATCTTTAATTGCTTGATTTGCTGCAATAACAGCATATTGGATAAATTTATCCATTTTTTTAAGATCTCTTTGTGCTATAAAATCTTCTGGATTCAAAGCCCCTTCTCCACTTATTGGAATAAATGAGGCAATTTTGCATCTCAAATCATCTGTTAAAAAAAGTTCATTAGGAATTATTTTAACCGATGATTCAGATCTTAAAACGCTATCCCAGGTCTTTTTTACATCAAAACCTAATGGAGTAATAGCTCCTAGACCAGTTACGACAACTCTTTTCATATTGAAATTTTATTATTTATGATACGCGACTAGAGATATAATCTATAACATCTTTAATAGTTTTTAATTTTTCCGCATCTTCGTCTGGTATATCAGTATCAAATTCTTCTTCCAAAGCCATGATAAATTCTACTATATCTAAACTATCAACACCCAAATCTTCTGTAATGCTAGTGTCTAAATCAAGATTAGAAGTATCTTTTTCAAACTTCTTATCCATTACCTTTAAAACCCTACTCTCAATACTATCACTCATAGAAATACCTGTTCAAATTATTAAATATTGATGTTTAATATCATAAAAATTTTACTTTTTCAATATTATTTACTATTTTTCATTTTAACAGCATATGGATATAAAAATATTTTCTTAATATTGCTCTGTTATCCTTGACGAATTATCATAATTCGAATATCTTTTTGCCCTCGGCCGAGTAGCAAAGTGGTAATGCATCGGATTGCAAATCCGATATGCGCCAGTTCGATTCTGGCTTCGGCCTCGTTTTCTTAATTATAAAAACATGAAAATAACTTTTTTAAAAGCCAGACAAATTTTCGATAGCAGAGGAAACCCAACTATTGAAACAGATTTAATATTAGATGACCAATATTTTGGTAGAGCATCAATCCCTAGCGGAGCATCTAAAGGGAAATTTGAAGCATTAGAGTTGCGGGATAATACAAAAGATTACTGCGGGAAAAGTGTCTTTAAAGCGATAGATATTATAAACAATACTTTAAGTTCAAAATTATTTGATTTAAATATAACATCTCAAAAAGATCTTGATTCTTTTTTAATAGAGATTGATGGAACAAATAATAAGTCCAATTTAGGGGCAAATACTATATTATCTATTTCCTTAGCATTTGCAAAAGCCCAAGCTTGTTTAATGAACAAGCAATTGTTTCAGTCTTGGCAAAACAAAAACGATATCTTTATGCCCTACCCAATGCTAAACATTATTAATGGTGGTATACATGCTGATAATCAGCTAGATATTCAAGAATTTATGATAGTACCCACAAAATATGAAACTATCACTCATAACTTAAAAATAGCTTATGAAGTATATCAAAATCTCAAAAAGATTTTAATTAGCAAAAATTATACAATAAATACTGGAGATGAAGGTGGGTTCGCTCCTAATATCAATTCTTCTGATCATGCATTGGATTTGATTATTGAAGCTATAGAAAAATCTGGATATATTCCTGGCAAAGATGTATCTCTTGCTTTAGATGTTGCTGCAAATGAATTATATTCTCAAAAAAAATATAATTTGCGAGAAAAAAATGGATCAGTATCACCCATAGAGCTAGTTGATTTTTACAAAAATTTATGCAGTAAATACCCAATAATTTCCATAGAAGATCCATTTGATGAAGAAGATACAGAGCATTGGAAAATTTTAACAAAAGAGCTTGGTGATAAAATATCTGTAGTGGGGGATGACTTATTTGTTACCAATCCTGAAAAATTAAAAAACGGAATAGCTGAAAAATTAGCAAATTCTATTTTGATAAAAATGAATCAAATAGGGACTTTAACAGAAACTTTTGAAAGTATAGAGATAGCTAAAAAAAATAATTTCACTACAATCATATCTCATAGATCTGGTGAAACAGAAGATACAAGTATTTCACATCTTGCAGTCGCAACACAAAGTAAGTTTATAAAAGCTGGAGCAATTGCCAGGACTGACAGGGTTTGCAAATATAATGAATTGATCCGAATAGAAGAATTGTTACATAATAATTAAAGTAACTATTAATTTTACGGAAAATCAAAATTTATCTACAATAGTTTGTGGTAGCGTATAAAG
>JBKEHD010000013.1:0-32426 GCA_046710445.1 Candidatus Midichloriaceae bacterium
ACTAGTAGTTAATTCGGTTAAACTTGCTATTTCTTCAATCCCAAACCCATTATGAGTAACATCCTCTGCATCAAATTTAACTTTACCGTATAAATTTTTCTTAAAATCACCAAACCCCCTACCTCTTGTAGAGATCACTCCTGAAGCACTTAAATACCCAGTATTATTGGAATTATTAAATAATGCTTTAGCCGGATTTATATTTTCAACTCCAATACCAAATTTAATGCCAAATATTGGTCGTACTAAAGATATGTTACCAGTTAATTTAATATTACCATCAAACGCTCCAGCTCGCATATCATCTACAGTAACTAATCCATCTATCAAATGACCCTTTGCAACAATTTTATCTATAATAGATTTATCATACTCAAGTTTATCAATATGCACAGAATATTGACCATTTACATGACCTAATCCATAAAAATTTAACCCATCTATATCTTTAGAGGCATTTCCCTTTTTATATTCACTTTTATATCTTTTGATTAACACTTCCTTATCTGGAAATATAGAATTTATGAATTTGTTATTCATTTTTGAAAAATTCAAATTCATCTCTATTTTTGGCTTCAATTCAGATAAGTATAAATCCACAGATCCTGTATATTTAAGATATCTATTATCAAATCCTAAATTATCAAGTTTCAAATAATTATTACTTAAATCAAGATTAATATTGGTGTTTGAAAAAATCTCATCCTTAAATATGACTTCTTTGGCTTCAAGTGTGAAATTTTTAAATCCTTTTTGCCCACGAATCATTTCAAAGTTATTAAATCTTTCAAAAAATACTTTTCCAGAATTATCAAAATCACTGCTAAATAATGTGTAAATAAAATTATCAAATTTCTCATCCATCTTAAATTCATTTAGATTTAATTTATCAGACATAACGCTAGTATATATTTGCAAATCAGTATTATCTGGATACTTAAAAGAAGTAGAGTTAATAAGCATGTTATTATATTTAGATGCTATTTGCATATCGTGAACCTGTATAACATACGGCATAATAATAATATTAGACTTCATTATAATTGGTGAATTGTTATGCTTTATACCTATATTTAGAGAGCTATTATTTTTATACCAATCATAAAAATCATTTGGTTTCATACTGATAATAGAGACATTACCCTTAAATATATTGTACTCTCTATTATACAATATACCAGTAGCTTGAAATTTTGTATTTCCAGGCATAACCATAGAAAATGTATTTAATAATACCTTTTTTTTGCTTTTAAAATTTGCTGGCCATGAATTAAAATCCAAAACAAAATCATTTATAGGCTTCTTGCGCAAAATAATTTTTTTTATTGAAAAATTTCCAGATACAGAAAGCTTATTATAATTCATAAAATTATTGTTATTAATAAAACTATCAAGCAATTTATCAAAGTAATTTCTCATATCATCATCTACACCAAATTTCTCAAATATCATGTCTAAATCTATTAAATCAGCAATGACATTTATACTCACATTATCAACATTTCTATAATAATTAATATTTCCTTTTATATTTTTAATATTTGGAGAATCCGTGACTATATTATAAATTTTAAAATATTCCTTATTTAACTCTGTTTTTGCCTCTATACTTTTAAACCCTGCTCCACTTATAAAATTTTTAATCTTAGATAACCCTGTCCCCTTATCTTTATTATAAAAATATATCTTTGTTGTACCTCTTAAAGAATCTGAATTTTCGCTTTTATTTAAATCCAAGCTTAATTTTAATAACTCATGTTTCATAGAAACGTTTAATTGAGAAGGTACACCATATGAATCAATATCACTCATATCACAAGTAAACTCAAAATTATCTTTATCATGTACAAAGTCTATATTGAACTTCAAACTATCTTTTCCTGATACTTTATAAGTAAAATTTAAATTATTGATATTTTCTTGCTTATTATTATTAAAAAATAATAACTTTCCGTCATTGATCACTAAGCTAATGTCTTTTTGCTCTAATATCTTACGAACAATATTTTTATCTACATATTCTAATATACCTTGTTTTTGAATTTCTATAACAGGTTTATTCAATTCAATTTTGTTTATATTAATATTTTTTAAATTTAATAATGTATTAAAAGAATCTATTCTGATTTTTGATTCTGGGACTGAAATCTCTATATCATTTCTTTGATCAAAAATACTAATGTCTGAAATTATCAATTGTGGAATTGGCAAAAGATCTAATTTCAAATTGCCATTTAGCTTTATCTTTATGTTATACCTCTCCTCTAATTCTTTTTTTATAGATATAAAAATAGAATTGAAATTCCAAAAGGAAACCACTGTACTTAGTCCAAAAGACAAAATACATACAATTATAACTATCTTAAATAATTTTCTCAAAATTTATAAAAATACACTCACTAGTATTATGAATAATACTGGTAAATACATAAATTTGTCTAGAAAAATAACAATATATGCAAATCTTATACAATAAATAAAAACAGTCTATTGATTAAATTATAATAAATTGCTATATATAATAACTGTATAGGAGTGTAGCTCAACTGGTAGAGCGCCGGTCTCCAAAACCGGAGGTTGGGGGTTCGATCCCTCTCACTCCTGCCATTATTATGTATTTCGCATGGAAGTAGACTTTGGATTTCAAAAAATAGAAAAAGAAAAAAAAGAGCCAAAAGTTCAAAAAGTATTTTCTGAAGTCGCAGATAAGTATGACATAATGAATGATTTGATGAGTTTTGGCTTGCATCGCTTATGGAAAAATCTTTTTATCAATCAAATAGATTATTTCCATGATAAAACCCTCCTTGATCTTGCTGGAGGAACTGGTGACATTGGAAAAAAATTCATAGATCGTGGTGGTAAAAAAGCTATCATATCGGATCTTAATCAAAATATGTTAGATAAAGGAAAAAATAATATAGATGATAATTTTAATCCAAAATATTTAAATGACATAGAATGGGTTAAAGCAAATGCAGAAAATTTACCATTTAAAGACAATAGTTTTGATTATTGCACAATATCTTTTGGGATTAGAAATGTTACCAATATAAAAAAAGCTGTTAGTGAATCTTTGAGAGTTTTGAAACCAGGTGGAAAATTTTTATGCATGGAATTTTCTGATATTGATAATAAAATTATATCTAAGATATATGAGCTTTATTCTTTCAAAATCATACCAAAAATTGGAAAAATCGTCGCTAATTCTGAGCAATCATATGAATATTTAGTACAAAGTATTAAAAAATTTTATTCTGCTGAAGAATTTTTAGAAATCATTCAAGATTCCGGATACAAATTCACAAAATTTGAAAAATTATCATTTGGAATAGTAGCTATACATACCGGATATAAAATTTAAACTAGATGCCCTTTTTTGCATAGAAAATCTTCCACCACGCTTGTTATAAAGCATTTATCAATATTTTGCTTATGTTCAGCAATACTCTTCTTAGAAACAGGATGAATCCAATTAGCGGCAAGGTCACATGCAGGAAATAATGCAAAATCTCTTTTTAAAAATTCTAAATGTGGAATTTGAAGCTTAACTGTATCTACCACAATATCCTTAGCTATTAGGATATCTAAATCTATAATTCTAGGTAACCACTTTTTATGATTTTTCTCCCTCCCCATCTCCTTTTCAATTTTCCAAAGTAATCTATATAACGATTCTGGCGTATACAAATACTCTACTAAAACAGCCCCATTAATAAATTCTTTGTTATGCTCTTTATCAAAATTAGTTGGTAATAACGGTTTAGAAATATAAAAAGACGAAGTATCAATAATATTTATCGATTTTTTATTTGATAATAATTTTATAACAGACTTTATGTTTTGAATTTTATTTCCAACATTCGTCCCAATACCCAATATATATTGCATTAATCCAATCTTATTCTATCAAATTCACAAACAATTTTATTAAATGCTCGCAGGCTTTTATTGAATTGTCTAAATATTTTTTATCTCTCTTTAAAACAAATAATTTGGTCTGCAATTCTATAGCATTGAACTTCATATAAATATGGTTATAAATTGTAACCAGAGATTTATCTTTTGTATTACTAAAAAGCTTTATAAATTCTTGAATTATTAATTCTATGCTGTTTGCCTTATCACTAATTTTCTGTAAAGAAGAGTATTTTGTTGAATCATTAGCTTGAAAAGCATCATCTACATCATCAGATATACTAGAAATATCATTTATCAAATCAATCACTTTATTTAATGATTTAACATAAATTTCATATGTAGACTTATCCTCAATATGATTTACATACTCTGATGAAATATTACTCTTCTTTATCGTTTTTATAGAGCTAGAGTTTGTTTTAATATTTTCATTTACTAAAAACAATGAATCATTCATAAATCATTTTTATTCATTTGTTTCATAAACTCTTCTTGTCCCCAAGCCTTGTATTCAGCAGCTTTTCTTGCAGCAGCATTTTGCTTAGCTTTTGCTTCAGCCTCTTTATATCTTTTTTTCTCATTTTGCAATTTATCCACTTCACTCACTTTATCGTTATTCTCCTGCATAACAAAAGTCTCAATTAGCCCTTTAGTAGTGCTTACCAATAGATGTGATGCTTTACTTGCTAGCCCCTGTTTAGCACTAATTACCGAAATACCAGGATTATTATCACTTAAGTAATACACCTCAAAATTTTCTAAATTACGAATCATATTATTTTGTTTTAAGGTAGTCATATCAGGCAAAATTATTATAGTGCCACCTTTTGTGATATCTTTAGAATCTGATAATTGCATATATCCTTGTAAAGATACTTCATCAAAATTTCTTGTAGTAGATTTTAGATCAACTACATCAATAGTATTATAAAAATTTATTTGCGGTATTTTTCCATCAAACATTGTACTTGCTGTTGTTTCATCCAAAGACGTATCTGTAGATGAAAATATATCATTTAATGCATTTTCAGGATCAACTACTGTCAATTTTGATCTTAGGTTATCCTGTTTTGATAATGCATCTGACCCACTTACACCATCTTTTATAGAAAGTGCTATCTGAAAAGAGGAACCTGTTGGATTATCTTCAGAAACAACATTATCTGAATTATTAACTAGATATGCACTTATGCCCGTCTTACTTTGCCATCTGTTGATTTCTTTGATCAATCCCTTATACGAAGTGCTTGCAGCTATTTTTAATTTTTGGTCATTGATCATAAAATATTTTGTCCCTGAAAGACCTGAATTTACAGCTGTATTTACATCTGTGAATTGCGAGCTGACATTCTTCATATATCTAACTTTAGTATAATCTATATTATACAAAATATCCTTTATACCTGCATTATCAAAACTAAAATCTTTTTGGTTGTCAAAAAATAGAAATTTTGGACTGGATGATTCAAATTCCAAATTCATCAAATCTTTTAATGTGTTGAAATACTGCGCTATACTCTGCTTTAGCTTACTTTCATCTATCTCCATTTTATAAATTGTAGATGGAAGATATTCTTGCTTCACACCATCTACTTCCTTTGTAGGCAAAGTGAATTCTTGCCCAGAAATTTTAATGCCGTATTGAATTAATGGTTGAAAAAAACTATCTAACTGATTTCGCAGAAAATCTATCGTAGTACTATAATCTTTTTGTAATGGAGCCTCTATAGCAGGTTTTGAATATGTATCTAGATCTTGAACCTTTAAAGATTGTTTTGCCAAAAATTCCGACAATCCATTATAGCTGTTTGCCATAGAATCGAATTTTTCATAAATCCCCGCAGTATCATGATCTATTTTTAAATTAAACATCTGCGAACTTCCCGAAGAAGATGAAGCATCTATTTCTTCTGATATTTTTGTAGATAAATATAGCAATTGAGCATTAAAAAAATCTCTAACACGCCCTATTACTGCACTTATATTGCCGCTATTATAATCAACCGCATTAACATCACCTAGTATTGAATCAGTAATGCTAGTATCACCAATTATTGCAATCACCTGATCCATAAGATTTTTTGCTCCAATGTCTATAGCTTGTTTATTAGTATAATTATCTAACTGATTAACCAAAAAACTATTAATAGTATCCTTAGCATTTTGATACTTTTGAACTTTTGATGAATCTCCCTGAGTTTGAACAACAGTAGGTATCCCAAGCAATTCAACATTTAAATTTTGTGTTGAGAATTTATTAGACTTACTTGTAATTTCTACACCATCCAATTTTATCTTTGCATCCTTAGCAGCTCTAATTGTATTAAATATAGCTTTTGATTCTGTATCCAATTGGATTTCATTCCCTATTCCTGTTAATAAAGATTTCAACTCTATTTTCCCCTCTCCTGTTGAAAGTGGATTAAAAACAACTTCTACATCAGCTCTTCTCGCATTAGATTTTAAGTTTGTTAAAAAATTCTCAACCGTTTGAGCTGTAGAAAATGCAACCTCAATTTTTTCATTATAATTAGTACCCAAATTTCCATTCAAAATACTATTAGGATCATTTATGACAAATGCATTCTGTATTCCATGATGATTTTTATCTGATTTCACAGAAAGAAAATAATTGGTGCCATCTTTGATTACCTTTGCTTCAACATGTGGATTTTGCGATTCTTCTGTATTTCTAGTAATCTTATTTATTTTTGTAGCTATACTATCCAGTGAATCACCTATTTCTATCGTTATGTTAGCACTTGAACCAATCGAAAATATTCCAGGGTTAGCACTTGAATCAATTGAAAATTCCCCAGGATTAAACTTAACACCTCCATTTCCACTACCAACTACATCATTCTTATCTAAAAAATCATTACTCTTAAATCCATTATCAAGTACTGTAAAAGTAACTTCACCTTTATCTTGTAAACCAAAATATGATGAAATCTTATCATGAAAAACATCTGTTTTTTTAAAGTTATCCTTGCTTAATAAGATTTCACCTTCTGCAACAGCGTCTATTTGAAAATTTAATATTTGTTTTGTTGCTTCTGCTGAGGGAGTAATTTTTGCGTAGTTGCTCAACTCATTTGGAACAATAACTGCCAACTTATCAAATACTCCATCTTTAGTGAAAGATTGAAGATTGTCATATGAAAATTTAAAAATTTGCTTTTGAAAATCTTCCATAAACATTTTTAATTCCCCAAGCGCTGATATTCTTTTTGTAGTCATATCAACAGCTTTTTCCGCTTTTTCTACAGGTTTTTTAGCTTTTTGTATTTCAGCAGATTCTATGGTATTCTCCTTAATACCATAAAGACTGTCAGCATTATACCCTTGAATTCCTACCATATAATTATAACCTAAAATAACATTTTATACATAATGTCAAAATTTATTCTAAAAAGCAACTATAAACTAATGGGAGATCAACCAGAGGCTGTGGCAAATCTATTGGCTGGTATCAAAGCAAAAAAGCGCAATCAAGTCTTGTTGGGAGTAACAGGTTCTGGCAAAACTTTCACTATGGCAAATATAATTGAAAGAACCCAAAGACCCGCACTTATAATGGCCCATAACAAAACATTAGCTGCACAACTTTACAATGAAATGAAAGTCTATTTTCCAAATAATGCGGTGGAATATTTTGTTTCTTATTATGATTATTACCAACCAGAAGCTTATATTCCGCAAAGGGATAGTTATATTGAAAAAGATGCACAAATCAATGAGCAAATTGATCTATTAAGACATTCTGCTACAAGATCCATGCTTGAAAGAAAAGATGTAATAGTTATTGCATCTGTATCATGCATTTATGGTCTTGGATCACCTGAATTATACCTCCAAATGTCTTGTAAAATAACTAAGGGTCAAAATTTAATACAAAAAGAATTGATGCATAGGTTAGTTGATTTGCAATATAAAAGAATGGATTTGGAATTTACACGAGGAGGATTCAGAGTCAGAGGATCTAATATCGATATATTCCCTTCGCATTATCAAGATAGAGCATGGAGGATTAGTTTATGGGATGATAAAGTTGAAAAAATTTATGAAATTGATGCATTAACAGGGAAAAAATTAAAAAATCTTGATGAAATACTAATTTTTGCCAACAGCCATTATGTCACACCAAGACCTACATTAGAGCAAGCTATGGTCTTAATCAAAGATGAATTAAACGAAAGAATAGCTGCATTGAAAACTATTGGGAAATCTGTAGAAACTCATAGGATTACCCAAAGAACAAATTTTGATTTAGAAATGATGATGGAGAGCGGATCCTGCAAAGGAATTGAAAATTACTCTAGATATCTGTCTGGAAGAAGTGCTGGAGAGGCTCCACCCACATTATTTGAATATTTGCCAAAAAATGCATTATTATTTGTAGATGAGAGCCATGTAACGGTCTCACAAATAGGTGGTATGTTCAATGGGGACAGAGCACGCAAAACAAATTTAGTTGATTATGGATTTAGACTACCTTCTGCATTAGATAATAGGCCACTTCGATATGAAGAATGGGACAAGATACGCCCACAAACAATATTTGTATCTGCCACTCCTGGAATAAAAGAGATGGAGTATACAGAAGGAGAATATGTAGGGCAAATAATTAGACCAACAGGCCTATTAGATCCAATTTGTGAAATACGCAAATGTGAAACGCAAGTAGATGATTTGATAAATGAATGTCATAAGGTAATCAAAGATGGGGGGAAAGTTTTAGTCACAACTTTAACCAAAAAAATGGCAGAAAATCTAACTGAATATGTTTCAGAAATAAATATCAAAGCTGTATATATACATTCTGATATAAAAACTTTAGAAAGAATAAAAATCATTCAAGAATTACGAGAGGGAATATATGACGTATTGATAGGTGTCAATCTACTTCGAGAAGGTTTAGATATACCTGAATGTACTTTAGTCGCAATACTTGACGCTGATAAAGAAGGTTTTTTACGTTCAGAAACATCATTGATACAAACAATAGGAAGAGCAGCTAGAAATAGCGATGGTAGGGTTATTCTATATGCAGATAAAGAAACAAAATCGATTACAAAAGCATTGTTCGAGACAAATAGAAGAAGAAAAATTCAAGAAGAACATAATAAAAAGCATAACATCACTCCAACAACAATAAAAAAAGACTTAAGCAATGCATTAGGTTTAGCAACTCAAAAACCAGATAATACACCACATATCTTGGATAACAAAAAATTTGATTTGAAAACAATCCAAAAAATGGTCATAAAAACAGAAAAAGAAATGCATAAAGCTGCAAAAGAACTAGAATTTGAAAAAGCAGCAAAATTACGAGACGATTTGAACCTATTAAAGAAAGAATTGTTAGAAATATCGTAAACAAACAAATCTTAACGTAATCTTAACATCCCTCATAACATAAATATCAAATTAATACTTGTCTAATTATAGTAATATATATAGCGTTATTTTTGAGTGATTTAGAAGGTATTTACTAAAACAAAATTTCAAAACTAGATAGTTTAAATACAAACTGGATTTTAATATCTTCATTTTTCTCTAATAATTTTAAGATCGGGATGTGTGAAAAATGCCTATACCTACTACTGATATAAGTTTTTCTTCTATAAAAACGAAATATGAAGATGGGCCTAAACGAAAAAAAAGCAAATTACGACATAGCAGTAATACTTGAAGTAAAAACATCAAGTAAGCCTAGAACGGCTTTAACTAAAAAACAAATTAAACAAGATAATACATATGTCATTGAACAAATAAAAGATAGGTTAAACACAGCTAATTTTTCTCAAACAAGTGTGGGATTAGGAAATAGAGAAGAAGTACATAACCTTTTAGAAGAATTTGGATGGAATGATGAACGAGGATATGGGAGAAACTCCTGGAGGCCAAGAGATTTCCGCAATTTACGAAAGAGTACATGCACTATCTGCAGAAACAGGTAGGAAGCATAATGTTAGAGTAATAGATACTAAGCATGGTTATATGCGCAGATACAAATATACAAACAGATAAACAAGAAGAAATACTTGAACCGATATACTTTGGAGATAAAATAGGAACAACATTGAAAAAAGATGGAAGTCGTTCAGACAGTGCATATGATAGAATGTTTATTACAAAGCAAAATGATAACTTGAAATCGATCAGTAGCGGATTGATAGAAAGTATGATGAGTAGCGGCACTCAAACTGCAAAAAGCAGTATAAGTGACCATTATGGACTTGGTATGGTAGCACAAACAAAATTTTATAATCAACCAGATATAGGGTATGAAAAAATACCACAAAAAAGCGCAACAAAAAAACTAGCACGTAAAAAAAAGACTATTTTTGGAAAATGGACAAAAAAAGTCTCGCAACAAGAGAATAAAAAAAGAAAAAGATAGCTTTGATATTAATTATGGAAAAGTGGAATATTATTCATATATATGATATATAGCACTATTGATAATGCTCTTTGATGAATGATGAATATCAAAAATGAAGATCTTATAAATTATCTAAATAAAGATGTTTCTACATTATTAGGAATAGGTGACAAACGGTTGAGTCTTTTTAAAAAAATGGGAATTCGAAGATTCAAAGATCTGCTATTTCATATACCTATCAACTATATTGACAGAAGTCTCTCTCCAAAAATCTTTGACATTGAAGATGGTGATATTGTCACTTTAAAAGTTATTGTTTCAGAAATAAAACTTAAAGGAAATTATCGATCCAGGATTCCAAGCAAAATTCTGTGCAAAAATGATACAGGATTTATTACCCTACTCTACTTCAACAATATACCACCATACATAAAACAACTTTATCAGATAGATAACGAGATTATAATTAGCGGAAAAATCACAATACAAAATTCCGCATATACCATTGTCCACCCAGATATTGCGGTGAACTCAAATGAACAATATAAAGTACCAAAACTAGAGTCTGTATATTCCAAAGTAGAAGGGTTAACTTCAAAGTTACTAGCCTATTTAGTTAATACTGTAATTACGAATTCACCAATAAATCAAGAATGGTTAACAAATGACGTACTCTCAGCTCATGCTTGGTATTCATTTATGGATTCATTGAAGATATTGCATAATCCAAAGAATATAAATCAATCATCTTTTGCAAAAGCTAGAGAAAGACTTGCATTCGATGAATTGTTATCTCAGCAAACTTCCTTGAGAATTTTTAGGAATAAAATGAAAAAAGAAAAAACAAAACTAAATTCCACTGGAAAATTAAAGCAAGAATTCTTAGAAAATTTTAAATTTACATTAAGCGCGGAACAGAAACATTCTGTGGATTCTATAACAGAAGATCAATTATCTGATCAAAAAATGGTGCGAATCGTAATGGGAGATGTGGGATGTGGAAAAACTTTAGTAGGATTATGCGCTGCATTAAATGCCATAGAAGGAAAAAAACAAGTTGCCTTTATGGTACCAACCGAAATTCTTGCACAACAACATTATAAGAATATAACAAAATATGTGGAGAATTTTGACATAAATGTTGAGTTACTTGTATCTAATATAAAATCAGCCGCAAAGAAAAAAGTTTTATCTGATTTATCAGAAGGGAAAATTGACATACTGATTGGCACACATGCATTATTTCAAGAAAAGGTTATTTTCCAATCTTTAGGATTAGTAATTATTGATGAGCAACATAGATTTGGGGTAAAACAAAGAATAGATTTGTTAGAAAAAGGAACTAATGTGGATCTATTGATGTTATCAGCAACACCCATACCAAGAACAATAAGCATGTTAAATTACGGTGATATGGATGTTAGTATTATAAAAGAAAAGCCCATCAGCAATGTAGAAATTGAGACAAAAATTTTATCTATATCCAAAGTAGAAACGCTAATTGAAAGAATCAAACTTCTTGTAGAAAAAAACCATAGAGTGTACTGGGTATGCCCATTAATCGAAGAATCCGAAAAATTACAATTGGCTCATGTAGAAGAAAGTTTCTCCCGTATATCAAAGTCATTAGGAGACAAAGTGGGCATGATTCATGGAAGAATGAAATTTGAAGAAAGAGATAAAGTAATGGAAGAATTTAAAAATGGCACAAAATCTGTTTTAGTTGCAACCACCGTTATCGAAGTTGGTATAGATGTACCAGAAGCAACAACTATTGTTATAGAAAATGCAGAAAGATTTGGTTTATCGCAATTACATCAGTTAAGAGGGAGAGTAGGACGAGGTACAGAAAAATCTTACTGCATACTAGTTCATGGAGAGAAATTAAGCCTAGAATCAAAGAAAAGATTGGCAATACTTAAAAAATACTCAGATGGATTTAAGATAGCTGAAAAAGATTTAGAATTACGAGGAAGCGGTGATTATTTAGGGTTCCGACAAAGCGGCGCTGCTACTTTTCACTTTTTTGATGTGTTAAAAGATGGTGATATGCTGAATATGGTTGATCATTATATTAACAATAACCTTCTTACAACAAATAAGTCGGATCAAAATTTTTTAAAAATATTTGATTCAGCCATTAAAATAAGCGAAAATAATCCATGCATAACTTAAATACACTCAAGATATATAGTTAGAAAATCATTATATTTTAACGTAATCTTAACGTAATCTTAACACAACATTGATATTTTTCGTGTATAGTTCACTCAAATAATACGTGAAATTTAAAATTATGAATATTTTTGATATAAATGATAATAAAACTGAACCAAATAATAATAAGCTAGTTGAAGAATATGTAGACAAAATGCTGAAGTGCTTGGATAAGCTTTTGCAGGATAGTCATAATGTGTATTATACGAAAGCATATGTTGCAAAGGCATTATCTAAGTTAGACTTTAAGACATTATCTGAGAAACATTTAAATGAAGCACTGAAGTTCTTTGATACGTTTTTGAACGGTGATATTAAAGAAGATGAGGTGTTGGAATTATGTATTGCACCCTATACTCAGGGACTATCTGTGGAAGGTTCAGATAAAATACTGGAGTTGGTGGAGAAGCTTTTGCAGGGTGATAGTTGGTGTTATACAAAAGAATATGCTGTGGGGACATTGGCTAATTTGTCTGGTAATCTATCTGTAGAAGCTTCAGATAAAATACTGGAGTTGGTGGCTAGAATTTTGCAGGGTGAGAAGATTACCGATGAGACGAAAGAATTTGCTGCGGTGGTATTATGTAGGCTAATCCTTAATAAGAAACTATCTAGAGAAGCTTTAGATGAAACACTGGAGTTGGTGTATACGCTTTTGAACTCTAATCCTACCAATAATACGAAAGACACTGTTAAGTATATGGCATCTAATCTAATTACAACAATGAATGATTTAGACAAAGGACTGAAGTTGTTATATAAGATTATGCAGGATAAGGATGACATGCCTTCAATAAAAAATGGCATTAAGATATTATTAGACCTAAGTGAAAATAAGCTATCTGGGGAAACTTTAGATACGGTACTGGAGTTTTTGGATAAGCTTGTGAATGATTCTACGATACTCCTTTATGTGAGGAGAGCAGGGGTTGCGGATGTATTATCTAACCTACTTAAAGAGAATCTATCTGATGAAGCTTTAGATAAAATACTGAAGTTGTCGTATACGCTTATGACTAAAAAGATTATCTATTATGTGGGTGGGAGCAAAGAAAATGAATTATCTTACGAGTATACGAAAAAGTATCTTTTAAATACATTATTTAACCTAGCTAAGAAGTATCCAGATAAAACACTGGAATTGTTGGAGAAGCTTTTGCATGATAAGCCTATCGATGAGATGAAAGAATTTGTTTCCGAAGCATTATTTGGCCTAATCCGTTATAATAAATTATTTGGGAAACATTCAAATGAAGTACTGAATTTGTTTAAGGAGATTATGAAGGATAAGCCTACCGATAAGATGAAAGAATTTGTTTCCGAAGCATTGGCTCATTTATCTGGAAATAATATAATACCTGAGAAGTATTATGATACCATGCTGGAGTGCTTATATAAGGTTTTTCAGGGTGACTCCTATAAGATAGTAGATGGTGTTATGGAGGCATTATCTAACCTAATCCGTATCTGGGGAAGCTTTAGATAAAGCGCTAAAGTGCTTAGAGAAGCTTTTGAATGCTCATCATTCTACGAAAAAAGGTGTTATGGAGGCATTATCTAACCTAATTGAAAATAATCTATCTGGGGAAGCTTTAGATAAAGTGCTGAAATTCTTAGAGAAGCTTTTGAATGCTAATACTACCAATAATATAAAAGATTTTGTTTCAGAGGCATTATCTAACATAAGTGAAAATAATCTATCCGATGAAGCTGTAGATAAAATACTTAAGTTGTCGTATATGCTTTCACAGGATACGCCTAACAATGGTAATTTTTTGCCGGGTATACCGCCTACCGAGTATACGAAAAAATTTGTTTCAGATGCATTATCTAAGCTAGCTAATATATCTGCAGACAAAGTACTGAAGTTGTTGTCTAATCTTTTGCAGGGTAATCCTGCCGATAAGATGAAAGATTTTGTTGCGAAGACATTATATACGATAATCTCTAATAATAAGGTCTCTGTGAAAGATTTACCACTAAAGCTAAAGTTATTGCATAAGATTTTAGATGATACCCACGACAAAGCTACAAAAGAATTTGCTGCTTCTACATTGGCTTATTTGGCTAAACAAAATATAAATATATCTGATTCGGAAAAAGCTATATTTGATATTATCAAAAAATTTATTGGATCTTGGGATACAGATATTCTAAAAGCCTATATAAGCTTGATAATCAATGATTTCAGGAGACTTGATGAAGAAGAAGTAAAAGAATTGATGAATCAATTAGATTTTAATGGATACGGTATCATTGGAAATGATGCTGGAGAAATAAAAATACATGAATTACTTGATTACACTTGGATTACTGGTTCTGATGAAGAACAAAGATTTGTGACATTTCTTGAATATAAAATGCGTTCAGAAATATTAGTGATTTATGCAAAAGTTTTGTTAGCTCAAAAGAAGGAGTTTTCAGAAACATTTATGAAAGCAATATTGAAATATATGCAATTATATACTACATTAGATGGGAATTTATATACTGAATTATGTAAGTACTTATATCAAAAAAATTTGTTAGATCAAAAGATGATGTTTTCAAACACATTTATGAAAGCAATACTGAAATATATGCAATTATATACTGAATCAGACACTGGATTATATCAGAAATTAGATAGTGAATCAGACACTGGATTAGATACTGTATTGTCTGAATATTTAAATATGGATTATGAGAAAAAATCGCAGGTTTCATCTAAAATCTATAGATATAGTCCTGATACACGGGAGCAACTAATGGATTTTTACCATAGTACAAAACAAACAAATGAACCGCAGGATACACCGGTAGAAAATACAGATGAAACGCAGAACAAAGAGGTGGAAATAATTTATACAACGCCGAATATGCTGGCAGAAAAACTTTTCCATACAATGTTTTCAAAGCAACGCCAAGAACCTGAACAAGATATAAAAATATCGTATTCAATAGGAAAAAATAAATACAGTATTATTTTAAAGAAAAATGATAAAGGGGAATACGAAGTAAGTGAGAAAGCTCCAAGCACAATAGAAGATGCAGTTAAAGAAGCAAATAAAGCATTGAATGAAGAAAAACTTAATTTTATACAATTACAAAAATTTGAGCAAGCATATAATCCAAAAGAATGTGAGGTCTATTATGATTGCAATTCAGAAGAATGTGAGGATGAGGAGTATTACGATTGCAATACAGAAGAAGCTAATACAAAAAAAGAACAATGTAGCAACACAAATATAGATCTAAAAGAAATAGAAGATAGCCTCAAGCAGTTTGATATAATGCATTATTTATACAATAGAGAAGATCTAAAAGAGATTCTGCTAAATGGAATACAAGAGTTAATGTCAAAAATGAAAGTATCAAAGCCATACTTTAATATGGAACAAGAAAAAGTATATGCCGGAATAGCAGTCTCAACAAGAGAGGAAGAGGTGGAGATATTCATGGAAGCTTCAAAAGGAATAACATGTGATTTGCAAAATACAACAAGGTCTGAAGAGATTAATCATTGCAATGAAGAATTAGCCCACCAAGACGGTCATTATATTCTTTAAATTGATTTATATGCTCGCATATGGTAGTTTCCTGGATGCTTATTTATTATTGAAATATTGATGAAAAATATAAAAAAGATCTTGATAGCTAATCGTGGAGAAATAGCTTGCAGAATCATCAAAACAGCAAAAAGATTAGGGATCAAAACTGTTGCGGTATACTCTGATGCAGACAACAACTCTCATAATTTAAAATTAGCAGATGAAGCTATTTATATAGGCAAATCCCCTGCAACACAAAGCTATCTTAATATAGAAGCTATAATGCATGCTTTAAAAATATCAAATGCTGATGCAATACATCCGGGGTATGGATTTTTATCAGAAAATTGTGAATTCGCTAATATCGTTCAAAAAAATGGTATTAATTTTATAGGACCTTCTTCCGAATCAATAAAGGAAATGGGAGATAAAATAAAAGCAAAAAAAATTGCAAAAGATGCCGGAGTTAATATAATTCCAGGATACATAGGAGCAATTAAAACTGAAAAACATGCTATAAAATTAGCTCAAAGCATAGGATATCCCATAATGCTAAAAGCTGCTGCTGGTGGTGGTGGAAAAGGAATGCGCGTTGTCAAAAGTGACGAAGAAATGCAACAGGCATATAGATCAACAAAAAATGAAGCACAAAGTAATTTTTCAGATTCAAGAACTTTTATAGAAAAATTAATAATTAAACCACGTCATATTGAAATACAAATTTTAGCAGATAAACATGGGAGTTATGTATGTTTAGGTGAAAGAGAATGCTCTATACAAAGACATAACCAAAAAGTAATTGAAGAAGCACCTAGTCCTTTCATTAATGAAAAAATGAGAAAAAAAATGTATGCACAATCAATTTCTTTAGCAAAAAAAGTGGACTATTTTTCTGCTGGTACTATTGAATTTATCGTTGATCAAAAAGGTAACTTTTACTTTTTAGAAATGAATACGAGATTACAAGTAGAACATGGGGTCACAGAATTAATTACCGGTATCGACATAGTAGAACAGATGATACGAATAGCTGAAGGTAAAAAGCTTCCATTCAAACAAAAAGACATAAAATTAAATGGTTGGGCAATAGAATCAAGAATTTATGCTGAAGATCCAAGCTGTGGATTTTTACCATCAACTGGTAGAATAATAGGTTATAAAGAACCAGAAAGATCCGAAAATGTTAGACTTGATTCTGGAATATACGAAGGTGGTGAAGTAAGTATGTTTTATGACGCTATGGTAGCAAAATTATGCACTTATTCATCAACTAGAGAAAGTGCTATTGAAATCATGAAAACTGCCTTAAGCCAATATATTATACGAGGAGTTTCACATAATATTAGTTTCTTACAAGCAGTATTTAATAACAAAAATTTCTGTGAAGGTAATATTTCAACCTCGTTCATTGAAGAAGAATATAAAGGTGGTTTCACGGGAGCTGTACTTAATAATGAACAACAATCAGTAGTTCTTTGTACATCAATTTTTGTGTTTTTAAAAAACATACAAAGAAATTCAAAAATAACAGGGCAACATAGGGGGATGTCAAGAGCTATTGGAACAAGATGGGTAGCAAAATTAGACGATGATAATTATCCTGTAACAGTAAGAAATTTTAACAATGGCTATAAAATAACATTTGAAAATAGAAAATTTCATATCAATAGTATATGGGAAATAGGTAGAAGGCTATTTCAATGCACAATAAACGAAAAACAGTATACGGTCCAAGTAGAGCGAGATAGAGATAGTTATAACATCAGATTTATGGGTTCAACTACAAAAACTTTACTACTTCCTCCAAGGACAGCAGAGCTATATAAATTCATGAAAGAATCCGATACTGATGATGAAAAAAATAATATAGTAACTAATATTACTGGTTTAATAAAAGAGGTGAAGGTTTCTATTGGACAAGAAATCAGTAAGGGACAAGCTTTAATTATTCTAGAATCTATGAAAATGGAAAATGTAATATCTAGCCAAATCGATGGAAAAATTAAAGATATAAAAACCAAAGTTGGAAACACAGAAATGAGTGGAAATTTATTAATTGAGATAGAGTGAAAAAACACTAATTTCAATAAATTTAGTTCTGTCGCATCTAGAATTGTATAGTCAATTTTTTCAAATACTCTTTTGGTTTTCCAGTCCCATACATAATGTGCTGGAAAGTGATTGACATTCCGTTGCCTTTATGTATTTATTAACATAAGTCAACCTATGATTGTTAATAATATTAAGGAGTAAGCAATGGATCAAAGATTAAAAGCAAATGGTAAAAGTATATGTTCTGAATCATATAAAGCTTTAGAAGTACAATCAAACAAAAGTAAACAAGTTATAAACCCTAACAGTAATATTAGCTGGGCAGCAAAAGAGATTGCATCGGAGGCTCATAGGATAAGCTTTGATCGTAAAGGAGTTCCTACGAAAGTGCTAAAAATGAATAACGATGTATATCAAACATTCCCAGAAAAAACAATAAAAACAATGCTCTCAATTGAACCGCAAATTTTAGACATTAGCTATGGAAGTAAGGGAGATACGTTTCAAGCATATCCAGCAAGTATATATAGCAACTTTGTCCCTTTATTTTTTCCTGATACTGTGCAGTTTATAGAAGATAATTGGGATATAATTCATCATAACTTTCCTGAGGTATCTTTTTGTGCTCCTCAGTATTTTTATTTTAACAAAAATAACAAGTCTCCTATCGAGTTACATTACTCTTATGAATATGATGCTTCTCCAGGGCAAGACGATTGGCAGCAGATTAGCTTCCACATGTCGTTAAAAGGTGGTGATGGAAAAGCAGCATTTACAGTCTTTCATGATATGATGCCAACTTTGACAGGGAACTTTCATTTTTATTATAAGTATATACTTGGTAAATTAAATTTAACTGATGGAGAGAAATTGCTTTTAGATTCAGCCTATATCACTAGATATTTCCATTTATTAAGTAATGAGCAGCAAGAATCTCTCAAAACTGATGGATTCGTTCCTTTAGACACTAACATTGTGACATCATTTTTTGCAAAAGCAGAATATTGTGGAATTGAAAATCAAGAATCATTTCTTTATCAAGGTTATAATGCACCAGATTTAAAAGCTGGGGAAGCAATTTTATTTGATAACTTTAAGCTGCACTCTTCTTATTTTAGTGATGCTTCCACAGATGAAAGATATAGTTTTGATTTGAGGTGCTATAACAATAGAGATAAAGACTTGGGATTTAAAGGCTTTATCAACGACAAAGGTAACGAAGACAGCAATTACAAAGATGTCGTTTATAAAAATTACAAAGCATTAGGATGCGTTGTCAAGATTTTTGGATATAAAGATGCTGATGAATTTTTCTCAAAGATTTATAATGTAACATCAGAAGAAGATAAGCTAGAACTATTTCAAGGACTGGTTGGTCATCCTGGATTTAAATTGAAAAACATGGTTAGGGATCATAAGGAGCCATTAAAAAAACATTTCGAGTTGTATGGGAATAAACTATTATCATCTGATTACAATGAAATGCCTGCTGATGCAAAAGAGTGTTATATAGAATACTTTAATACAGTTCTTAATCAAGAAATTTTATCTGACACTGCTGCTGAGGATTTTCATCATTCTGAACTCTAATCCAGAATTCGAAATATGATATTGCAGCATAGATTGGGACTTTTTTCGGCAGGGATAAAATAAGTTGCATTCAAAAGGAAGTGTAATTAGATAGTGATGGGTATTATCCAATATTAATAAAAAAAGAGTGATGGTGAATCGATACAAGGTATGATTTAGGGCGTTATAGAGAAATAGAGCTGTGCAGTTTTAGGTCATATTTGTCTATGATCGTTTCATCAGAAAAATCGGTTCTGTTGCAGAAGTTGAAAAAGAAGGAGAATTTAACTAACAACAAAACTAATAATAAACTCCGTACCTTCACCCCTAATGCTTTTGCATTCAATGTTACCACCCATTTTGAGCATAGCCTGTTTGCAGAAGTTTAGACCTATGCCATTACCTCCTGTTGTTGTATATTTCTGAAAAAGATTTGCAAGAACTTCTTCATCCATTCCACAACCATTATCTTTAACATGCAATTTGTTATCTTTAATGAATATTTCTATTTTTGCTTCATACCCTGCGTATTTAATGGCATTTTTTAGTAAATTGAATATCACATGGCGTAATAATGTGTTTGAACCTACAAAAGTAAAATCCTTTTTTTGGTTATCTTTATCCAAGAAGAACACCCTCCCCCTCTGCTCTTCATTCATAAAATATTTATCAAGAGCATCACCAACAGATTTTATAATTGAATACTGCCCCCAATCTTTAGGTTTTGTACTATCTCTTGTGCTACTAAGCATCACATCCACATCCTGCATCGCCTGTTTATTGCATTCTTTCAGCTTTTTAATATGCTTTTCTATATTTTTATAATCCTTATCTTTTAAAGATTGTTCTATTAATTCCATACTCATCAAGTTAACACTAAGTGGCGACATAACGTCATGCGCTATTGATCTGCCTAATATCTCTAGTGTTTTTTGTTTTATCTTTTCTTCTCTAAATTTATGATAAATTATATAAACAACTATTACAGACAATAATACTGTAGAGTATATGGCAAATAATTCTTGTTTATACAATATTATCGTAGCATCTATAGATAAATTATATCCTACATGTGCAATGATTGCTGCCAACACTCCCGACACCCCTAATATCCAAGCGTAATACAAATTTGCAAATAAAAATAATGCAATGATTGAAACAAACCAATTAACACCCCACATCATGCCATATCCACTAGTGATAAATAAATACGTTGAGAAAAACGGTAATACCAAAAATAAGGTGGTATTCCACAAAATATTTGGATTTTTTGCATAATACATCTCATGAAATATCAAAAGCAATGCAAAAAATACTGCAATATATCTGGAATAATGCACTACAACATTTACGAAATCACCAGAAATATTATACCCCAGTATCAATATTGGAATATTAAGTGCCATGATAAATAAGGCAAATATATAATACAACGATTTGCTGCTTTCAACCCTTTTTTTGATAGAGACAAATTTCTCTATTGATTGTTTAATTCTTTGACTCAATGTTGCCTTATATACTTTATATGAGGGCTTCTCTATCTTAATTATCCCCATTTTCACCTGCAAATAATGCGCCGAAAAGAATCCTATTGCGTTACCTAACACTCCTGCAACAAGGCTTGTTATACTAAATTCTCCTGCTGATAATTTTGCTAAATAAGTAAAAATAATCCCTACTAAAACACCAATCAGAAATGATATATAATTTGTTCTGAATTTAAAAAACCCCATAGTAAAAGGGAGCAAAATAGTTGTATAAAAAAAAGCCTCAATAAGTATTATTAACTTAAAAATCTCTTTGCTTTCAAGCGAAATCAGTACAGCAAGACCAGCGCATACACAAGTTGCAATTCGTGCAATAAAAAGCTCTTGCCTTTCATTCATCCCAGGACAGATTTTCTTAATAACATCATGTGAAACTATAACACTCAATGAATCAAGCCAAGAATCTGCTGTAGACATTATCACCGCAAGCATCCCAGCCACCATAATCCCAAGGAATACTGGAGATAATGTGCCAATAAAAGTATAAAGAGCTAATTTACCTTCTATATTCGGAAAAATAGTTTTGATAGAAAATCCTAAAACAAAAACAATAAAAGCAAAAAAGAATGAAAGCACCATGAGTATATTGAATGAATTCATCAATTGTTTCTTTCCACTTGCCATCAAAAGTCTTTGTATATAAGGGGCACTAACAGCAGGCATAACCACTAAAAAAGCATATGATGCGAATAATATGGTGGAATCAGAGTTACCGAATATTTCCAAATGAGTTTGTGGTAAAGATTTGATGATATTCTCGTATCCATTTGCATTAAAGTATGCAATACCACAAGCTATTGGAAGTGCTATAAAAAATACTAAAAATTGAAAAACATCAGTCATAGCAACTGCACGGACACCGCCAAAAAGAGAATAAAGCGTTACTATCCCCATACCTATAAAAACACCAGTCACATATTCAAACGCAAAAAAATAATTAAATAAATATCCAATTGCAGTTACAGATACAGATATAAATCCAATAGATGTACTTATCAAAATAAAATTGCTTATATGACGTCCGTAATTTCCATATAGCTTTCCCATGATTTCACTCATAGAAATGCAACCTTTAAATTGTCCTATATTTTTTGCATATATGTTTTTTACTAATAACCAGTTGAATGGCACGAAAAATAAAGCCAATCCATAAAGTAATCCAGAGCTGTGAATTGCTTCTACATCACCTATAGTTGCTCTTGCATTAATGAAAGTAGCAAATATAGTGGATACAATTACGAATGTGGGTAAGTTGCCACTTCCTATAGCATAATCTTTAATGCTTTTG
Organism: Candidatus Midichloriaceae bacterium; assembly: GCA_046710445.1. Classification (GTDB taxonomy): domain Bacteria; phylum Pseudomonadota; class Alphaproteobacteria; order Rickettsiales; family Midichloriaceae; genus JBKEHD01. Next base: position 22,513 of record JBKEHD010000013.1, read on the forward strand.
ATTTTAGTGCTTTTATAAAGCCCGATTACGAGACAAAGAAGAAGATAGATCCCAACTATAGACACGTCAATAACATGTAATTTTCCCATATTTTAGCCTCCCTAGCTATATTTATGTAGTCATTACTTAAATGTATTAATTCATATTTTTTGTTTTTTCAAGTTTTTTTTCAATAATCTGAAAAATATATATTTAATAAATAGGAGAGAGAACTCCAATTGTAACTATGTTTTATTATATTAGACGGTATGATTTAGGATTATCGAATATCTTTTTTAAAATAGCGTTGTTTAATTTATGACTTGATTTATGAGCCTTTATTTCTCCAATTATTTTGAATCCAGACATATATAAATCTCCCATGCAATCAAGTATTTTATGCTTCACAAATTCATTTTTATCCCTCAATCCTTCCGGATTAATAATACCATCATTATTCAAAGCTATAGTATTACTCAATGATGCTCCTTTAGCTAATCCCATTTTTTGTAACTCGATAAGTTGACTTGTAAAACCAAAAGTTCTCGCTTCACTTATATCTTTTTCAAAATCATGAATACCATTATATCTAAAATGTTGATTACCTATAGATTTATGCTCAAATTCAATATCAAAATCTAATGAAAATTTTTCCGCATTATTAATAACTATTTTTTTATCTCCATCGGTAACTTCAATTTTATCCAATATTTTAAGATATCTTTTTTTATATGATTGTGTTTTTATTCCCACTTTATGTAGTAATTTCATAAATTCCTTTGAGCTACCATCCATAGCTGGTATTTCAGGGCCTTTAACTTCAATCAAAATATTGTCTATTTCTGCACCCCATAAAGCAGCCATAAAATGTTCAACAGTCTTTATTGATACACCATTAGAATTTGCTATTTCCGTGCATAATGTAGAATCGCTTACGTTATAATACTTAGCTTCTATAAGATTATCAGATGCAATATCAATACGCTTAAAAACAATACCTGAATTACACTCAAGAGGAGATATTTTCATTTCTATATTCTCCCCCGTATGTAAACCTATCCCAGAAATAAAACCACTCTTAGATATTGTTTTTTGAAACATTTTAATTTGTTAACTCAATCCTTTATTATAATATAAAGGATAAAAACATTTTAGTTAATTGAAAAAATATTACAGATTGTTGCGAGATACAGGTGGAATGTTTTTTAAAATATCTTCTTTATTTAAGCTGTTATGCTTTTGATGCCACTCACTCTTTGCTTTTTTTAACATAATACCAATATCTCTTCCTTCATATCCAATATTTTTCAAATCATTACCTTTCACTGGAAACTTTTTGCAAATACTTTCTTTAATAATTTTTATATCATCATCATTTTTTATTATCTTATGTAACAATAGAAACTTCTTATACGACTCCTCTCCACAATCATGATAATGCTGATAAAAATCCTGATAAGTTATATTTTCATAATCATAATTTATAATATTTTTTAGCATTATAAATTCTTTTTTAGATAATAAAATGTCCTTTTTTAGCTTATTCAAACATTCTAAATTCGGTGAATCTGATAATATTATAAAGATAGCTAAATTAATTATATTATCTCTTTGGAAGTTTATGTTTTGTAATTTATTCTCACTCAATGACAAAGATATAATCCCAAAATATTTTAGTAAATTTAATTTTATTAATAACAAAATTACATCTTTAAAATATTCACCAGTGAACAATTTGAAAATCTCACATTTTATCCTTTCTTTTGAGATATGTACTAATTTCGAGGCATTTTTAATTGCAGCTAAATAACTTTGTTGATCAATGTTATCTGTGCCAAAATATGATAAAAACCTGAAATATCGCAGGATTCTCAAATAATCTTCTTGAATTCTACTCTCTGGATCCCCAATAAATTTTACTATTTTATTTTTTAAATCCGAAATCCCATTATGATAATCATAAATCACCCCACTCATATCCATGTAAATACCGTTTATCGTAAAATCTCTTCTTGAAGCATCTATCTCCCAGTTTTTTGTAAATTTTACATCAGCATGTCTACCAAAACATTTTATATCTTCTCTTAAAGTAGTAATCTCAAAGGACTCTTGATTTATAACTACCAAAACAGTCCCATGCTCTATACCAACGGGTACAGTTTTGTGCTTTTTATTTTTAAATTCTTCAAAAATCTCTTCAGGCAATATATCAGTTGCTATATCAAAATCTTTAGGAGTTTTTCCTAACAAATGATCTCTGACACAACCTCCAACCAACCGACATTCACCCTTAGCAGAATGTATTGTATCAAATACGGTTTGTAGTTCTTTAGTAAATATTAGATTTCTATTATTAACTTGCTTCATGAAAGGAGGTTATATCTTGAAAATTTTCTCAAAGCAAAAGCTAAAGTTATAAACAATAAAATTCCTAAAAATAAATACCCTATATTTATTTCCCCAAAAACAAAGAAATTTGAAACTTGAAAAAAGATAGTAGAAATTGCATAAGCTGATCCTGTAGACCATATCGCAGAAATAATAGCCCATTTTACACCTATCTCATTTGATATTGCCCCAAATACTGCAACACATGGGAAATATAACAAAACAAAAATCATGTATGACAAAACACTTAAATCATTATCAAAATTTCCCTTAATGTTTTTCAACACATGATTATCAACAGAATTTTCATGATAAAAATCATTATAATTTTCAGGAACGATCTGAAATCCTGAGAGATTTTTTATCAATTCATAAAATTCTATAGGTATATTCAAAATAGCTCTTTTATATTTATCAATTATGTTTCTATTTTTTATTTCATTCGTATTATTTTCAGAATATAGTGAAACCAAAGTCCCGATAACCACTTCTTTAGCAAAAATACCTGTTATAAGACTCACACCTGCTGGCCAATTTTCTTTCTTTAATCCAATGGGTTCAAATATCACAACTATCTTTTTTCCAACAATATTTATTATACTTTCCCTCTCTTGTATATCCGCACTATTACCCGTTGGTATTTTAATGCTATTTATCATATGTAAAAGAAAAAATACTACAATAATCGTTTTACCAGCACCAAACGCAAATGATTTACTTCTTAAATAACTACTTAGAAATATCGTCTTGAATTTGGGCATCTTATAATTCGGTAACTCTATAATGTTATTACATGTTAAATCACGATCATCTTCTTTATTTTTTAAAATTAACCCAGTAATAATAGCCATTACTATTCCCAAGAGATATAAGAAGAATATAATATTATGTGTGTTATTAGGAAAAAAAACAAAACAAAATAGCGTGTACACCGCCAATCTAGCAGAGCAAGATACGAATGGCGAAATTAATATTGTATTAATACGATCTAAATTATCTTTCAATATACGAGTTGATGATATTGAAGGCACATTACATCCCAACCCAACTATCAATGGAAAAAAAGATTGCGCTGGTAATTTTAAAGCTCTAAGCAACCTATTGGAAATCAATGCAGCCCTTGGCATATATCCAGAATCCTCTAAGAATGATAAAACAAAATACATTGAAAATATTATAGGTATAAAAGAAAACACTATCTGTATCCCCATTCCCAAACCTTCTATAACTAATAAGATAAACTCATTATTAAAAACTTTTCCCAATAATAATATTGGTATATCTACAAATGTAGCTTCTCCAAATAAATTAAACGAATATTGAAAAATACCTCCCATTTTCAAAGCAAATAAAAATATGAAATAAATCACAATCATCAAGATGGGTATACCTAAATACCTATTAATAATTATATTATCTAATTTATCAGAAAAACAACTTCTCAAATCATCTTCTGTCTTAACAACCTTATCATAAATATCTTTAATCAATTTATGGCGAGTATTTACAAATACAAAATCCAAATTATCACCAGATTCTCCAATGATTTTATTATTAATATTTTTTATATAATTTTGAATTTCAACACTATGATTTTTAGACTCCCCCTCCATAATTGATATAATATTTTCACAAGATTGCTCATCTTTTTTTAATAATCGCAATATTTCATGATAAAATTTTTGGATCAACTCAGGATACAAAGAAAATATGTCTGTTTTTATATCATGTTTATTAACGATGAATTTTTTTAACTTAATTACATCTCTACTTTTTTTTGCGGATATTTTTATAATTGGTATTTTAAGAATTTTAGATAATGATTCAGAATCAACATGTATCCCCCCTTTTTTAGCATTATCATCCATATTTAATACTAGAATAACAGGTATATTCCTTTCTAAAAGTTGTAAAGTTAAATACAAACTACGTGCTAAATTCGTGCTATCTACAATATTAATTATATAATCAAACTCATTAGCATTGATATAATCTATAGCTATTTTTTGATCTAAAGTTTTTTTTTCTGCGATACCTAAAGAATATAATCCAGGCAAATCAATTACCTCAACCTTTATCTCATCGTTATGAATAAATTCACCAACTTTCTTCTCAACCGTAACACCAGGCCAATTTCCAGTTTTTTGATTCAGTCCTGTCAACTCATTAAAAATTGTTGATTTCCCAGAGTTAGGGTTTCCAATAAAACCAATTTTTAAACGATTCATATTTAATCTGCTATAGAAGATACTGTTAATTTTTTTGCAAGATTTGTATCAAGAGCATATTTATTACCATTACATTTGATAATAAATGATCCAAATAAATTTCTTTGCATAATATACATTTTGATTTTTGGTAAAATACCAAGTTCCATCATTTTGAATATCTCAGCTCCATTAAGAGCATATTTTGATATAAAAAAAAACTTTCCTTTTTTCAATTTTGTTAAGTTCATAATTCTAAATGCAATTGATAATCATTCTCATTTAGATGATATAAAATATCATAACATTTGTCAATACACAATTCATCTACTGAATTCTGTAGGTTTTTCTATATATATAGTCTGCGTAGGGAAAGCTATTTCAGCCCCATTTTCTTTTATAATCTTACTTATGTTTAACAATACATCTTGTTTTGTTTCTTGATATTTTACAAAATTAGTGCTTTTGGTAAAAACATATATCAATAAGTCTACAGAAGATGCACTAAATTGATTTAGATTCACAGCTGTAGTTTGAGAAGTATCAAGCCCTTCATGATGCATAAGCATATCTTTGATTTTTGCAATAATAGTCTCAACCTTATTCATATCTTCATATCTAATGCCAATAACTTCACGCATTCTTCTATGGGACATTCTAGATGCATTTTCTATTACTATAGAATTAAATAACGAATTTGGAACATATATCGGCCTCTTATCAAATGTTCTAATTTTTGTTAATCTCCAGCTTATCGATTCTATAGTTCCTTCTATATTTTTATCTGGCGATCTAACCCAATCACCAATCTCAAATGGTTTATCTAGATATACAAGAGTAGCACCAAAAAAATTAGCCAATAAATCCTTAGATGCAAAACCAATAATAATACCACTCACACTACCAAATGCCACAATCCCACTGATATTAATTCCTGAAGTTTCAACTACACTCAATATTGTAAAAACAACAAGTAGTATCTTTAATATCCTACAAACTACTCCTATAGGTGCTTTTATTCGGCCATCTAAAGTACTATGCTCTTTACTATATTTTTCATATTTATTAACAAGATTTATGAGAAAAGTAAGGAACAAAAAGATAAATACTATCTTCCTCACCAAAAAAACAGAATCAAGCACATGAAACTGCAAAAATCTGTTAAGCAATAATATAATATAGGAAATACTCAACACCCATATAAATATTCTAAGAGGAAATTTTATAGATGCTATAGTTAAAAGATAAAATTTATGTTCTGATTTACCAGATTCTGTTTTTTTATAAAATTTCTTAAGGAGAAAATTTGCAAGAAATGTTACACATAAAATCAACAATATTTCAAATGACGTGTAGAAGAAATCATGGTGCTTTGCAAATAATTCTATAGAGTGTAAATCCAACATCTACTAAGTGATATTTAAATTATAAATCTAGATCATTGTACTTTTTAAATACTATCAATGCAATGCGTATATAAAATTAAATTTTAAAAAACTTGTCAATATATTTTATATGATATAAAAATATGCTTGGGTGTGTGCAGTTTGTCTTGGACTAACTTCTCATTTTACATTAGTTACTTAAAATCCAGTTTGCTTGCTGGATAATTTTGAGCATTAGCTCTTATTTTTATATATAAAAAAGGGAAGGTATCATAATGTCTATACCATCAATTACAAGTACAAATACAGAAGGTGTACAAAATAGTATAAGAAATATTTTGTCAGAATCAACAATGGTTGCACAAAAGATATCATCTGGAAAGGCGATTATAGCAGCATATGAAGATCCTGCAGGACTTGCTATCGGTACGCAATTAGAAATAACACATACATTGCTAGGCGAAGCATTGAAAACAACCAACCAAGCTAAATCAGTAATGAATATTGGTTATGGTGGTATAGATTCTGTGACACAAAGTTTAAAGAGATTAAGCCAATTATCTGCGATGGCGTTGAATGGTGCAGCAACAGATATACAAAGATCATTGATCGGTAAAGAATCAAACCAAATTTTGCAAGAGATTAATCGTATTGCATCTGCTACAACTTTCAATGGTAGAGTATTGTTGGATGGTTCTCAACAAAGTTATCAACAAATTGATGCTAGTAATGGATTTCAATTTAATTTCTCAACAGATGGAACAAATACAGGTAATGTACTAGATAACAATGGGAAGACAGTATTGAAGTTTGATGATACTCCTGCTGCTGGTTCTAGATTGTTGAAATTAAACATGACAGATACAGCTACTTCTAGTATAAGTGGGTTACCTGATGCAAAATACATAACAGAAGCTGGTACAGTACCTACTACTGCAGCGGAAGCATTATATCTTGTTGATGGGGTAGATATAAAATCCGTAGATGGATCAAAAACTTATTTTACAATTGCAGGTGCTGTAGCAGCTGTAACTGGTGTCAGTAATACTGATACAGCTGTGGCTGCATTATTCGCCTTTGCATCTGCTGCTGGACCTCCTGCAACAGATATCATAACACTGAAATCTGGGCAAAATGGTCTTACAGCTGATCTTGCAGTTTTTGATTTTACTAAAACTGGAAAAGATACTGTTTTGAAATCAGGTGGTATGACATTCCAAGTTGGTGCAGATGCTAATCAAAAAGTTACTATTTCATTCCAAAGTATTAGTACAACAAAATTGGGAATAAGTGCCTTGGATCTTTCAACAATTGATAAAGCAGAAGCAGGTCAGCTTTTAGTTGATGCAGCTGTAGTTGCTATGCTTGAAATTGGATCTGAAACTGGTGCTTTCCAAGCTAGATTTAACATGATCGCAAACAATCTTGCTATTTCATTAGAAAATATTGGAGCAGCAAAAGCAGAGTTCTTAGATGCTGATTTCACAGAATTGACAAAACAATTTGCTCAATTACAGGCAAAATTATCTGCGTCAATTTCTGCAGAATCAAAATTGATACAAACACCAGGAAAATTATTGCAATTACTTCAAGCAATATAATATATTGGTGATCTCTTTGTGAGTGGACAGCGTTACTCTTTGTATCAGCGCATCTTGTCCACACACAAAGGTAATTCACTACAATTATTGAAAAAAAGTCCGGGATTTAATGAATCTCGGACTTTTTTTATAAATGGAAGAATCTATCTAGAATTATCAAAACAATTTTTGATTCTCTTTTATCATCTTTTCTGCAGAATCAAATCCAATTTTAAATAATTCTTCCTTATCCGTAACACTTAAATCATCTAACCAATCATATTTTGATGTATCAATGTTCAAAGATACGGTAGCTAAATTCTCTTCCATTTTGGATAATTTATAATATGTTATCCAAGAAACCCTATATAACATAGAAAAATTATTGTTGATTTCATCCGAAGTAGGGGGAGAAATTACATTCACTGCAACAGTAATTTTGGGATTAAATTTCAAGGCTGTTTCAACTGGGAGTGGGGATATCACTCCACCATCAACTAATACATCATCACCTATTTTTACGGGTTGGTATAATCCTGGTATAGCACAGCTTGATATTATTGCTGGATATATTGGACCTGCATTATAAAATTTTGTTTTGTTATGTTTAACATCTGTAGCGACCACAACTAAGGGTGTTTTGAGGTTCTCAAAAGTCTTGGTTTTTATATTCTTGTCTAAGAATTTATTGAAATAACGGAAATTTGCTGCTTTATTAAATAATGTTGCACTTAATATATTTCTTGTTGGTGAGCCTTGTAAAAAATCAGATCTTTTAGCATTGATTAGGATATTTTTCACATCATGTGAGTTTTGATATTCAGCATAAAGTAATCCAACTAATGCACCTGCACTTGAGCCTACGATAAGATCAATAGGTATTTTGTTTTTCTCAAAAGCGGCAATAACACCGGCATGAACTATTGCTTTACTTCCCGCTCCACTTAGCACCAACGCTAAATTGGGTTGTTTATCTGTATATAATTTACCATATGGTTCTTCGGTTACCATGTGGTATCTGTATTGGCAAGAGGTGATAAGCAATAGTATTATAACTGTGAATAATAAAAATTTAAGCTTCATGATAGTAAATTCCTAAAATGCGTTTGAATTAGTAATTATACACATATTAAATAGCTACGGAAGGTATTTGATGAAATTTGAAATTAGTTTTTGGGATCGATGGAGTTGTAATGCTTAGGTTGGTTTGAAATATATTTCAGATACATATCTTCTACCTTTTTCTCCTTTTTTTAGCTGAACAATCACATTTATCACCTGAACAATATAGTTTCTAATTTGATCAGGTGGCAATCCAAGACCGGCTTGCATCACCATTAATTTTAATTGCTCTATAGCCATATCTGGCGTATCTGCATGCAAAGTGGAAATAGAACCTGGATGACCTGTGTTTATTGCTCGTAAAAAACTAAATGCTTCTGTTCCTCGCAACTCTCCCACTATTATTCTATCAGGACGTAAACGCAAACAAGCTTCAATAAGATCTTGCGTAGTTACCTTCGCTCTACCTTGCCCTCCTTTTGATGCCAGTAGATGTAATTTGTTGGGATGATCATTTAGTACTATTTCTCGTGCATCTTCACAGGTGATCAATCTTTCATCACTTGGTATTGCACGAAGCATTGCATTGGTGAAAGTTGTTTTCCCTGTAGATGTACCACCACTAATTATTATGTTCTTTTTGGATATAACGGCAAGTTTTAAAAAATCTTTGATCCTTTTTTCCTTGATGTAATTGCTGAGTATAGCGTCATTTTTATCAATGATTTTTTCTGTTGCTGTATTATCAAAAGCTCCTAATTTTTCATATGTATCTAGATCAAAATTCATACTTGAAGGCTTTCTGATAGAGATACCTATAGTACCTGGTTCGCAAGCAGGAGGTATAACAATTTGTATCCTAAATCCATTCGGTAAGGTTCCTGATAGCAAAGGATTTTCCTCGCTGAGATTTTGTTCTGTAGATTGTGCAACAAGTAAAGATAGTGATTTTAAATGATCGAAATCCAATTCAGCAATTTCCTCTTTCCTTATATCGCCTCTTTTTTCTACCCAAGCTTCTTTTGGTCTATTTATAGAAACTTCATTTACATCCTTTTCTTCAAAAATTAGATAAAGAGGCTTTAAATATGTTTCAAGTGCTGTGACATTTAACATATTTTTATCTATGAATATTTCTTTTTTCTAGCACTTCCTTAGGTGGGAATACTAAATCCTTCTGAACAAGTATACTCAACCCAAATGAAAATGCCGAAAATTTAAAAACCCTTGAAAAATAATCAAAAAAGAGGAGAATGAAGGAATGAAAAATTTCCTAACCATAGAACAGAAAAATGAGTTGCTCAATCAACATA
>JBKEHD010000014.1:0-32362 GCA_046710445.1 Candidatus Midichloriaceae bacterium
ATCCACTAATTTACTTGTTGTTGCTTCTGTATTATTTTTTGTTACTTTTTGTGCCATATATGTTACCTTTATAAGTTACTTTTATTTTATCTTTTTTAGTAACTTACACAAAGTATATTACACCCTCAATTGTACTTTTGTTATGTGTTGCAGAAATAATTATACATTCGAGTATATATATCTAATTCTATAGATCATCAGTGTATGTAGTTTCTTTTTCATCGTTTGTAAGATCTTTTTCATATTCTGATATATCATTTGTTTCTTCAATGCTTAATTCTTTGTTAAATTCATTGAATGATAAATATATTTTTCCCATCAATTCTTTAAAATGATCTTTGCAAGAAGTGTATAAATCTTCAGTTAAAGTAGAACATTCCGATATCAAAAAATCTGCATTATTATGATATAGTGTTATATCTTCTTCTTTTGTTTTATCTAATTCAGCGTAATTTCGTAAGCATTGTTCTCTAATTTCGCTATATCTCTCTAAACATTGATTACCTAAATCTTTGAGCATTGTAATATTGCCTAAAAGTAATGCATATTCTTTTTGGATATTATCAGCGTAGTTTGTTTTCACTGTTTGACTTGTTATTTCTATACTTTTTTCTGACATATATACGACAATAATGGTATCGACATTTAAAAATTTTCTTTCAAAATAGGTATTGTTTTTTTCCAAAAATATCAGATCTATACGTTGTTGCATTATTGATAGATCATTAAATTCACTCATCTCATCTGAAATATTTGATTTATATGAATTAAGTGAATCTTTGCATACTTTAAATAGGTCTTTATGAGCATCTACAGATTTATATTTCAAAATTTTTAGATCAGCATAATGATGATAAATTTCTCTCTTTTCTTTTATTTCTCGCCATTCATCATAAAAAGATTTATAGCCATTACTAAATTCTATGAATTGTTCCAGACAATTATCGCCTAATATTTTTATATCATACGATATTGTAATAAGCTTTTGATAAACTCCTTCCATTAGTGATGTGCATTTATTAGATAATCTTTTTTGCTCAGCACTTTGTTGATGCAATTCCATCTCTCTAATAGAATCTAATGCTTTCTCTGCACTAAAAAATGATGGTGAGGTAGAATTCTCTATATTTGACACAAACCCTTCACATTCAATTGAAAGCCCCTATTGTACATTATAAACTTAATATTTTCAATATATATAGAATTTATGTATTTAACTAAAGCTACAACTTTCTTTGAGCTTATTTATTTTTTTTCCAACATTTACAATGCCATTCAGGCTCCTTTGTAAAAAATCGTAAGTATCTTGGTTGTCATCAGATTCGTCGGATAGCCAATACATTATTGTTGATAAATAAGCGGCTGTTAACAATCCTCGTTTTGAATAATAATTGAAATCTGTAGATTTATCCTTGCCAGCAATTTTCCAAATAATATGCATTGTATGCCATATATGTGGGTATAATTTCACATGATTCCAAGGTAAGGCGAAAAAAGTGCTGATTTTTGACATAGATATTTTATATTCATCAAGTAATTTTATACGAATTTTAATCGCTTCGTAAATCCTTGCCGTGACACTGTTTATATCTGGTAAAATTTTATTTAATTCTTCTAGCATCAAGCTATCAATATGATCTCTAAATAGATCTAAAAGCTGCATTCTACCATTTGGAAAAAGTAAATTATCGTATTCTTTCTCTATACCAATATTTATACATCCCTTGGAAATTATATTGCTATCAAATTGTTCATAAGGTAGTATTTCTAACACTGAGAGTAATACTTTATGTCTTAAAGAGGGAATGTTTTCCATTTAATTGCATTTTGTTTTTATTCTTGGATTATATAATAAAAAGTACAAAAGATAAATGGCAGATAATATAATTTTACATGATGAAGTAGGATTTCAAAAAATGAGAGCGGCGGGAAAATTAGCTGCTTCTGTGCTTGATTATATCACTGATTATGTGAATCCTGGGGTTACTACAAATGAAATTAATGATTTATGTCATAAAATGATTCTTGAAAATGGCGCTATTCCTGCCCCATTAAATTACAAAGGATTTCCTAAATCAGTTTGTACATCTATCAACCATGTTGTATGTCATGGTATACCTAGCGATAGAAAATTGCTTGATGGTGAAATTATTAATATTGATGTTACTGTGATTTTAGATGGGTGGTATGGCGATACAAGTAGAATGTATTTTGTTGGTAAAAAAACACCAATAAAAGCTAAAAGGCTTGTTGATGCAACATATACTGCAATGATGAAGGGAATAGAGATTGTAAAACCAGGTGTGCAACTATGTGAAATAGGCAGAACGATTCAAAATTATATAGAAGGTTTTGGATATTCAAGTGTTAGAGAATATTGTGGTCATGGTATTGGGCAAGTATTTCACACTGCACCAAGTGTTTTGCATTATTATGATAAAACAAATGACCTTGTTTTGAAAGAAGGGATGTTTTTTACAGTAGAGCCAATGATTAATATTGGTGATTGGAAGACAAGATTATTGAATGATGAATGGACAGTTGTAACAAAAGATAATTCTTTATCCGCGCAATTTGAGCATAGTATTGGAGTAACAAAAGATGGGTATGAGATTTTTACCCAATCTTCGAAAAATTTTACCAAACCACCATATTAATGAAATTTTATGAATTTCTCTGAATTTGAAAATTATATTTCAAAAGATCTCAAGTGTTTTGACTATATGTTTGTCGGTGATGATATTGGTCAAATAACTCATTGCACAGATGCATTACTGAAAAAATATACAAAAGGTGAATCATATTTCACAGATAAATTATCATATCCAGATTTGCAAAAAGATAATTCTTTGTTGAAAGGTAGTTTAGGCTCTTTAAGTTTATTTGATGATAAAAAAATTGTAATCATAGATAATTTAACAAATACCCTTAGTAAGGAAGTATTGGATATTCTGCATGATAAAAAGAACGATTTTTTATTAATAATTAAAGCGAAGGGCATAAAAAAATCTTCGAAAACATATAAATCACTGAGTTCTAATAAAAGAATTATGGTTGTAAATTGTTATCAACTTGAGATTTTAGAAATAAATAGATTTATAGAAAAAATACTAAAAGCTCATTGTATAACATATACCAGGGAAATCTTGTCAGTGATTTCTCATATTTTACCAAGCGATATCATGATCATCAAAAATGAATTGGATAAATTGATCCTATATATGGGTGATGATACAGAGCTAACTTTAGAGATTATAAAAAAAGTCATAGCAGGAGAAAGAAATTCTTCTTATGTGAATTTATGTCATGCCATTATATTTAAAAATAAAAACAAATTATTTGAACAGCTTAAAATACTTATGGATGAAAGAAAAAATCCGATAGGTATATTGCGAATATTGCAAAATTATTTTGCCAGAATCTTATATATTAAAAAAGAAGAGTACTGCAAAAAAATCTCTGTATTGGAAGCGATTAATTCTTTGAGGCCACCAGTGTTTTTTAAAGAAAAAAATTCATTATTAGAAATTTGTAATAAAATAACATATTCCAATTCTTTGAAAATTTTAAATGAGCTTGTGTCATTAGAGATAAAATTGAAAAATTTGCATATTGACCAAAACACTGTATTTTATAATTATCTACTACATAAAGTATAATACATATATATGCTGCAACTTATTACAGAAATTTTAGCAAAATATTTTTCTTTTTTTAATATATTTAAATATATCACGTTTAGAAGTGGGGGTGCTTTTTTTACTTCTTTTTTTATTATGCTTTTTTATGGTAAGCGTTTTATTGCATTATTGAAAACCATGCAAAAACATGGTCAACCTATACGTGATGATGGTCCAAAGCATCACCAACTTACAAAAACTGGCACGCCATTTATGGGTGGTATTTTAATTATTATATCTATATTAATATCAACATTTTTATGGGCTAAAATAAGTAATCCATATGTTTTATTATTATCCTTCACATTGGTAAGTTTTGGGTTATTAGGTGCGATAGATGATTATAAAAAATTGAAACATAATAATACTATAGGATTGTCAGGAAGGAATAAATTATATTTTCAAATAATATTAAGCCTTATGATTTCAGTGGTTATCACTTATATTTCCAAAGATGAATATTCTACCATGCTAGTATTTCCTTTTTTTAAAAATGCAATGTTGGATATTGGTATTTTTTATTTTGTTTTTGCAGTATGTGTGATCACTGGCTCATCTAATGCTGTAAATTTAACAGACGGGTTAGATGGATTAGCTATTGGTCCAATAATAATTGTTATTGTATTTTTTGCCATTATTTCTTATTTAGTTGGAAATGTAATTTTTGCAAATTATCTCAAGCTATTATACATTAAAAATACTGGAGAAATAGCAGTGTTTTGTTCTGCATTAGTTGGGGCTGGTTTAGGATTCTTATGGTACAACGCTCCACCCGCAAAGGTTTTTATGGGTGATACAGGTAGTTTGTCATTGGGTGCTGTTATGGGTACAATAAGTGTTATTACAAAAAATGAATTGATATTATTAGTTGTAGGATTTGTTTTTGTGATAGAGGCACTGTCTGTGATAATACAGGTCATTTCATATAAATTATATAAAAAAAGAATATTTCAAATGGCACCAATCCATCATCATTTTGAGAAAAAGGGGTGGTCTGAATCTACTGTCGTTGTTAGATTTTGGATTGTATCCATAATTTCTGCAATATTGGGATTGATAAGTTTAAAAATCAGATAAAAGATGATAATTATTTTGATTTTAAATATTTGGGAAACATTTTGTCCACTGTTAATTGAAGCAAAGGTAAAAATTTCTTCTCAAACCATTGTAGTATGTTAGGGGGATTTTATGATAAAAGTCACAACAATATACGATAATATTGAATGTACAAATGGTTTTCAAGCAGATTGGGGGTTCGGTTGTATTATTGATCACCCAAAAGCAAAAATTATTTTTGATACTGGTGCACATCACACAATTTTAGAAAAAAATTTAAAAATAGCAAATATTGATCCGTCAGATATCGATATAATAGTGCTATCTCATAAACACTGGGATCACAAAGGTGGTGCTTCTTGGATAGCCAAACAAAACCGAAATGTGAAAATTTATATGCCAAAAAGCTGGAGCAATAGACTTGAAAAAAAATTATCATTATATACCTCACAAGTACACTCTGTTTTACAAAATTTATATTTAAGCGATGAATTTCATGTTGTTGTGTCTAAAAACATTTGGATTAGAGAATTGGCATTGGTGATTGACACATCAGGTGGCTCACTTGTTTTTACTGGATGTAGTCATACAGGTATCCACAATATTATTCGAAATGTACAAAATGAAAAACAAAGAAAAATCGAAATGCTTTTTGGAGGGTTTCATCTTTTGAAGTCTTCAGTATCTAAAATTAATATGACTATTAATGAATTAAAGAAGTTAAATGTATGTCGTGTTGCACCTTGTCATTGCACAGGAAAACAAGCTACAGAAATTCTTCAAAAAGAATATAAAAATAATTTTATTAAAAATGGAGTTGGTAAACAATTTATTATTCCATTATAGACATAAGAGCATTTAAAAATGAGTGCGGAAGCATCTAGATATTTGACGAAGATATCAATTTTTAGAGTGTTTGCAACTTAGCTATTTTGTTACAGTCTACTTAAGATGACTATTTTTTCAATACACTCATCTTAACAATAGTATCTGGGTTGGTAACGATACCATTATTGGATGAATCACCTTTTTTAATCATATCTATAAATTCCATACCTTGAACAACCTTGCCAAAAGCAGTGTATTCGCCATCTAAATATGTTGCATCGTCAAGCACAATAAAAAATTGACTATTTGCACTATCTGGATCGCTGCTTCTTGCCATCGAGACTACACCTCTTTTATGTTGAATGTCATTAAATTCAGCTTTAAGATTTGGTTTTTCACTAGCGCCAGTTCCATTTCCCCTAGGATCACCAGTTTGAACCATAAAATTTTCAATTACTCTATGAAACTTTAATCCATTATAAAATCCTTCATTACAGAATTCTTTGATTCTTTGAACATGTTTTGGTGCCTTGTCAGAATATAATTCTATAATGACCTTGCCATATTTTAAATCCAGTTCAATTAGATCGTTTTCTTTTACTGTTGCATTTAATTTAGAAGGAGTGAGGGACATAATACACAATATAAATAAAATTCTTGAAAAAATTTTCATATTAATAACCAATATATGAAACGTAATATGATAACGACATATCAAATTTTCATATATTATATCATAAAACAGTAATAATTTACCACTCTTTTATTTTTTATTGGATAAATATCTCTTATATTTGAAGAAAAAATATTTTTTTTGAGGATATTCTTTCATATTTTCTTTTGTATATATTAACCCTTCTTCCATAGGTATATGCCTGCTGTAACTTAAATGTATAAAATCTTTCATATCCGTATCAATAGATGTTATGACACCTGTATGACCGGCTAAAGAGTGTTGATGATTTGTTTTATCTGGGTTTTGTTGTATGTCATATTCTCTATAAGCAAAAATATCACCTATAGATACTTCTTGAAAGCTTTTAATAGGTAGCAAATAATTGTGGAGAATTTTATAATATTTTGATTTTTGTACAGAATTATATGTGTCATAAAATTTTTCAAGATCCAGTGTGGAAAATTCTGCTAATTCCTCATTAGAAAAATCTTTTTCAGCGTCTATCCACTTCAAAATTGATGTCATGCAATCTTCAGATCTTAAGTTTTTTTCTCTATACCTAATATCTTGATTTGAACCTCCAAAAGAATAACCATTTGTAAAATACAATAGTTCTCCTTGTGCAGGACTTAAGTTATCTTTATAGAAATATTTCCATTCCAATATATTGAATTCTAAATCTAAATTTATAAAATTTTGTGGCAACAGAGTGCTTTGTATGTTGGGGCTAATATTAACATCAAATAACTTATTGTTATTCAAAAACTCAAATAATTCTTTGTTGTTGTAATTAAATACAATATACAAAATTGAAAAATAAAAAATCTTGATATAATTTAAATATGAATCAAAATTCTTAAATATATTTCTGTCTATGGAAATTGCTTCTTTGTTTAGGTCATCTATTAATTTATTTGATGATAAGTAATAAGTGTAATTATCTATAAATTCATAAGTTCCCGACAACAATTCAAAATTTTTATTATAAAGTAAGGCTTCATTTACACTTTCTCCATTTTGTTTGGCCACACCTATATGATGATTGATTTGCAAAGTTTTTTTTATATCATCTAATATATCTTTTTTAGCCTGGGTATATATTGTTTGATAAGATATGTTTTTTTTCTTTATAATATTTTTAGAAGTAGTAATTAGATTTATTACTTCCTCAATATTTTTTATTTTTCTTGTGCTAGCTTCTTGCAGCACTCTTTTATATAGCATGTATTTAGCTATTTTAAGTAATGATAATATGTAATTTAATCTAAATAATTTTCATATGTAAATAAATAATAATAAATTTGAGGTAAAATATTTTTTTTCTGTTAAAATGCCTAGCATAATTGACGAAGTAGCTCATAGATTAATGAAAAAATTTTCTAGATTGAATCACTCCTCTAGTATTTTTACAATTTTCATACTGTTGTTTATAGCATCAGTTGCACTTGGAACAGTTATATATTTTATATATAATGCCGTTTTACAATATAGCAGTGAAGATGTTAAGCCTGTTGAAGATAGTGAATATATAATTGAAAATAATAAAGATGTAGCATTAAGCGACAAACCTAAATTGACTTTTGTAGTGATGAATTTAGGCATGGATAAAGAGTTGTTTGATTATAGTGTGTCAAAATTACAAAATAATATAACATTTGGAATATTACCATATTCTCCATATTTAACTTATATCAATGGGGTTGTACGAAACAAAAAAATTGATTCTATAATTAATATACCAATGGAAACATTTGATTATTTCTTTCAAGATAATGGTCCTTATTCTATGTTAACAAATTTAAGTAAGAAGGATAATAAATCTAGATTGAATATGCTTAAGGATAAAGCTAAAGGTTTTAATGGATATTACACAAGTATTGATGAGACATTTACTGATGATGAGGGAGATTTATTATGGTTGCTTGAAGAGTTAAAAGATTCAAATTCTATTATTCTGTATAATGATCCTAGAAGAACGAAGCCGTTTATTCGTTCTGCATCTAAATTTAATATGGAAGATAGGGTTATCAAAGTTGATTTGCTTATAGATCATGTTTTAGAAGGTAGTGAGATAGATGATAGGCTACAAGAGTTAAAAGATATCGCTGATTCTAGAGGAAATGCTATAGGAGTAATAAGGAATTATAGATTGAGTATAGATAAATTAAGTAAATGGTTAGAAAAATTTGATAATACTTTAAATTATGATATCATTTCCTTGGGCAAACTAATTAGTGATAAGAAAAATGGTAAAGCTTCTAGATAGCATACTAAAAAGATGTGTAGTATCTTTTTTTCTAGGTATATTTTTAAATTTCTCCTTTTATCCATTTGATTTATTCCCTTTTGTTATTTGTTTGGGAGCTTTTTCTTATATATTAAGGAGATATGACAAATCAAGTATACATTTATTTCTTCAGGGATTCTTTTTTGGGTATGGATATTTTTTAGTTCAATTATATTGGATACCATTATCAATATACAGATCTTTAGTTGATTTAGAGTGGGCAGTTCCTTTTCTTATTGCATTAATCCCTGTGATTTTTTCTTTATTATTGGGAATATTTGCCATATTTACTAAGGTAGAGAAGTATAATGATGTAGTACATGCAGTAAATTTTTCATTTTTATGGATTATTTTTGAATATTTGAGAAGCAGTGTATTTTTCCCATTCTCTTGGGGTTTAATAGGATATATAACAACCTCTTTGCCATGGATATCTCAAAGTTTATCAATATTTGGAGCATATGGGGTAGGGCTTTTTATCGTGTTGTTTTCAACTAGCATTTTTACTAGAAACCATATGTATATTATAGCTAATTTTGTAATAATTCTTGCATTAGCTATTTGGGGGGAATTTAGACTAGAGATGCCTTTAGATCAAGATCATGCTCCTTTGAAAGTAAGGATTGTACAACCTAATATTTTACAACATCACTTTGGAAATGTAACAAAGCAAAAAAATAATCTTGAAAATTTAATAAATTTAACATCAAAGGATGGAGCAGAAGAAATTAATTATATATTTTGGCCCGAAGCCTCATTTCCTTACCCTGTTTATAAAAAATATTTGTTTAATGAGATAACCACATTACTCAAAAAAAATACTAATAATTTAGAAAAGTATTCATTGGTTTTTGGTGCTGATAGATTTGTTATTAAGAATGGGATCGTAAGTAGTTATAATTCCGTTGTTTCTATTAATCAAGATGGTAAATTTCTTGGCCATTATGACAAAAGATATCTTGTTCCATTTGGTGAATATATGCCATTTCAGAATTTGCATAGCATGTTTAGCCGTATTATAGGGTATGCATCTGAAGGATCTTTGTTACGTGGAAAAGAAAAGAATTTGATAAAATTAGATGATAAAGTATCTTTTCTTCCGTTGATTTGTTCAGAATCTATATTGGATAAAAATTACTTTTCTGTGGACGAGTATAGTAAGTACAGGTTTATAGCTAATTTCACGAATGATTTTTGGTTTGGTAATAGTTTAGGGCCATATTTTCATTTTAATGTGTCTAGAGTTAGAGCTATAGAGTACGGATTACCAGTTTTGCGTATAGCTAATAATGGTATTTCTGCGGTAATTGATGTATTTGGTAATGTAATTAAAAAAACAAAATTAAATGAAAGGACTGTTATTGATATCAATATACCCAAAAAACTACATACTTCTACCATATTCTATCGTATTGCACATATTATAATTCCATCTATTTTTCTTATATATATATTTTTTATATGTTATATATATATTTTTAGAAAAATTTTATCTAATGATACAAAGTAATTTGAATTCTTTTGATATATCTGTATACATACATTGGCCTTTTTGTAAGACTAAATGTCCATATTGTGATTTTAATAGTCATGAAAATGATAGTATAAATCATTTGGCATGGTTAGAAGGATATCTTAAAGAGATAGAATTAAATTCTGATTATTTAAAAAATAAAAATATAGTAAGTATATTTTTTGGTGGTGGGACACCATCGTTAATGGATTCAAAGGTTGTTTTAAAAATACTCAATAAGCTAGCTAGTTATTCTTCGTTTTTAAAAGATATTGAAATTACACTTGAGGCTAATCCTAATTCTGTTGATAGGAAAAAGTTTAAGGAATTTTATTCAGCTGGAATTAACCGAATTTCTATAGGGATTCAAAGTTTAAATGATGATAATTTGAAATTTTTAGGCAGATCACATTCATCAAAAGATGCATTTAAAGCTATTGATATTGCTCAATCTGTATTTAGCAATTATTCGTTTGATTTGATGTATGCATTGCCAGGACAAACTATTGAAAATTGGCAAAAAGAGTTAAATAGTGCAATACAATATATAGGTAATCATATTTCCTGTTATCAATTAACTATTGAAAAAGGAACAAAATTTTTTAATGATTATAGAGATAAAAAATTTGATTTATTAGATGATGGGATCTCTGCAAATATGTATTCTATCACTTCTGAAATTTTAGCATCAAATTCTATATATCAATATGAAATTTCAAATTATTCAAAGATAGGATTTGAGTGTAAGCATAATATTAGATATTGGAAATTAAATAGTTATTTAGGATTTGGTCCAGGAGCCCATGGAAGATTTCAGCATGATGGTAAAATTTATTCAACTATAAATTTTTATGATCCTAAAAAATGGCTTGATCAATTGAAAAATTCTCAATCAGTTGTGCAAAAAAAATCAATAATCAATGAAAAAGATGATTATGTGGAAAAAATTATTATGGGAATGAGATTGAATTCAGGGATGGATTTATTAAATATTGATAATAAAGAAGTGATAGAAAAATTATTACAAGATGGGTACATACAGAATAAAGATAACAAAATTATTACAACAACAAAGAAAGGTAAATTGTTTTTAAATTATGTTATTCGAGAGTTAACAAAAAATATATGTTAATTATCGTAAAAATACTTTGTTACTAAATTTTTAAATGCCTTCCCACGCTCTTCATAATTATTATACTGATCAAATGAGGCGCATGCAGGAGATAATAATACAGTACCAGATATATTTGAATTTTTTATAAATAAAAGCGCTTCTTCCATAGTTTCAGAGTGAGTATAGATTTTTTTGTTAAGATTTAGCATTGGTATAAATTTTTTCCCATCATCCCCTATAAGGAAGCAATGTAGGACATTTTTTAAATGGTTTGATAGTTTATTTACATCTTGTCCTTTTAGTACTCCACCAGCAATCCAATATATACTAGAGAAGGAATCCAAAGCCTTGATTGTTGCGTCAATATTTGTTGCTTTACTATCATTGACGAATATTAGATTTTTAGTTTTTAATACTACTTCTGTTCTATTTTGCAAACCTGCAAAAGAAGTTATGCTACTAATAATATCCTCTATTTTAACATCTAATATTTTTGCTACAACATATGCTGCTGCAATGTTTTCTGCATTATGTGTGCCAAATAAAGAGATAGGGGGAGCAAATGTATATGATTTGTTATCGAAATAATTATCGTGTATAGTTTTATTCAATACACTTACGCCATTTTTTAATATTTCTAAACTAGATATAGGTATTACTTTTTGCTTATTTTTTGCAACTAAGCTATCAAATACATCTAAATTATTTTTTGTATTTAATGATATTATTGAAAAATCTCCTATTTCTTGATTATTGAAAACACTTTTTTTAGTATTATAATAATCATCAAAAGATTTATATCGGTCTAAGTGGTCTGGAGTGACATTCATCAATATTGCTATATTAAAGCGTAACTTATCAGATAACTCAAGTTGGTAAGATGATATCTCTGTAATATAATGTGAGTTTTTGGAGTTGTTTTGTGGTAAATCTGTAACAGGTATACCTATATTACCCCCAAGAAAGCTATCTATTTTATTTGATGAAAGAATATGTTGAATTAAAGATGATGTTGTAGATTTTCCATTTGTACCAGTGATGCCAATGAAATTTGAGCCTTTGCAAAATTCTTGCAATAAATCTATATCACTTTCTATTGGTATAGTATATCTCTGACATTGTAAGAAAATTGAATGTGGTTTTGGGAAATTACCTGGTATACCAGGACTTATTATCATAAATTCTAATTTTTTTATATCTGTGGGATCAATTATATCTGAGAGATATAAATTATCGTTATTTATTTCAGATTTTAACTGTAGTACTTTGTCTTTATTATCATCCCATGCATATACTAAGCTACCTGCTTTTAAAAAAGCTTTGATTGTTGAGCTACCTGTTTTTCCTAGTCCAAAAACACCTATTTTTGTATTTTTGTATTTTGATAAATCTATCATAACCACCCCGATATATTAAAATCGCTTATACTCCAAGCATTTTGCAAGTGCTTGATCATACCATAATCATCAACAAACATGCAATCAAATCGCATATTATAATTAGAAAAATCAGTATGTTGAGAAATAAAATATAATGCTGTTTCACAACATCTGATCTTTTGCTTTTTTGAAATCACATCATAATCAAGAAAATTTTTTCTATTTTTTACTTCTATAAAAAGTAATAAATCATTTTTAGCAGCAATTAGGTCAATTTCACCCAATTTACTTTTGTATCTATGCTTTATAATTGTATATAATTTTTTTTTGAGATAGGTCATAACTAATATTTCAGCGTTAACCCCTTTTTGGTAATTCTTTAATCTTATTCCCATAAACAACTCTTTTTATTGAATAAGTGAGCGAATAATTGTATTTTGTCAAGAATGAATAATTATAAGTAATTTGATATGGCAGGGCATTCTAAATTTAAGAACATAATGCATAGAAAGGGAGCTCAAGATAAAAAAAGAGCAAAAGCTTTTACTAGAGCAGTAAAGGAAATTATAGTTGCAGCAAAATCGGGGATGCCAGATCCAGATTCTAATCCAAGACTTAGAACAGCTATTGTTTCAGCAAAACAGATTAATTTACCAAAAGATAAGATAGATAATGCTATAAAGAAAGCTACTTCCGATAATAATGGTGTTAATTATGAAGAAATTAGATATGAAGGATATGGCGCTTCAGGAATTGCCATTATTGTTGAAACTATGACGGATAACAAAAATAGAACAGCTAGCGAAGTGAGAAGTACATTTTCAAAATATGGAGGTTCTCTGGGAGAGCAGGGTAGTGTAAGTTACTCATTTAATAAGGTAGGGGTTATAATTTATGAAAGTTCTTCCATTAATCCTGAAAATTTAATGGAAATGGCAATAGAGATGGACGTAAATGATTGTATAGAAGAAGATGGGTATATTGAAATAATATGCTCATTAGAGAAATATTCTGAAATTGCAGAAAAATTGGAAAAGAAATTTGATCAACCTATAGAATCAAGTATAAAATGGTATCCAGAATTATATATGGAGCTTAATGAAGAAAAAAAAGAAAAAGTAATCAAATTAATTGATGCATTGGATAATCTTGATGATGTTCAGTCTGTAAGTAGTAATTTAAAAGATTAAAATATGATCATTAGTAAAAGATTTATAGGTGTTGACCCAGGATTGAATTTTACTGGTTGGGGTATTTTAGATCAGCAAGGTTCTGATAATTTTGTATATGTCGCATCTGGAGTTATTAAAACATCTAAAAAAAGTAATTATCCGGAAAGATTATCTGAAATATTTAAATCAATACATGATATAGTTTTGCAATATAATCCAAATTTTGCAGCAATTGAAGATACTTATGTGAATGTGAATAACCAAAGTTCTATTAAATTAGCTCAAGCAAAAGCAGCTTCCATGATAGCCATTTCAAATAATAAAATAGATTTAGTTGAATATCCTGCAAAAACAATAAAAAAAACTGTTACAGGAAATGGAAATGCGGATAAAAGACATATTGTAAAAATGTTAAAATTACTTATACCAGGAGTAGATATAGAGTTATTCGACGAGGCAGATGCGGTAGCTATAGCCCTATGCCATGCTATTATCAATAATAAAAATTAAAATATGTATATTAATTTACGTACATTATCTGACTATTCTATAGGAAAAAGTGTCATAAAAATGCCAAACCTTGCTGAATATTGTAAAAAAAATGGTATGCCAGCTGTTGCATTAACTGATTCAAATAATTTATTTGGATCGCTTGAATTTTCTCTTGAATGTCAAAAACTTGGTATTCAACCAATTATAGGTTCTCTAATTACAATAGAGTATTCATCTTTAGATTTTTATGAAAATAAAAGTGAGGAAAAATATGCTGATTTACTTATTATTGCAAAGAATGAAATAGGATATAAAAATTTATTGTATCTGATAAGTGATTTATATTTGAATAAAAAATATACTACAAGTTCAATACCTTCCATTGATTTTGATAATCTATTAAGTCATTCTGATGGATTAGTAGTATTATGCGGAAGTAATAATTCTCCTTTAGAAAAATTATTTGAAGAAAACAAGCTTGAAGATTGTGAGAAATTAATAGATTTATTATTAGAAAAATTTAAAGATAATTTTTTTTTAGAATTAAGTAGAGGGCAAAAATTTAGAGATGTTGAATTTGAAAAGTTTATTATAGATAATGCTATATCAAAAAAAATTCCTATAGTAGGAACCAATCCTACACAATTTTTAGAAGAAAATATGTGTGATTCTCTTGATGCTTTGATGTGTATCACTAATAACAGGTATCTAGTTGAAGATGATAGGCCAAAAGCAAATAAAGAAGCGTATTTTAAAAGCTACAGAAGGATGAAGGAATTATTCAATGATATTCCAGAAGCTTTAGAAAATAGTATATTAATAGCAAAAAAATGCTCTTATTTGTTGAAAGACAAAGTTCCTGTTTTACCAAAATTTTTTGCAACTTCTACAGAAGAAAGAGAAGAAATAATTAAACAATCAGAAATAGGGCTAAAGAATAGATTAAAGAATTTAGTAAATAATGATAAAGATAAGATTTATTTTGAAAGATTGAAGTATGAACTTTCAGTTATAAATAATATGAATTTTGGAGGATACTTCTTAATAGTATCTGATTTCATACAATGGAGTAGAAAAAATGACATTCCTGTGGGGCCTGGCAGAGGATCTGGTGCAGGATCAATAGTTGCATGGAGTTTAGGTATAACTGATATTGATCCTATTGAATTTGGTCTTCTATTTGAAAGATTTTTAAATCCTGAAAGAATTTCTATGCCTGATTTTGATATTGATTTTTGTCAAGATAGGAGAGATGAAGTAATTCAATATGTAAGAAATAAATACGGAACAGATAAAGTTGCCAACATCATAACTTTTGGTAAGTTACAAGCGAGAGCAGTTTTAAGAGATGTAGGTAGGGTATTGCAAATACCATATATGCAAGTTGATAAAATTTGTAAGATGGTACCAAGTAATCCTGCTAATCCAATTACTCTTAAAGAGGCGATTAATATGGATAAAGATCTTAAATCACAGAGCATGAATGATGAGTCTCTTAGAAAATTAATCGAGATTAGTCTTAAACTTGAAGGAATGAATAGACATATCTCAACCCATGCAGCTGGATTGGTTATTTCTGATGAAAAATTAAGTAAAGTAGTTCCGCTATATAGAGATTCTAATTCTGAAATATCTGTGATTCAGTATTCACTGAAATATGTAGAAAAAATAGGATTGGTTAAATTTGATTTTTTAGGATTGAAGACATTAACTGTTATTTCTTGGGTGTGTAAGTTAATTAAGAAGGACATAAAAGATTTTGATATTAGCACCATTAATGTTAACGATAAAAAAACCTTTGATATGTTATCAAAAGGGCACTGTATAGGTGTATTTCAGTTTGAAAGCTCTGGTATGAGAGAAGCAATAAAAAAGATTTTACCAGATAAAATTGAAGATTTAATTGCTTTAGGATCTCTATATAGACCTGGACCTATGGATAATATTCCAAGTTATATTGATAGAAAGCATGGAAAAGAAGAGGTGGATTTTATACATCCAAAGTTAGAAAATGTTTTGAAAGAAACATATGGAATAATTGTATATCAAGAGCAAGTAATGGAGATAGCACAAGTATTGGCCTGCTATACGTTGGGTGAGGCGGATCTATTAAGGCGTGCTATGGGGAAAAAAATAAAAGAAGAAATGGAAGCTCAAAGGGTAATATTTATTGATGGTTGCTGTAATAATGGTATTGACAAATCAAAAGCAGAAGAAGTTTTTAACTTAGTAAATAAATTTGCAAGTTATGGGTTTAACAAGTCTCATGCTGCAGCATATGCTTATATTTCATACCAAACAGCATATCTTAAGGCGCATTTTCCATTGCAATTTTTCACAGCATCTATAAATCTTGAGATTGATAATACAGATAAGATTTTTCTGTTTATTTTAGAGGCCAAAAAATTTAATGCAGAAATTCTATTACCCGATATTAATTTTTCAGATGCAGAATTTAAAATAGAAAGTAAAAGTATAAGATTTGGGTTATCGGGATTAAAGGGAGTAGGGAAGAATTTTATAGAATTAATATGTGAAGATAGAAGTAATAATGGGGATTTTAAAGATATATTTGATTTTTGCAGTAGAGTATCTAAACATGGATTAAATAAAAGGATTTTAGAAAATTTAATTAAATCAGGATCTTTAGATTTTTTTGCAGTTAATAGACACACACTTTTTATGAATGTAGAGCTTTTATTAAGGAGATGCTGTTCAAAAGAAGAAAGTAGTGATTCACAATTAAATTTATTTAGCGATATCTCAGAAATAAATTCATATATGATAGAGTTGCAACATTTTTCAGAATGGGAAGAGGATAAAAAATTACAAATGGAATTTGAAGCATTTGGATATTATTTATCATCCCATCCGTTGGAAAAATATTCAGAATTTATTTCTAGAATTGGGATAGATACTTCTGAAGACATAGAGACAGAAAGTGTGAATATTAAAAAACTTCAGATAGTAGGTGTATTACTTTCAAAAAAAGTAAGGTCAACCCATAAGGGAAAGTATGCTTTTTTACAAATATCAGATCTAAATGGGATGATTGATTTAGCGATATTTAATGAAGCGCTTCTTTATGAGAAAAATGATGTATTGGTAGAGGGGAATGTACTGTACTTTAGTGCTGTAGGGAAAAGGGATGCTGCAGGATTACGTATTGTAATAAATCATATATATGATTTTGAAGATTTTATTAATACATCTGGTAACTCTTTTTCAGTTACAATTCATAATAAAGAAGAATTAGAGTATTTGGTGGGAAAAATAAATTATGACAAAGGAATAAAGGTAGACATTACTATTGAAATTCAAGGGTTGGGTGTTGCAAAATTTAAGCATAATAAAGATTTATACATAAAAGCAGTATTATTAAATGAAGTTAAGGAGAGATTTAAAATAGAATAATAGAATAAGTTAATTTTCAAATTGCTCAGGTTTTTCTAAAAACCCATCAATTTTATTGATTAGTAGTTTGGTAGAAAATTAAAAATACATATTTATGAAAGATCTTTTGGTGTAGATATTTTATAAAATGCAGGGTTAGAATTTCTTAATAATGTAATTGTTATTCTTCTGTTTTTAGGAGAATAAGGATTTTCTGGATCAAGTAAATCAGTGTCTGCTTTTGCAACTAACTCACTTATTCTATCAGAGGTAATACCTTGTATTAATAAATATTTTCTAGCAGCATTTGCTCTATGTGCTGATAGCTCCCAATTACCATTTGCTGATATTGATGTAACATTAGATTTGTCTGTGTATCCACTGATTCTAATTAAATTAGGGGACATAGATATAAACTCAGAAACTTTTGTAAGAATCATTTTGGCAAAATCAGATAGTTCATATCCTCCAGCTTTAAATAAAGGATGATTTTCTTGGTCATGTACTGTGATTTCTAATCCAATTGGAGTATCTTTGTAACTTAAACTTTGAGAAACTGAACTGTTTTTTTCATTTGCTTGATCTATGTTTGATTCGATTTTTGCAAAAATTTTATTATTAATCTCATTTACATTAATTTTTACACCTTTTGCTTTTATATCAACAATAGCACCTACCCGCTCTACTCCGTATTGTATACCTATTTTATTATTAGTTTGTTTTTGTTCTTCTTTATCTTTTAAAAAGCTTAATGTTGGCATAAAATATTTTGCAACGCCTTCTAATTTTTTATTAGGAGAGGCATTTAGTAACCATAATAGTAAGAAGAAAGCCATCAAAGCTGTAACAAAATCAGCGTAGGCTAATTTCCAAGAGCCCCCATGAAATTCTTTATGTGCACTACTATGCCTTTTTTTAATATATATTATTTTTTCTGATTTTTTGTTTAACATACCAGTCCCAATATATTATTAAATATTTTCTATGCCTGTTTCAATTTCGGCAAATGATGGTTTGTATGCATCGGGGATTGCTTGTCTTGCAAATTCTATAGAAACAGTGGGCGGATATCCACTTAAATGAGCTATGATTCCAGATTTAATGCACTCAAGAAATTTAATCTCATCTTCACTAAATTTTGCTAAAAAATAACCTATAGGATTCACTAATCCATATGCTGTAAATGCTCCAATAAAAGTACCAACAAGAGCGGAAGCTATCTTAGGTGCTAAAATGCTTGGGTCAGATCCAACGGAAGACATGGCGGTAATAACACCCAATACTGCGGCAACAATTCCGAGAGCGGGTAGTGCATCACCAATTTTGATTAATGATTGAGAAACTGCATAAGTGTGAAATTTTCTGCTTTCTATATCATTTTCCATCATATTTTCTAATTCTCTAAAATCATCAAAACCTAATACAACCATTCTAAAATAATCACAAAAAAATGTATTAACATCTTGATCTTTGATCATAATATCGTATTTATTGAAGATTTCGCTTTTTTCTGAATTATCTATATGGTTTTCTAATTCTACTATACCATTTGCATGGGAATATTTGAAAAAATTAAACATGAACATCAGTACTTGCATGTAATGATCTTTAGTATATGGGGTTCCTTTTAGCAAATTCTTCAAGGACTTTAACATATCATTTCTGACAATTGGTGGATTGGCTATGATATAACTACCAATTGCTGCACCTACTATTATTAGCCATTCTGATGGTTTAAATAAGACAGCAATATTTCCCCCTATAGCTAAATAACCACCGAACACCGAAAATAACAGGATAAATAAACCTACAAAAAACATCTTACAAATACAACTTGATTTACTTAAATGATAAAACGAATTGATACAGTAAATCAAGACATTTATTGATTGATGATGGTATTAGTAACAAATTGTGTATAAAATTAATTCAAATTATTTGATATTAGCTGTATTTTATTTCCAGATAATCTAACGATCTTTTCGGCCAACTCTAACTCTATAAGTAAGCAACTTAATACATTTATTGGTATTTCTAATTGTGCAACTATATCGTCAATAAAAATTGGTGAATGAGACAGTGAATTTTTTAGAAGATCTCTATATGATTTCAAATCATCTTCTGATGGTGCTTTTTTTGAATGATAATTGCTGAATGTATCTTTTTTATCAAAAACAAATATATCTTTTTGATCTTTTGTTTTATTTAAATCTTGTAATACATCCGTTGGAGTTAATGCAATATTTGCTCCTTGTTTCAACAGCTCATTTGTACCTTGTGCATTGTTATCAAGCGGAGATCCTGGTATTGCATATACTTCTCTATTGTAATCTAAAGCGAATTTACTTGTAATTAAAGTTCCTGATTTTTTTGATGCTTCTATTACTAAAACTCCCAAGCTTAATCCAGCTATTATTCTATTTCGTTGAGGGAAGAATTGCGGCAAAACTTTTGTATGAATTGGATATTCTGTAATAACTAATCCACTTTCATATAAGGCTTTGAATAATTCTTCATTTTCTTTTGGATATATATGATCTATACCCCCAGCTATTACCCCTATAGTTTGAGTTTTTACACTTCCTTGATGTGCAAAAGAATCTATTCCTTTAGCAAGTCCAGACACTATAATATACCCAGATTCCGAAATAGCTTTTGCGAAATTATAAGATAATTTATTCCCATTGATAGTAGAATTTCTAGCCCCAACAATCGCTAATTTATCTTTGTTTAGCAATTCCGTATTTCCTTTTGCCACTAAAACTGGTGGGTGATCAGGGATTTGTTTTAAAATTTGAGGATAATCATCGTCACAAGATAAAATTAATTTAGCGCCGAACTTTTCAGTATCGGCAAATTCTTTTTCTATGCTACTTTTTGATGGAATTAGTTTTTTATTGTTACCACCATTTCCATTAAAAGCTAGTTTCTCAATGTTAGCCAAAGCGTCTATTGGATTGCCATATATATGCAATAGTTCTAAAAAAGTTTTGCAACCTACATTTTTTGTTCTTGCGAGTCTCACCCAAGAAAATCGAAATTCTTCACACGAGCTAGGGGATAAATTTAG
The DNA here is from genome assembly GCA_046710445.1 of Candidatus Midichloriaceae bacterium. Lineage (GTDB taxonomy): Bacteria > Pseudomonadota > Alphaproteobacteria > Rickettsiales > Midichloriaceae > JBKEHD01. The sequence continues at coordinate 20,661 of JBKEHD010000014.1, forward strand.
CGTGATTTGTTCTGATTTTCTTTTAAACATTTACTCTCCTTGAGCTAAGCTAAAACCTATCTCGCCGTCATATGAAAAAAGATTTACAGTTAATAATATATTTATGTTTAACTTGTCGATTTTAGATATCAAATTCACCAAATTTGTTTGACTTACTTTTTGTGATTTTGAATTTTTAACAAACCTGAATCGATAAAAATCTGCTTTAGTATTTGATATTGTATAAGGCCATACTATAAGCCCTCTACAAGAAACCATATGTAATTTTAAATTTTCATCTATATTTTGTAATTTTTGCACTAACTCTTCGGAAAAGCACTCATTAATAAATACGTCTATACCAAAAATCTCTTTTTTTGGAGTAAATGTAATATTTTCTTTTATTACTATTTGTTTACTTTGTTTTAGCTCTACATTAGTTTTTAGTGTCTGTGGTTTCATACCAAGATTTTTTATAATAACATCAGTAAATTCAGTTGTGGAAAGTAATTTTGTACTTTTGTTTTTATTATAAATATCTGCTGTGTGATAACCATCTTCTATAGTTTTCAACCAAGCTTCATGTATTATTTTTGCTTTGTTATTATGACCTAAATGGCTTAACATCATTACTGCAGAGCTTAGCAATCCAGATGGATTTGCAATATTCTTTCCAGCTATGTCTGGAGCAGAACCATGTACAGCTTCAAACATCGCATAATCTTTTCCAATATTTGCACTTCCTGATAATCCTACAGATCCGGATACCTCTGATGCTATATCTGATAATATATCGCCGTATAAATTCAACGTTACTATTACATCAAAATTTGATGGTTGTGTAGCAAGTTTTGCAGCTGCAATATCTACTATCATGTGGTCTGCAATTATATCTGGATATTCTTTTGATATTATTTCAAATATATGTTTGAAACATCCATCTGTTATCTTCATTATATTGCTTTTTGTAATGCAAGTGACTTTTTTTCTGTTGTTATTTTTTGCATATTCAAAAGCGTATCTAACAATTCTTTCACACCCCATAACAGATACCATTTTCATTCCCAGGTTGGCATTTGGTGTTATTTTATATTCTATTCCTGAATATAAATCTTCTTCATTTTCCCTAACAACCACGACATCCATGTTTGAATCTTTCCCAACGAATGGGTAATATGAAACGGCAGGACGAATATTTGCAAATAATTCTAGAGTCCTTCTGAATGTTACATTAAGACTTTTATATCCGCCACCAAGTGGTGTAGTTATAGGCGCTTTAAGTAATATTTTGTTTCTTGTTATAATCTCCCAAGAATCATTGACAATACCTGATGTTATGCCCTTTTCAAAAACCTTTTGTCCAATGTCAATACTCTCTATTTTTAAGCCTATCTCCGCATTCTTGAGTATCTTAAGTGTAGCTTCCATGATTTCTGGACCTATTCCATCGCCATATGCGACTGTAATTGTATCTTGTTTCATAATTTATAAATAATTATTTATTATATATTTTGGTTGAAGGTAGTTGGATGCAAATTTTGTTTTGTTTTTAATTTTATCCGATGCGCAATTTGCAATATTGCGTGCATCTATCATAAATTTTTCATCAACCGTATCACTATCTCCTATGATATGAGTATCCTTCTTTAATTCTAACAATTCCTTCTCATTTATAACACGAATTTCTGAATTTTGCATATTATTTTTAAAGCTTTGAAAGTAAAATTTGCCTGTAGTCGCTTTAAGTGCCACTCCAAATTCGGTTTGTTTTATATTATATGCTAATGCTTCAAAATTAGAGATAGGGAGTAAAGGTTTTTTTGTAGCAAAAAATATTGCATTCGCAACAGATATGCCGATTCGTAAGCTTGTAAACTTACCTGGACCCAATGCTACAGCTAGATAATCAATATCATTATATGTTATACCAACTTCTGCCAAAGATTTCTCAATTAAGAGATTAATAGTTTCCGACTGCTCATTTGGTGAGTTGTTGACGTTATAACATAGTATTTTTTTTTCTTTTATTACTGTAACAGATCCATAAGCACCTGAAGTATCAAAAACCAAACCTATCATATGCAAGTTATTTTTGTTTGTTGGAGGATAATTCATAATTAATGAAAAATCAAAATAAATATGGAAGTATCTAGCTCTTCTTCATTCTAGGGTGAAAATTTTTGTAATTATTTAGAATGTAATTTGTATCTATTTTTGTATATCTTTGAGTGGTGGATAAGTTTTTATGACCCAATAACTCTTGTATAGTTCGCAGATCGCCATTAGAATTTTCTAATAAATGAGTTGCAAAACTATGCCTTAAAGCATGAGGAGACGTATAACTTGGTAGCATTAATTTTGTTTTTAATTTTCGCAAAATATGTCTGAATACATCTGGATTTAATACACCTCCTTTTTCTCCAAAAAACATATGATTTTCGGATGTGATTTCAAATGGGCAATGTGATATGTATAATTCAATTTGTTGTATAATCTCTGGTAACAAGTAGAGTTCTCGTTCTTTGTTACCCTTTCCAAGCACAATAACTTTTTTATAGCCATCTTCGAAATTTTTGAGTTTTAAGTTCAGTGCTTCGCCTATTCTCAATCCACATCCGTATAATAAATAAGTTATAGCTTTATCTCGATGTCCTATCCAATCTATTTTAGCAATGGTATCAATTGCATGAATAATTTCTATAGCGGATTTTTGAGGTAATGCTTTTGGCAAAGGTTTATTTGTTTTTGCAACACGCACTTGGTTTAAATGCTGATTATCAATATTCTTAAATCTTTTTAAAAATTTATAAAAATTTCTCAATGATGATATGGATCTATTATTTGATATAGAAGAGATAGAATTTTTTTTTCTATAAGCAAGCCAGGCTCTAAAATCATAAATTTTAAGATTGCTGAGTAAATCCAAGGTTATAGATTCTTCATAGTATGAATTTATGAATATTAAAAAATAATAAATATCTGTTATATAAGCATTTGTAGTATTTTTTGAATAATTAAGATTTTTATCTAAATAATGTATCCAAGCATCTAAGCTTTCTTTGACTTTTATGTTAATTTTTATCTTCTGCATTCAATTATCAGCATTTTAAATGATTAATTATTACTTTAATAATATAAAAAAACAACAATATTTAAATAAATTGGTGATATTTTTCGAAGCAACAACATGTTTGTTACGATTTAACATGCTTTACGCCACACTTTCAAAGCTTCTTTAGAAATTTCTTTGTTAAAATTATTGACTATTATTTCTATTTCATATTAAATCTGGTTACTAAATTAATCATTAATATTTATGTTAATAAATTCTATTAAATTTGGTGGGACCTCCATGGGGAGTGCAAAATCAATAATTAGTTGTGCGAATATAGTTAAAAAAAAGCTTATTAAGGGCAAGGTTATAGTTACTGTTTCTGCTGTAGGTGGCATGACTGACGAATTGATAGAGATAATAGATCTTGCGAGAAAATTAAAACCTAGATTGGTAAGGTCAAAAGTTTTTGAGATATCAAATTTTCATAAAAACATCCTTAGAGATATTATTGTGGATGAAGAAAAATATGAGCAAATTTGGATTAATAAATTTGAACCAATAATAAAGAAGCTTGAAGCTATTAGTTATGGAACTAGTTTGGTTGGTGATTTGACTGATAAAACGGTTGCACGAATATGTGCGTTTGGTGAGAAATTATCTTCTATGTTAATGTGTTATGCATTAGAAAGCGTTTCTGTGGAATCGGAAAGGATTGAATCTGAGAGAATCATCAGGACTGATAACAACTACCTAAAAGCTAAGGTGAATTTCCAAGCAACTAGTTTAGCTGCTAAAAAACTTTTAAGGCCTTTGTTGCGTAAAAATATTATTCCTGTTGTGACAGGATTTATTGGAAAAGATACGCATGGTAATATTACATTGCTTGGTCGTGGGGGAAGTGATTATACAGCTTCTATTATTGCAATGATATTTGAGGCATCTTCTGTCGAAATATGGACTGATGTTGATGGAATTATGACAGCTGATCCAAGGATAGTTAAGGATGCGTTTTCTTGGAAAAGTTTAGATATGCATGTGATGTCGGAAATGGCGTATAGTGGAGCTAAGGTTGTTCATCCTGATACAATCGCGTTAGCTGTTGAGAATGATATACCTGTATATGTGTATAATACTTTTAATACAAAATTTGCTGGGACAAAGATTTGTAAAGTTGCTCCGCATGCTAAGGGTATAGTTGGAAATCCTGGGAATACATTAATTACTTTAGAGAATACAAATATTATTAATGGAGTGGGTTTCGTGAAGATGATTACATCTACCGTAGCGGAAAACAATATACCGATAGATGTATGTGCGACTTCTGAGATTTCCTTTACATTTTCCATTAAATCAGAAGATTATTCGAGGAAACTGCATAAGCTTTTGCAGAATTTTGCAGATGTGAGTGTGAAAAAAAAGATGACGAAGTTATGTTTTATAGGAAATGGTGTGGGACATAATACTAAATTGTTATCTGGCATTTTTGATTTGTGTGATGAGCATAGTATTGCTATTCACACGATAAGTGTGAGTGCGTCGGGTAATAATATAACGATAATTATTGATGAATTTCAAACTAAGTTAGCTTTAAGAGAGTTGCATGAAAAATTTTTAAAAGAGTAGATATGCAAAACATAGATTATTTTCAAAGTAAAAAAGGAGTTTTTGATCAAATTATCTCTCAATTTGGGACCCCTGTTTTTGTAACTGATAAACAAGTTTTAAAAGAGAAGGTTTTGAACATAAAAAATTCTTTTAGTGAAAAATGTAAGCTTTTTTATGCGATGAAAGCTAATTTTAACCCTTCAATAATAAATGCATTAAAGGAATTTGGTTTGGATGGGGTGGAAACTATATCGCCATATGAGATACAGTTAGCCAAGAAGTTGGGCTTTAAAGGTGATCAGATATTGTTTACTGGAAATAATAGTGCTGAATATGAGTTAGATTTTGCAAAAGAAGAGGGTGTTATTGTCAATATTGGCTCTCTCAATGAGTTGAGATATTTTGGAAATAAATATAGAAAAAGTGAATTATCAATAAGGATAAATCCAGGTTTTGGTGATGGAGAGTTTCAAGAGGTGATAACTGGGGGTGATGAATCTAAATTTGGCATTATTCATTCGAAATTGGATGAGGTGTTGCAGATAATAAATGAGTGTGAATTGAAGGTGATAGGGTTGCATTGCCATTTGGGTTCTGGTTTGTATAAAACTGATCAATTTGAAAAGATGATTATTTTGATTTTTGATTTAACGAAACACTTCCAATCCATACAATTTGTTGATTTAGGTGGTGGTTTTGGAGTTAGGTATTATCCAGATAGTACTCCTGTTGATCTTAATCTTTTTTCTGAGATAGTTGAAAAATACTACATGCAATATGATTTATTGAAGAAAAATGATGTGAAAATTATTTTTGAACCAGGTAAATATTTGGTGGCTGAATCAACTTTTTTGCTTACTAAAGTTACAAATGTGTTGAGTAATAAAAATATAAAGATTGTTGGTGTGGATACAGGGATGAATCATATTGGGAGACCTGCGTTATACGATTCTTATCATCACGCAATTAATATTTCTAAACCAGTGGGTGAAAGTGAAAATGTTCAAATTGTTGGGAATATTTGCGAATCAACAGATATAATAAATAAAGAGATCAGGATAGCTAATCCTGAAGTGGGTGATGTTTTAGCTATCCTTACGGCTGGAGCATATTGTGCTTCTATGAGTAATTTATATAATCTGCGTCCTTATGCTACAGAAGTGATGCTGGATATGGATAAATTTTCAATAATAAGAAAAAGAATGGGTTTTAAGGAAACTTTTAATGCTATGGGTTATACAGAAAAATAGTGTTTTTTTTAATAAATTTCTTTATTAAAATTTTGACTTGATTTATCATCAAAGATGTAATTGTATTTATGATGGTTTGCGATATGTTTATAAGATATCTTTTTTTATTTATTATTTTGTTTGATAATACGTTATATGCTTCCGTCAGACCGAAGGATATATTAAAAAATGATGCAGATTCAGCTGTTGTTACGAATCCTTATACGAAAGAAGAGGGTGGTGCTAGAAAGGGCGCTATTTCTGCTGCAATAAACAATATTGTAGAGTTGAATACGTTATTAGAGTCACATGGTGATTCTAAACAAAATAAAGCAAAAATTCTGAATTCTCTACAAGTGATAGATGAACTTATACCTTCTGTTAAGATTGCCGGAATGTTTAATTTGTTTCCTCCAGAAATGTGGATGTCAGATCAAACGCAGCTTGGTAAAATAGCTGTCGGTATATTATATTTTAATTATTATCCAAATGATAGAAGTCATAAAGTAGCTTATGTGCTAAAAAAATTGAAAAGAGATAGTAGGTTTTTTATAGTTTTTAATTTCATTCAACAAAAAAACGAATGAGATGATGGTGAAATTCGTAATTGATAAGGCGTCCATTGTAATTATACATTATGGTTATTGATTATTTATGATGGAAGAAGTGTATGATCATTATTTGTGGAAAAGGTTGAATCAAAAATACAAGATAGCTCCGATTTCTCCTGCATCATATCCATATTGTTCTTATGAACAGATATCAAAAATAAATGGGATAAATCTGTATAATGCTATACCGCTACTTAATAAACATGCGCATCCTTTTCATTCAAATTCAGATGAGTTGAGGTTACAAAGTTTAAAAGGTCTTTTGTATTCTAATGAAGAGAATATGATTATATGGTGTACAAATGGTGGGTATGGATCTTCAAAATTGATTGAATATTTAGAGTCGCAACCAAAGCCTGATGTGAAAAAAGTATTCGTAGGGTATAGTGATATCACCGCTTTGCATTTGTTTTTTTCTCAAAAATGGGGGTGGGAAACAATTCATGGAGCATGTTTGTGTGAATCTTTTAAAAAAGAGAAGAGTGAGCGAAATTTTTTGGATTTATTTGAGACTATATTAAATGATAAAGATTGTTTGGATATGGATGATTTAACTCCTATGAATAAAGCTGCAAAAGAGTTGCCCGCATCTTTTTTGAAACAAAATGTATATACGGGTGGAAATCTTGCAATTATTCAGACCAGTATTGGTACAAGTTGGGAAATTGAAACGCATGGAAAGATATTGATTTTAGAAGATGTAGGGGAGTCGGGGTATAAAATAGATAGGATGTTGTATCATTTAGTGAATGCTAATAAATTAAATGGCGTTAAGGGTATAATTTTTGGTGATTTTTCAAAATCTGATGAATTTCAAAGCTTTGTGTTGGGAGATTTTGCAAAGGAGATGTGTCACATCCCTGTTTTTCAAACAAATTCAATGGGGCATGGAGTACGAAATATACCTTTTGTTTATAGGAAATAATGTAGCTAGATATTTCTATGATATGATATAAAGTATTGTGGTGCTTGATATAAATATTAACATGAGTCACAAACAAAATCTTCTATAGTAAAGCTTACATTCTTCAATTGATCAATTGGATTTAATTCGAAATCACCTATTGTATACGACACATCTGGAAGCTGTGAATATGTCATAGATTCTTCGTGCTTTAGTATTTTTAGAGCAAGTTCAGGATGAGAGCCAGCTATCACATTGGATATGGTTGTTAGTATTGTGATACCGTATTCATCTATTAAATGGAACATATTAGTGATTTCATTCACATTATTTGTATTTTTAATAAACTCTTTAATATCGTTTTCAAAATCATGAGCTTTGCGCAATTTTGTTGAAAATAGCATGTATTCGCATATAGAGCCTATATTTCTACTATTATGTGTATTTGTATTGTTATAAAAATAAAGTAGTTCATTTGTAAATTCAGAGGAGAATGATATTTTTTTGTCGTCAGCTTTATATATACATTCAACTATATTGCAATAATCTTTTTGTTCTGTTTCTGATATTTTAGTTCTTAAATACTCTTTGTTATCATGTCTATTGAATATTTCTGTTAATTACAATGTTGTTTTAAGAAATTTGATTGCCATAGGGTGAAATAACCAAAACTCTTCTTTATCAATGGTATCGTAAGTAGTATGAGTTAATATTTTTTTGTATTCAGTCTTTGCATTAATAATATTTTTTATAGTGAGGTCATACATAATGCCAAGTTCAGCACTTGTATAATTATATATATATAGATTTCTTTGATGATCTATATAGCGTCTGGAATAGGTTATTTTATTAGATTTGGATGATGATGAATCATTCTCCACTTATTATCCAAAGCTTCTATAGTAATTGAATGGTGATTATTTTTAGAGTCGCATCTAAGAACTGAATCATAGATCGCAAATCCTGTTTTTATATCTTTACCTCTGTGAATAATTAAGTTGGCTGTAGCTATAGCGGCATCTAATTTTCCTGTTTTTGCTTCTTCTTCAGCATATTGAATTGCTTTTATATCATTTCCGTAAAATGATAATTGGTATAATGTATTAACAAGCTTAGTCATGCACACACTCATTTTGTTGCACTAATTATGGGGGTGTTGTACTTATGTATCAAGTTCATTAGAATTTTGTATTATATTATGGGCTGTATAATGAAATTTTAATTTAATACATAATTGTGGAAAAAGCACTTGACTATATGAAGCTGAGAGCTTATGATTCCGAGGTTATTAAAATACTGAATAAGCGATGCCAACTATAAATCAATTAGTTAGAAAGCCCAGAAAATCTAAGGGTGTGAAAAACAAAGTTCCAGCACTTGAGAGTTGCCCTCAAAAAAGAGGTGTTTGCACGAGAGTTTACACTACTACACCAAGGAAGCCTAACTCAGCTATGAGAAAGGTTGCTAGGGTTAAGTTGAGCAATGGATTCGAAGTTACAAGTTATATACCCGGAGAAGGTCACAATTTACAAGAGCATTCCGTGATTTTGATCCGTGGTGGTAGAGTAAAAGATTTGGCTGGTGTAAGGTATCATACTATAAGATCTGCTTTAGACACACAGGGTGTGGCTGATAGAAAGCAAGGTAGATCGAAATATGGGACAAAAAAATCAAAATAAAGGATTAAAAAATGTCTAGACGTAGAGCTGCAGAAAAAAAGAATATTTTACCAGACGCTTTGTATGGTAGTATTGTGATCGCTAAAATGATCAATTATGTGATGTTGCATGGGAAAAAATCCATTGCTGAGGGTATAGTATATGGGGCAATATCTAATTTAGCTGAAAAAGTGAAAAAAGACGCTGTTGAGGGTTTTGATGAAGTTTTGAGTAATTTAAAGCCTTTGGTTGAGGTTAAATCTAGAAGAGTTGGTGGTGCTACGTATCAGGTACCAACTGAAATTAGAGATGATAGGTCTTTAGCTTTGAGTTTGCAGTGGTTAGTAGATGCTGCAAAAAAGAGGAAATCAGAGAAGGATATGTTAAGTAGGTTATCTGCTGAATTAGTTGATGCTTATAATAAGAAGGGTTCTGCTTACAAGAAGAGAGAAGATACTCATAAGATGGCTGAGGCTAACAAGGCGTTTTCTTATTTTAGGTGGTAATATGAGCAAGGATGTTTTAATTGAAGATTATCGTAATATCGGTATCATGGCTCACATTGATGCTGGTAAAACAACTACTACTGAGCGTATTTTGTATTACACGGGCAAATCTCATAAAATTGGAGAGGTTCATGAGGGTAATGCTACAATGGATTGGATGGAACAAGAGCAAGAGCGTGGTATTACTATTACTTCTGCTGCAACTACTTGTTTTTGGAAGAGTGAAAGTGGTAAAAATTGTAAAATAAATATTATCGATACTCCGGGGCATGTTGATTTCACTATTGAAGTTGAGAGGGCTTTGAGAGTTTTGGATGGAGCTATTGCTGTTTTTGATGGTGTTGCTGGGGTTGAGCCACAAACTGAGACTGTTTGGAGACAAGCTGATAAATATAATGTTCCTAGAATCTGTTTTGTAAATAAGATGGATAGGGTGGGAGTAAATTTCTATAGATGTATTGATATGATAATCGACAGATTGGGTGTTTCCCCTGTCATTATGCAACTTCCTATAGGTTCTGAAGAAAATTTTGCTGGACTGATTGATTTAGTTTTGTTTAAAGCTGTTGTATGGAGTGGAGATGATCTGGGTGCGGAATATGTGTATTCTGATATACCTGCTGAGTTATTGGATGAAGCTAAAAAGCGTAGAGAGCAATTATTAGAGAAGATTGTTGAAGTTGATGATGTTTTGATGGAAAAATATTTAGCTGGAGAAGAGTTGAGTGTTAAGGAGATTAAATCTTGTATTAGAAGGGGTGTTTTGAAATCTTCATTTGTTCCTGTTTTTTTAGGTTCTGCTTTTAAAAACAAGGGTGTTCAGCCATTATTAGATGCTGTTAATGATTATTTGCCAAGCCCTATGGATATTGGTTCTATTAAGGGTATAAATTCGTCTACTGATGAAGAGGTTGAAATTGAAATTAGTAATGAAGGTAAAGTATGCGCTTTAGCCTTTAAGGTTATGAATGATCCTTTTGTAGGTTCTTTGACTTTTGTTAGATTGTATTCAGGTGTATTTAAATCTGGGGTTACTATTAGTAATACCACTAAGGGTAAAAAGGAGCGTGTGGGGCGTATGTTATTGATGCATGCTAATGATAGAGAGGATGTAAAAGAAGCTTCTGCAGGAGATATTGTTGCTTTAGCTGGTTTAAAAGCTACCACTACTGGGGATACTTTGTGTGAACTTGGTTCTGACGTAGTATTAGAAAAAATGGAATTTCCTGATCCAGTGATCGAGGTTGCTGTTGAGCCTAAAACTGCACAAGATCAAGAGAGAATGTCTTTAGCTATTACCAGACTTGTGGCAGAAGATCCATCTTTGAGAGTAAGTACTGATATGGAGACTAATCAAACTAGATTAGCTGGTATGGGTGAGTTACATTTAGAGATAATAGTCGATAGAATGAAGAGAGAATTTAAAGTTGATGCTAATATAGGTGCTCCGCAGGTTGCGTATAGAGAAACTATATCATCTTCTTATGAGATTGATTATACGCATAAAAAACAAACTGGTGGAGCTGGTCAATTTGCAAGGATAAAGATTTTATTTGAGCCTAATGAAAAGGGTGGTGGTTATGAATTTTGTAGCAAGGTTGTGGGTGGTAATGTTCCTAGAGAATATATACCTGCTATCGAAAAAGGTATTGAGCAGGTGAGTAAAACTGGAGTTGTCGCTGGTTATCCTATGATTGATTTTAAAGCGACTCTTTTAGATGGAGCTTATCATGATGTTGATTCAAGTGCTTTAGCTTTTGAAGTTGCTGCAAAAGCTGCTTATAGAGAGGGTGTTAGTAAGGCTGGTGCTGAATTATTAGAGCCTATAATGTCTGTTGAAGTTATTACACCAGATGATTATATTGGTGATGTAATAGGGCATCTTAATAGTATTCGTGGGCAAGTTCTTGGTATGGAACCAAGGGGGAATGCTCAAGTTATAAATGCTACAGTGCCTTTAGCTACGATGTTTGGATATGTTAATACATTAAGATCTATGACTCAAGGTAGAGCTCAGTATAGTATGCAGTTTTTAAATTATGAAAAAGTACCTCAGCATGTTGCAGAGGAAATAAAAAACAACCCGAAATAAAGGAGAAAAAAGATGGCAGAAGGGAAATTCGAAAGGAATAAGCCGCACGTAAACATAGGAACG
>JBKEHD010000015.1:0-28304 GCA_046710445.1 Candidatus Midichloriaceae bacterium
ATAGAGCGCCAGAAATTAAATTATCTACTAGGATTGTGTGAAGCCACATCTTGTCGAAGGCAGATATTACTAGAATATTTTGGAGACAGCTGTGATCCATGCAATAATTGTGATACCTGCATTACAAAACCAGAAACCTTTGATGGTACAATTTTAGCTCAAAAAGCAATATCATGTATTTATAGAACTAACCAAATTTTTGGAATGGTATATCTTATTGATGTTTTGCTTGGAGTGGACAACGAAAGAATCAAGAATTTTGGGCATGATAAAATTAGTGTTTTTGGGGTAGGGAAGGAATATAGCAAACAAGGATGGCAAAGTATTTTTAGGCAATTGGTATCTAGAAACATACTTACAGTTGATATTATAGGCCATGGGGCAATTAAAATTACCGAACGCGGAATACAATTTTTAAAAGAAAAAGAAACTATAGAGTTAGGTAAATATATTAAAAAAGTTAAGAGTAAAGAATCTTATAAAGCAAAGATTCTGGATAAAGGATTATTTACGCAAGAAGAAAAAGATTTATTACTGCTATTAAAAGCAAAAAGGTTATAAATAGCAAAAGCACAAAATGTACCTCCATATGTAGTATTTCATGACAAAACTTTGGTAGAAATGATTGAAGTAAAGCCAAAATCAATTGATGAAATGTCTAAAATAATAGGAATTGGGGAAACAAAGATAAGACGATATGGCAAAATTTTTCTCGATATTTTGTTATTTGGCGAAAATAAATAAAAGTTTTTATCAAAAAGGCGTATTTAAAATATTGACTTAAAAAAGTTTATTTTTTACCATATCATTTCATTTATGAATAAGGGGTTTGTGTCATGAATACTAATATATGTGCTAATACTACACAATTAAATGGTTTGGGTGCTGCACTTAGGTTTACATATTTAGACAATTTAGAGGAAGGGAAAATTTACCCTTGGGGAACTTGGCAAAATGCTGATGGTTCCATACGATATTTGGAAAAACAAGAAACTCTTAATACAGGTGTTGATTCAGATGAATCACATGATATAAAAATCACAATAAATCCAAAAGAGACATTGCAAACAATGAAAGGGTTTGGTGGTAGCATGACTAATTCTGCTGCGTATCTTCTAAACCAAGCACCTAATTCTGCGATTTGTGCTCTTTTTTCGAAAGAACATGGTATAGGGCTTAGTTATGTACGTGTTCCGATGGGTGGAACTGATGCCAATGCAGAGCCAACCACCTCTTATAGTTATCAAGAAGAGCGATTGAAAACATATCTAGAAATGGCTGAAGATTTAAAAGATATATTCGATAAATATACAGTAGATAAAGATATAGTTAATATAAATTCAGATATTGGATTTATTATCCCAACATTACAAAAAGCAAAAAGCATCAATCCTGATATAAAAATGATGATGATACCATGGGCACCACCAAAATGGATGCAAACATCAGAACATGGTTTCAATGCTAAATACATGGATAATTATGTTGATTATTTTGTGAAAGTTTTAAAAGATTATCATGGTCACGGATTGTCTTTTGATGCTGTAGGTTTGCAAAATGAACCATTGTTTTATACGGATGCATATCAATCTCTTCATTGGGATTCGGATACATATAGTAAATTTGCAATAAAGCTTTTTGCTGGATTTAAAATTTCGTTAACAGAAAATATAACGCCAAACATCATAATTTGGGATCACAATTATTCAGATAACAAAACAGATGAAGGAATCGCTAATTTTCCAAAAAAAGTTTTAGAAAATAAAGATGCAAATGCCGCAACTTATGCAACAGCTTGGCATTGTTATGATGCTAACGGTAGAGATCAATATAAACAAGCATTTCAGGCTATAAAAGATAGTGATTCAGAAAAAAAGATATATGCTACAGAGTGTACTGGAAATGGAGATATGTCATCTGAAAATTTTATATCAAATCTGAAGTGGAATACATATAACTGGCATATGTCCGCATTGAAAAATGGAAATGCAGAAGTAGTGCTTAGATGGAATTTAGCACTTGATGAAAATCATGGTCCTGTCACTGATAACAATGTAGGTAGCAAGGGATGTACAAATTGTAATGGAATGGTTACGATTAATAGTACAAATAATGAGCCAATTTTTAAGAATAACGCAGATTTTTTTTCTATTGCTCATTTTAGTAAATTTGTACCTCCTGGCTCAAAGGCTATAGAAACAAATTTAGATCTTGGATCTCAAAATGGAGAATGGATAGATGCTCAAGCCTTCATATATAACAACACTGTATCTATGGTTTTATTAAACGGTGCAGATAGAGAGAATAAATTTTATGTGGATATTGAGGATCAAGACTTTGAAATGATTGCATCTCCTAACTCTTTGATGACTTATGTTTGGGTTTTAACAACTGCTGAGCATGATGATTTGTAATTTGTATAGTTGGGGAGGGTGCATATTAAATGATAGTTGGTAACCCTTACGTTTTCTCAATTAGCTTTTTGATATCTCGTAACTTATAAGTATTATCAGGATTTGCATATTTTTCTGCTTTTTCGATAAATTTTTTCGCAAGAGCAGTGTTTTTATTTAATAACGAAGCTTTTGCAAATGAGATGTATGCTTCTAAATAATTTTTATTTATTTCATATGCGATACCCAACTTTTTCCATATTTCTGAAACATCATAATATTTAATTGATATTATATTTAACAATTCTATGGCGGATTTTATATTTGTTTTAGATGAAATATAATTATTTGCTAATTCAAACATTGTAACTGGCAAATTTTTATTCATTAAAATTGCTTTATTGAAATATTCATTTGATTTATTTATTTCTCCATTTTCAAAAAACAATTCTCCCATAGTCACATAAAAATATGAATAATTAGGATTTTTTGTTATTAATTCATTAAGAAGATTGAAAGAAGTTGAAAATTTTTTTAATTTTGCATTTTTAAAGACTTTTGCGTATAAATCATAATATTTATCACCCCTATATTTCTTATTAATTTCAGTATCTGTATTCGTTAATGAGTATAATTTAGCTTTTATTAAATTGTATTGGACAATCAAATCAGCAGTTATAAATGAAGTTGGTTTTTTTATTGCTTTGAAGTTTTTTATATACTTTATTCTTTCTTTGGATAGGGGGTGGGTATATCTATATGAATTTTGAAGATTATTAAATTGTTCTTTTTTTAGCATGGAATTAAATAATTTTAGCATACCATCTTTACCTACACCCAATTCTGACAACCAAATTAATGCTAATTTATCTGCAGATTCTTCTTGTTGGCGACTGAACTTTAATATATCTAAATTTAATGCATCCAAACCAGCTAAAGTGGATATGCTTCCTATTTCTGGACTTTTTAATGATATTCCAATAATTACTCCCAAGACTGTAGATAATACCTGATTTTTTTTTAATAATTCTGCTTTTGCAATTATTTTAAAAATATCTTTTCGTTTAATATGGGCAATTTCATGTGCAAATACTCCAATCAATTCTTCTATATCAGATGTCTCATTTATTAATCCAGATGATATATAAACGTTATTATTTCCTGTGACAAATGCATTTTTTTCATTTGATAAAATGACTTTTGCAGATATTCCCCTATCTGAAAGGCCGCTAATATTTAGAATTGGGGATGTAATTTTTGCAAAAAAGTTATCTATTTCATCATCAAATACAATATTGGCTTCACTTCTTATTAAGTAAATAAATATAAAAAATAACGCAGCAAAAAATTTAATAATGATTATATTATTTTTTATCAAAATTTTCTTCTTCATCTTTTAAATTTATTTCAGCATCATTAAAAGAGAATAATGCCTCCATATTTTCGTTCATTATTACATCATAAAGTTCTTTTTTTAAAACGCTAGAAGATTTAGGTGATTCAATTCCTAATTTTATAGAATTTCTTCCAATATCGACAATTGTTATTTTTACATCATTATGAATGATAACTGATTCTCCTTTTTTTCTTGTCAAATATAACATTATATGTTTATCCTATCACTTAAATTAGGTTATGGTATTACGATATACCATTGTATATGATTATTTTTTAAAACAAAGATCTTTTGGTATGAATCTTACTGAATTTTCATCAAATTATGTGTATTCTGCTTTTATAATATTTTGTAGAGTAAGTTGTATGATATTACTTACACCAGGTTTTGGTGAAAATAATATTAATTCACGCATTAAAATAACTTTTTCATTTTTGATCACATTAATTATTTTACCAATCGTAAATATTAATAATCAAATCATTATTCCCAGTGAATTTTTAGTATTAGTATTAAATGTCATATCAGAATTATTGTTAGGGATATTTTTTGGATTAATATTGAGAATAATTTTATCCTCAGTAAATATACTAGGATATGTGATTAGTAATACCATAGGATTATCAGCAGCTACGCTCATAGACCCAACGCAAGATGCTCAACAGGGTACAATAGTAGGAAATTTTCTGACATTATTAGCCATTGTTTTAATTTTTTCATTTAATTTACAACATGAAGTGATTCAATCAATAGTGCTAAGTTATAAGAATTTTAAGATAGGATCTTTTTTTGAATTTTATCATGATCATACAAATACTATTGTCAGAGTTGTTAATGATTCTTGGAATATTGCTATTAAAATGTCTATGGCTTTTATCATAATTGGTTTGGTCATCAATGTTGTTGGTGGTATAATATCTAGGATCATGCCACAGATACATGTGTTTTTTTTAATTATTCCTTTGCAAACAATGGTTGGTTTTTTAATTTTAGCTATAACCGTTTCATCATTGATGATATGGTTTATAGAGCATTATAAAAATTATATTGATGGGGTGTTCGGATAGTGTCTGGAGATCAAAACGAAGATAAATCACAAAAAACGGAACAACCTACGCCCAAAAAGCTTGAAGAAGCAAAGAAGAAAGGAAATATTGCTTTATCCAAAGAGCTTACTAGTTTTTTATTATTTGTAATAATAACAGTTGTTGTATCAATGATATTTCCCAGTCTTAGTAAGACAGGTGTTTATAAATTAGAGTATTTTATATCAAAATCATATGATATTTCTTTAAACCCAGAGATGATGCATAATTTTGTTAGAGAAATTGGTTATATTGTAGCTTCTTTGGTAATGATTCCATTGGTTCTATGTGTTTTATCAGTAATTTTGGCAAATATTATGCAAGTTGGTATAATGTTTGTCCCTGATTTAATTCAATTTAAGCTTGATAGGATATCACTTTTTGCAGGATTCAAAAGAATATTTTCCATGAATTCAGTTGTAGAATTGATTAAAGGAATGTTCAAAATTGCCATTATAAGCTTTGTTATTTATCTTGTAATAAAGCCAGATTTTGCAAAACTAAATTTAGTTCATACATTAGAGATGAATCAAATGTTAGCTTTTTTGAATTCAGCTATAAAAGAAATATTGATAGCGGTATGTATTATTATGGCTTTTATAGCTGCTTTTGATTTTTTTTATCAAAAACAGAGACATCTTTCAAATTTGATGATGAGTAAAGAAGAAATTAAAAAAGAATATAAAGAGACGGAAGGTGACCCTCAAATTAAATCAAAATTGAAAAGTATACGTAGACAAAGGGCTAAACAAAGAATGATGTCTATGGTTCCAAAAGCAGATGTAGTAATCACAAATCCTACTCATTACGCTATAGCGCTTCAATATTCTCCTAAAGAAGGTATGTCAGCTCCTATAGTTGTTGCAAAAGGGTTAGATAATATTGCTCTTACAATAAGAAAAATAGCAATTGAAAACAACATACATATAGTAGAAGATCCACCTCTTGCACAAGCTTTATATAAATCTGTTGAGATAGATGAAGAAATTCCTTTTGAACACTATAAATCTATTGCAAAAATTATAACAGAAGTTATGAAGCTAAAGGGGAAAAAAGTATAATTAGTTAGTGCAATGGAGATTTAAGCTTTGTTTGATAATCTTTTTTCAAATGATAATAATATTTTATTGCTGGCATGTTTCATCATTTTGCTCATTATTTTTTGTAATATATTTGAGTTTAACAAAAATTTAATTTCAAATTTTATATTTGTTTTTTCTTTTGCAACTTTTTTTAATACCCAATAACTATCAAGAAATTTAAAAGGGCCTTCTATGCTAGATGTTTTTATTGTTACATCTGATGCATCTTTTTGTATGGTTATAAGAGATCTATACTTAACGTTTATCCCTTTAAATGAAATAATCAAATCTGCAATAATTTTATCTTCTTCATGTGAAATAATTTTAGCTTTTTTACACCATGGTAAAAATTTTGGGTAATCTTCAATCTTGAGAACTACATCAATAACTTCTTCTAGAGTGTGCTCAACTTCTTTACTACTAGAAAAATTGAATGTATTATTATTTGATTTTATATTCATTATTATCACGAAAAATTTTATAACGATAAAAAAAGCTATTTCCTTTTTTATCAAAAAATTTGATATTAAATAAGATATTATTTGAATTTAAAGTGATGTTAATATCTTTATTAACAAATTTTTTATTTAAACCATAAGTGTATATCTTTTTGTCTTGTTTATTATTAAGATTCAAGGTTTGAACATTCATTGTATCTAGATCATAGTTATTTATCAAAGATATATTTACTATGGGGAATTCGTTGTTTGGATTTTTTATAGTTACCTTATGCTGTATATTTGTACTACTCTCATGTATCTTTCTATTTCTATATGTAGTATTTGCAATATATATGAATATTGTATCTACAGTTAAAAAAATACTGAAAAATAATATCAAATAAAATTGATATTTATTATACTTCATAGATAAATTGTGTTTTTTTTAAAAAGTTTTTAGACCTATCATTTTTTGGGTTTGAAAAAAATGTTTTTGCATCTGATTTTTCAGCTATGTTTCCATTGTCAAAAAAAATAACTTCATCAGCAATATGTTCTGCAAATTTCATTTGATGAGTTACAATTACATTTGTGATTTTTTTATTTTTAGAAAGTGATGTGATGATTTTTAATATATCAACTGTATTTTCTGGATCCAATGCTGAAGTTGGTTCGTCATAAAAAAGCACTTTTGGTTCCATGCAAAGAGTTCTTGCTATAGCAACTCTTTGTTTTTGTCCACCTGAGAGATTTTTAGGATACTGATTATATAAATCACTATCTATATTAACTTTTTTTAATTGAATTTTTGCTTCTTCAATTGCTTGAGATTTATCCTTGTTTAATATTTTGCATGGAGCATATATTAAATTTTCTAAAACAGACTTATTAGTAAATAAATTGAAATTTTGAAAAATAAATCCTAAATCCTTTTTTTCTAAATTATTATACTCAATATTTCCTATATAGTCCTCATCTATCCCGGCCACACATTTTAAAAAAGTGGATTTTCCAGATCCAGAGGGACCAATTATTGCGTATACTTTTCCCTCATCAATCGTCGTAGATATCTTATTAAGAATTTTTTTATTTAAAAAATACTTTTCTAAATTTTTTATTTTTATCATTGTATTTTTTTTTCAATATTTTTTCCTATAAATGCTATAAATGCTACTATTATATAATAGAATATAGCGGCTACACATAAAGGTTTGAAAAAATCATATTGTTCAGCAGATACAATTTGTGCTCTTCTCATTAAATCTGCCACACCAATTATTCCAATTACTGCAGATTCCTTTATTAAACTAATAATTTCATTTATTAATGATGGCAATATACTCTTCATAGCTTGAGGTAAAATTATCTCTTTCATCGTATCGTAATATGGTATTGATAAAGATTTTGCAGCTTCAAACTGTCCTTTATCAACTCCTTCAACGCCACCTCTGATTATTTCTGATACATATGCTGATGAATTTAATGATAGTGCTATTACACCTGCTACATATGTCGGTATATGCACATTTAATACTTCTGGCATCAAAAAATAAATGATAAATAATTGTAAAAGAAAGGGGGTGCCTCTAATAACGGAGATATATATTGCAATAATATAGTTTATATATTTATTTTTATAATAATATGTAAGCGTGATTAATATACCCAATAATATTCCAAATAATGCAGATACTATAGAATATTGAATTGTCAATAATGCACCTTTGGCTATATAAAGCACCCAATGATTTTCTAAATTTTGGAACATTATATCAACAAGTTAGATGATTTGCTTTTTGAACCATGCTTATTCCTTTACAGACACAGTCTTTGCGTCTACCAATTTACCATATTGTTCAAGTAAGTTATGAAATGATTCATTATTAAACAAAAAGCTTTCTTTGCTTAATCTTTCAAGCTTTATACTCTTGTTATTTTCATCAAAAGATTTTTTTAGTAGATCTTCATATATAATTTCTATTGCTTTTTGTTGTTTTTCTGTAAATTGATTAAGTCCCATCATTTCCATCAATTTTGCTTTTAAAATTACCTCATTATAAAATTTTGAATAAAAATTTAATAATTCATGAAAATTTTCTACCTTTAAATTTAAAATATAAAACGGCATAAATTGTGATTTTGTAAATATAAAATCCCCACTTAATAAAATTTTATATATATCGGTAGTCAATAATAATTCTTTTATATCTAATTTAAATTCTGTTTCTTTGTCGCTTATATACTTATCTTGTATTTCTAGTGCTGGAGTTTTAAAATTATAATATAAATTGGCATTGATTTTATAAGAATTAGATCCCATTTCTGACAATAAATCATAATATTTTTCAGAATTATTATTAGTATATTTCAGATTATTTATATTTAATTGTATTTCTACACCATCCGAATTTACAGTATTTAAATTTTTTATTTTTATTTGAGATTTATCTGCAGTATATAAAATTTGTTTTTCATTATTTTCTAAAAGTTTGAATGATTGATACTTCGAAGATTCATACAATAATTGTTCTATATTATGTGCAAAATAATCTTGTATTTTCTTTACACCTTTATAGTTGTCGTCACTTAAATTCTTGAATTTTATATATATTTCTGGTTGCTTTTCAAATTGATAAATATATGTGTGTTTCCCATTGGAATCATCAATATTTGTTGTCATTTTATCGGAACTTTGTATGTATAGACTCTTTTCTTTATACTTACTATGAAATGTTATGAATTCAAAAAAAGTATCTTCTTTGTATCCAAATTTATCTTGTGCAAATTTTGGTGAAATTATTTTCCCATCTATATTCCAGAAAAAAATATTAGTATAATCTATATTCTTATAAGAAAATTTTATTCCTTGTTCAGATATCTTTTCTGATAAATAATTTATCTTATCTTCCAATTTTTGTATGTGCATATATCTTAAAATATAATTACCAAATATTAAAAAGATAAGAAAAAAAGCGGTGTAAATTAATTTTTTCATAATATGCAATTCATTATTATTTATGGTGCGCCCGAAAGGATTCGAACCCTTGGCCTTTAGATCCGTAATCTAACACTCTGTCCAGCTGAGCTACGGGCGCAATGTATTATTTATATAAATAGCTAATGCTTATGTCAAAACTTATTTACATTTTTTCCATAAAGGATTTTTCATATCATTGATTAAAGCTTCATGTTCTGCTTCTTCTTTATCTGAAATTTTAAAATTTCTATTTTCTACTTTTATAGAAATTTCACTTGGATTTAAATCCATTTCTTTTTCAAACTTTATATTTTTTTGTTTTTTATCGACAAGATTTATGTATACCATAGCCAATAGCTCTGCATCAATTAAAGCACCATGCTTATCTCTTGTATCTAAACTTATATTAAATTTTTTGCATAAAGCATCAAGATTTGCAGGTGAACCAGGATATTTTTTTCTTGCAAGAAGTAAAGTATCAATAATATAATTCATTGATATCCTAGGTAATCCCGCTAAATGCAATTCATTATTGAGGAATCCCATATCAAATCTTGCATTATGAATTATAAGTTTTGTATCTTTAACAAAGCTTATAAAATCTTTTGCTATCTCCGAAAATGTAGGTTTATCTTCTAGAAATTCATTTGATATACCATGAACATTAAAAGCTCCAGGACTCACTTGTTTTCTTGTTTTTATATATGTATGAAAAAACTTACCAGTTTTCACCTTATCAATTAATTCTATACAACCTATTTCTATAAGTTTGTCCCCATTTTGATAACTCAGTCCTGTTGACTCTGTATCCAGTACAATTTCTCTTAAATTTGTCATGCAATAATATTTTTTTTAGTGTGTTTAGTATATAATTTTTATTTTCGTTGTAAATAAATAGGTCAAATTTATCACTTGTTTTATCAAAAGAAATTTGTGAATTTAATATAGATTCAAATTTTTCTTTAGATGACTTTGCTCTTGTATTATATCTTTTATACATAGTTTTGATAGAAGATGATAGATATATTATATAATCAAAATATTTTTCTCTATTTTTCTCAAATAACAACGGTATTTCAATAACCAAAGATGTATTTTGATTTTTTTTGGTTTCTGTATGTAATTTTTTTAAATAAGTATTGGTTATTGGATGTAGTATTGACTCTAATTTTTTTAAATGCACATTATTTTGAAAAACTATTTTGCCTAAAATATCTCTAGATATTTCGTTGTTTACTACAGAGTCTGGGAATGCTTTTGCTACTTCATTTTTTAAATGATCATCTGTTAATAGCAATTTATGTATAAATTTATCCAAAGAAAATGTTCGAAAACCTCTGTTTTTGAAAAAATTTAATACAAAACTTTTTCCTGTACATATATTTCCTGTAATCGCTATGATTTTTCCATTTCTAGGGGATAATCTTTTCTTCATCTAAATTTTAGCCAAACTTAGATACCATAATTCTTTATCTTTATTTACCAAAATCCCTTTTTCCGCTAATAATTCTTTAAAGCTTATTGAGGGAATCGTATATTCCACTTCAACTTCTATATAGTCCAATGTAGTTTTTGTAATTTTATAATTTTTTATTTGTGGCATATTTTTAAATTCTTGCTGTATAACAGTCCATACCTTTGGTGTTTCTGTCCTGATTTTGATTTTTGATGTAAACAAAATAGTTTGGTTAAATGATTTTATTCCTTTCCATTCAGAGTCAATTCTTTCTAATACCTCATCAACCGCTCTTTTAAAAAAGGCATCTTTAGTTTCTTTGAAATTTTTTCTTGAAATAAAATATTTTAATTCATCTTTTTCATCTGATAAAAATCGTAAAGTAAATTCTAAATTTGAATCATTAAGCTCAGCAAAGATTACAATCAAATCTTTAGAATTATATTCTTTCAGTAATTTGTAGAATTCATTATATGGTTTGAATAAAGCTTTTAATGGGTTATTTATGGATGTTGATAAATTGTTGTTATATATTGATAATCTTAGTAAGCCAAATGTATCCTCTATATTTAGCCAAGTATGTCTCCAATCTTTTTTTAAGATAACGCTATGTTTATTATTTTTTTCGTAAAATAAAGGTAAAACTAAAATATTTTCAGAATATTCCATTCTGTATCTGATTCCGTATTTATTTAGTATATTTGTTATTTTTTGTTTATCAAAATAGACATAGACTTTTGCCATATAGGAATGGTGTGTCATTCTTTCATCATGTGGTATGATTTTTTTTATTGCATTAATAATCTCAAAATTTCTTACTTTATAAATTTTATTTTTTTGAGAGAATGGGATAACCTTCATTGCTACATCTTTAAAGGCATATAACGTTGCTTTATCTAATGCAAAAATTTTAGAATCATTTAAATTGCCTGCATCATAAGATGTTTCAATTCCTTTTGCAGAGAAAAAATCATCTAAATTTTCCGCATTACTTATTGTATTTAAAGAAAGAACTAACAAAAATATTATACTAATTTTTTTTATCATATTATTAATTAACAAAATTTTATTTACAGATAATCTATTTGAAATAGAATAGTATTCTTTACAAAAGAATAATACAATAAAAAATGTTTTTGGAAAGTGAACAAATTACTAATGAAGAGACTGTAAAAACTTATAGTATCACTGAAATCTCACTTATACTAAAAAAAACTATTGAATCTACATTTTCAGATTTAGTTATTAAAGGTGAAATTTCTGGAATAAAAATTGCAAGTTCAGGACATGTATATTTTTCTTTGAAAGATCAAAATTCTGTATTAAATGCAATTTGTTGGAGAGGTGTAGCTAAGCAATTCCCATTGCAATTTGAAGAAGGAATGGAAATTATTTGTAAAGGAGGTATAAGTACATATCCAGGAAGATCTAATTATCAAATTATAGTTAAAGAGATAAAATTAGCTGGAGAAGGCTTGTTGTTAGCTAAACTTGAAGAAAGAAAGAAGAGATTAGAAAAAAATGGTTTTTTTGATGAGAAATATAAAAAAGCAATTCCAAGAATTCCTAAAAAAGTAGGTGTAATCACATCTTTGCAAGGGGCTGTAATTAAAGATATATTACATAGATTAAAGGATAGATTCCCAGTAGAAGTTCTTATTTGGGACGTAATAGTGCAAGGTAATGAAGCTGCTGGTTATATTACTGAAGCTATTGAAAGGATGAATGATTTGCCAAATCATATCACTCCTCCTGATGTGATTATTGTTGCACGAGGAGGGGGGTCTATTGAAGATTTATGGGCATTTAATGAAGAATTAGTTGTTAATGCAGTTTTCAAATCTAAAATCCCAATTGTTTCTGCAATAGGACATGAAACAGATACTACATTAATAGATATGGTAGCAGATTTACGTGCTCCAACTCCTACAGCAGCAGCAGAATTTATTACCCCAGATAAAAAAGAGATAATAAATAACACAATAATGTTACTTAGTAATCTGAATAATAAGATGAGGCTGTATATCAGGACAAAGGATAATGAGCTTAAAGAAGGGTTTTGGAGATTAACAAAAAATGTGGACAAAATTCAAAAATTAAGTATGCAAATAGAAAGTTTAAAAAGAAGTTTGAAATTGGCTTTATCAACATGCTTTAAAGTTTTTGATTATCAAGTAGGATCAATGAAACTTCCTATTTTTCAGCTAGAAAGATTAGTATCTAATAAAGAAGATGAAGTTATGAGATACAAATGGCAAATAGAAAAATTGTTGCAAAATAGATTAGATATTATAAATAATCATTTAATATCAATGAAAAAATTACTTTTTTCATATAATCCTCAAAATATTTTAAAGAAGGGATATGCCATTATTACCGATAAGGATGGAGATATATTAAAATCATCAAAACAAGATTGCTACGATACTTCTATAGAGATTAAATTTTATGATGGAATTATAAAAGGGGTATTGAGTAAAAATAAGATTAATAAAAAAACATATAATTCAAAAAAAGAACCTTTTAACTTGAAAATAAAATTTTAAGAAGTATCATATATGAAGTGGTGTGCTTGAGTGAGCAGTCAGGTGTTTAATCACCTTCTGTTTATACGAAGGTTATTATAATATAATTTATATGAGATGGATAATAGTATTTATACTACGCTTTCAAACCAAATTGCTTTAAGTGATGAGATAGATATACGTGCTAATAATATGGCAAATATCTCAACTGATGGTTTCAAGAAGGACATGCAGGTTATGTCTAGTTATATAAGCAAAGATAAAAACTCTAATCTGAAGATGCCTGATGATATTTCTACAGTTTCTGATTTTACTGCAGGGAGTCTAAAGCAAACTACGAGACCTTTAGATGTAGCCATAAATGGAAATGGGTTTTTCATGATAGAAACTCCAAATGGAGTGAGGTATTCGAGAAGTGGTAATTTTTTGATAAATAATGAAAGTTCATTAATCGATATGCAGGGGAATTTTGTATTATCTCAAGATGGAGATCAAATTCAAATTCCAACAAGTACCCAAAATCTTTTTATCAATAAAACTGGAAAAATATTCGCAAATAATCAAGAGATTGGCAGTCTTGGTGTTGTAGATTTTGAAAATAAAAAAATGCTAAGAAAAACTGGTAATGGATATTTCACTTCAGAAATTGAGGCTGAAGAACCACTTGGAAATTCACAAGTTCTTCAGGGGTATTTGGAAGAATCTAATACAAATTCAATACTTGAAACAACTAAATTAATAGATGTTCAAAAGCGATCTACCATGGGCTACAATTTGATATCAGATATGTATCTTATGCAAAGAAATTCTTACAAAACAATTAGTAAATAAAGGTAATAAAAAATGACCGATAGGGCTATGAACATTGCAGCTACAGGAATGAGAGCGCAAGAGAAAAATGTTGATACATCAGCTAATAATTTAGCAAACTCTAATACAACAGGATTTAAAAAAAGTGTAGCACAGTTTACCGATTTGGGATATCAAACAGCAAAAAGTCCTGGAGATGGTAGTCCAGAAGGATTGCAATTTGGACTTGGTACAGATGTTTTAGCAAATTCCATAAATTTTACCCCTGGTGAAAGTATATCATCAGAAGGTAATCCATTGAGTTTACAAATACAGGATAATAATGGATCAGCTTTTTTTGTTATAAATCTTCCAAATGGGGAACAAGCCTATACTAGAGATGGTAGATTTACATTAAATAAAGAAGGTGTAATTGTTACATTAGAAGGCAATGTAGTTGAACCACAAACCGAAATCCAAGCCAATCTAAAAGATAATATAATGATTGATTCTAATGGTAATATAAAGATTAAAACTATAGGTGAAGAAGATGATGCAGAGCCTCAAATTATTGGACAAATTGCATTAGCGACATTTGTAAATAAACATGGTTTAGAGCAGAGTGGTGGTGGTTTATTCAAAGCAACTGGTTCATCTGGTGACACAATATTAGGGGTTGCTGGAGAAGGAGATTTTTCAAATGTTTCTGTGAAACAATTTTATCTTGAGTCATCTAATAGTAATTCATTAAACGATATTACCAATTTAATAAAATCACAAAGAGCATATGGCATGAATTCCAAAGTAATTCAAACTGCGGAAAGAATGGGAGAAGATTTAGCAAGAATGAAAGGTTAATTTAGTGAAATTAAAAGTATTTAATTGTCTTGTTGTAGCATTGCTTGTTACTTTTTTATCTTGTAACAGCAATGCGCAAAATTTAGATGACATTAAGGATTTGGTTGAAAAAAAGCTTGATACAAAAGATAATTACAAAACAAAACTATCTTTTGACCAATCTAGTTATAACAAATTTCAAGAAATAGAGGATATTGAATTTTTAGATTTTACCAAAAAGAATTTTGACTCTTTATTAATAAATGTATCAATTGGAGATAAAAGATATAATATAGCAGCTAAGATTTATAGATATTTAAATGTTCCGGTGGCTAAAAATGATATTGTAAACGGACAATTAATTACTGATGAGTATATCGATATGGAAGATGTTTTATTAAATAAAATTTCTAAAGATATTATAGTGAAAAATGATAAAATTATTGGTATGATGAGTAGGAGATTGATAAAAAAAGGAAATACATTTAAAAACACTGATTTAAAAAAAGATATTGTTATTGCAAGAGGTGAAATAGTTAATTTAAAATTTTCACGCAATAATTTAGAAATTACTACCGTTGCTAAAACATTATCTGAAGGAAGTGCAGGTGATCTTATAAAATTAAAAGTACTGGAGTCTGGAAAAGTGATTATGGGGACAATCATAGATTCTTCTAGCGTTGAGATGAAAAATAATGAATTTTAGAAAAAAATGAATTTAAAAACTATATTTGTACCATTATTATTATTAATTAATACAAGTTGCTCTGTTATGGAGCAGATTAAGGACGTAGGGAAGGCTCCAAAAATGAATGGAATAAATGTATATGATACAAATCAAGGGGGTGTTAAAACCCATAAAGATAACATGGATAATTTAGGCGATTTAAATTCTGATAATTCACTTTGGACTCCTGATTCTAAGAATTTTTTCTTTAGAGAAAGAAAAGCGAAATCAGTTGGTGACATATTGAAAGTTAAGGTAGTTATCCAAGAACAAGCTAAATTAGATAATAAAACTACAAAATCACGAAATAGTTCATCTGATATGGGTATTGCTGGATTGTTTGGATTAAGTAAAGGTATGGCCGATAAAAATAAAAATTTAAATCCTACTAAATTGATAGATATGGATTCAAGCTCTAAGGGTTCTGGCAATGGAAAAATAGACAGAAAAGAAAATATAAAAACCACTATCGCTGCTACAATCGTAAAAATCTTACCAAATGGAAATTTTATTATCAAAGGGTCTCAAGAAATAAGAGTGAATTTTGAATTGAGAGAGATAACTGTAGCTGGAATAGTAAGGGTAGAAGATATCACTAGCGATAATTCTATAGATTTAGATCAAATTGCAGAAGCTAGAGTTTCATATGGAGGAAGAGGGCAAATTACGCAATATCAGCAAGATCCATATGGAAAACAAATTTTGGATATAATATCTCCATTTTAATATAAAATGAATGGGAATCCAACATATGCTTGATACAGTAAGATCAATTTTATTTTTGATTATATTCCAAATATTATGTTTGGTTCCTAATACATCTTATGGAATAAATAAGCCTTTGAATTTAGTGCCTTCCATCACTCATTCTTCTAATTACTCAGGTATAGTAATGAATTATGATAATATGAGGGTTCTATATAATAAAAATGCTGATAAAAAGAGATATCCTGCCTCTCTAGTTAAGATGATGACATTGTATATAACATTTGAAGCATTAAAAAATGGTAAGTTAAAACCAGCACAAAAATTGATTGTTTCTAAAAGAGCCGCATCTCAGCCAAAAAGTAATTTAGATTTAAAGGCTGGAGAAAAAATAGAGGTACGCCAAGCTATACGTGCAGTGATCATTAAATCTGCAAATGATGCAGCAGTTACTTTAGGCGAGGGTGTTGCTTTAAGTGAATCTAAATTTGTGGATATGATGAATAAAAAAGCAAAGCAACTCAAAATGTATAACACAAAATTCATGAATGCTCATGGGTTACATGATGAAGAACAGTATACAACAGCAAGAGATATGGCGAAACTTGCGATAGCTTTAAAAAAGAATTTCAATACTTATTACCATCTTTTTTCAGTAAAATCATTTATACATAAAGGAAAGGAAATCACTGGTCATAATAAAGTTATGGATAGATATAAATGTGCAGATGGTTTAAAAACAGGATATATTAGAGCTTCAGGATTTAATCTTGCAACAACAGCTAAAAGGCCAGAAGGAAATTTGGTGGCAATTGTTATGGGTGGACAGACTGCAAGAATAAGGGACGATCATATGATCAATATTCTTGAAAATACATATAAAAAATTAGGAAGTAGACCTTCTGAAGATTATAAAAATACATCTGCTTCCAGTATTTTTAAAAATATTGATAATACAAATAAAAAGAATGATCACACTATGTGCTGGGATTTATTAGAAATACATTAAATTATGAGTAGATTAAGGTTATTTATATCTGATAATATAGAGGATGAAGTTCCAATATATATAAGTAAAGAAGATATTCATTATTTGAAAAATGTATTGAAAGTACGTAATAATGAAGAAATAAAAATTTTCAATAAAGATTGTGGAGAATGGATAAGCGAAATAAATATTGTTTCGAAAGATAAGATTTATCTATTACCAAAAAAACTTCTTAAGCTATATGAAAAAAAGTCATATAAAATCTCTTTATCATTTTCATTGTTAAAAAGAACGAATAACAATATCGTCATTCAAAAAGCAACAGAATTGAATGTTTCTTCTATCTTTCCAATAATTACAGATAGGAGTATAGTTAGATCTTTTAATTCAAATAAGTTTAAATTAATAGCAAAAGAAGCTTCTGAACAATGCGGTAGATTGGAAATACCAGAAATTAATAATCTTTCAAATATAGATGAGATACTTAAATTATATGTTGGTAAAAAAAATATCATCATATGTAATAATCAAGATTCATCTACGAGATTAGATTTGATTGATAATAAAATAGATTACTCCATGGATTCTTTAGTTCTGATTGGTCCTGAAGGTGGTTTTTCTAGCAAAGAATTAGATTTAATTAAATCGTATAAAGATATTTATAGCGTTAGTTTAGGAAATTTAGTCTTGAGATCGGAAACAGCTGTTATATCTTCTTTATATATGATAAATACTTTTTATGAAAAAAATGATGCAAAATATTAAAAAAGAAAGTGATATAACGATAGACCTTAATTCTTATATTGCAGAAAAAAGAAATCAAATAAATGATTGGTTGGATAATAGGGTCAAAACAAATAGTAGTGTAATATATTCTTCTGTAGATATTAGAAATTCTGGATTTAAATCTGCTGCTGTTGATACAAATTTATTTCCTGCTGGATTTAATAACTTATCAAAAGCATCTATTGAACTTGCTTCAAAATATTTCAGAGAATTTATTGATAAAAAATCAACTTCATCAAAAAAAATAGCTGTTTATGTAGAGTCTTTTTCTAGAAATATACGATATTGGGAAAGTTTAAATTCTCTTTTAATGATAATTAGCGAAGCAAATTATGAAGTGAAGATAATCACTTTCAATGAAGAATTAAAGAAGGATATGAATGATATTGATAGCACAATAAAAATACACCTAGCGAAGAAATGTGGGGGCAATCTGCTTGTGGAGGGTGATTGGATGCCTGATGTTGTTATTTTGAATAACGACATTATGGAAAATGCACCTGATCAATTACTTAATGTAAACAACATTGTTTTACCAAATATAAAATACGGATGGTACAACAGAAAAAAAAGTAATCATTTCGAACATTACAATGAAATTGCTGAAGATTTCAGTAAAGATTTTGATATTGATCCATGGCTGATATCCACTTTTTTTACAAAATCTAACAAAGTAAATTTTAAAAATGAAGAAGGATTAGATGATTTGGCTCATAAGATAGATAGCTTATTATTGAAAATAAGAAGAAAATATGATGAATACGCTATCAGCGATACACCAACCGTTTTTGTTAAAGCTAATAGTGGAACTTTTGGAAGGGGGGTTATATCAGTTAATTCGGGCGATCAAATATTGCATCTAAATAAAAAAAGAAGAGCAAATCTAAATAACATTAGGAGTGGTATAATAAATTCGGAAGTTATAATTCAAGAAGGTATAAATACTATTGAAAAATTCAAACAATATCCCGCAGAAAATATTACATATTCAATGAATTCTAAAGTTATTGGGAAATTCATTAGGTACAATACTGAAAAAGGTATAAGCAATAACTTAAATTCCAAAGGTATGTTTTTCAACGAATCTAATGAAGAGGTGACTGAGACTGAGAATTTAATATCAAGAATCGCAAATATTGCTGCATCTCACGAATTATTATAAAAGATGACAAAATCATTTTTACAATCAGATTTATTAAGATCATTTAATGTAAATCATGGGTTTTTCACAAAAAATGGTGGGTATAGCTCAGGTCTTTATAGTAGTTTGAATTGTAAAATGGAATGTGATGATAAAGCTGAAAATGTTAACAGTAATATTAACAGAGTTGCAGAATTATTGAATTTTGACATATCACGCTTAACTCTTCTAAGACAAACGCATTCTACAAAAGTAATAATAGCAAATAATAGTATAAAAAAAATTGAAGGTGATGCAGTTTTTACAAATAAAATTGATCATGCAATTGGTGTAATCACAGCTGATTGCGTTCCAATTTTATTATATGGAGCCAATAGCAAAGCCATAGCTTGTATACATGCTGGATGGAAAGGTGCTTATACTGGTGTAATAGAAAATGCTATAAAGAGTTTTAATGATTGTGGAGAATATTCTATATACGCAGCTATAGGACCATGCATTAAACAAAAAAATTATGAAATAGATTTGAATTTTTATAATAAATTTATTGAACAAGATGATCAAAATAAAATTTATTTCGCAGATACTTCAAAAAACCATCACTTTTTATTTGATTTAACTAAATATTGTTACGATAAATTAAAAAAATCTGGCGTAAAAGAGATAGATGATATAGATGAAGATACTTATTTTAATGAAAAAAACTTTTTTAGCTGCAGAAGGGCGTATCACAAAAAAGAAAAAGATTTTGGATGTCAAATTTCTGTAATTCATAAAAGCTAATCTAGTAAATTATTTTGACTTATGGTTTTAATTATTTTACCATTATATTAGTGTTAATTTTTATTCTTCAATAGTATGACAAGTGATGTTTTTGATTCGATTAACGGTGTTTTAGTTAATTTGTATGCTGTATTTTTGAAAACGCAAAATTATCATTGGAATATTACGGGAGAGAATTTTTCTTCAAATCATAAATTACTAGATGAGCAGTATAATGGATACATCACTCTAATAGATGAATTAGCTGAGCATTTAAGATATCACAATTTCAAAGTTACTTTAAGTTTCAACAACATGAAATCTATGGTTTTTATAGGAGAAATCAATAATGATTTGGGTTCCAAAGATATGATCAAAGATCTTCTTAAATCTATTGAAACCCTATATCAAAATATTGAAAAAGCTTTTCAATTATGCCAATCAGAATCATTAGAAAGCAGTTCTGATATTATGCTTTCATTAATAAAACATCTTGAGCAAAATATCTATCATCTTAGATCCAGTATCTAGCAATACATCTCTAAAATAGACTCTCAATTTCTATTGATTCATTACTCTTTTTGTCATTTCTCCACTTGCATCCATTGGTAAGTGCTTTTATTACTTTTTTAGAAACATCTTCATATTCAAGCCCAGCTAAAAGGCATATTCTCTTGAAATCTTTATTATCCTTATCAACCAACCATTTTATTGCTTCTATCTTTTCTTTTTTAGCGAATCTTTTTTTTGAGTTGCTAGATGCATCCATGAGAGCTTGAGTTATAACAGCTTTCCATAAACTTTTATAATTATTTATCTCTTTTTCATAGATATTCAACGATGGGTCAAATTCTAATTCACAACGTCCGGTATTATGGAAAACACTCATCTTGTTACTCCCTAGTTTTGTTAATTTCATGCAATTACAATAAAAATATACAGAAGCTGTATTTTCCGCAAGTACTTATAAGAATTTTTATAAATAAAAAAATAAAGATATTTAAAAAGGTAAAAAAATTTTATTAATCACAAAATTAATGAATGTGATTTTTTCTTTTAATGTTATAATATAAAAAAAAGATAGCAAAAATGATTGGAAAACTTACAGGAATAATATCAGTTATATTAGATGATTCTATAATATTAGATGTAAATGGCGTTGGATATATAGTTTTTTGTCATGATAAAATGAAGAGTGACTATACTATAGGTGATAAAAAATCAATGCTTACGCAAACTATTATAAAAGAAAATGACATCAGTATTTTTGGTTTTAACAGCGCTTTAGAAAAAGATCTATTTACTCATCTATTAACAATACAAGGTGTTGGAGCTAAGCTTTCACATACAATCATTGGATCTATCTCTATGAAAGAAATATTCCAATCTATTCATTCCAATGATGTGAAAAAATTCTTAAATATCAGTGGTGTTGGAGCAAAATTAGCTAATAGATTATTAAATGAACTTAAAAATAAAAAATTTATTAATAAATTATGTAACATACCCAGCATAGAAGGTAATAGTGATTTATCCGAAAAAGGTAATAGCATAATATCTGACGCTTGTTCTGCTCTTACTAATCTAGGTTATAATGAAATTACTGTAAATAAAGTACTAAGTAATATAATTTCCTCAGATAAAGATATTGATTTAGAAAATTTAATTAAATTAAGTATCAAAGAATTATCCTCATAGCTTTATTTGTCTTTATTTCTTTTTAACAAGAGATAAATAGCCCCATCTCCACCATGTTGTTTATGTGCATAATTAATGTATAAAGTTTTATTATAAAATTCTGAATTTTCTAGCCAATAAAAAATATTGTTTTTTATAATAGACTCTTTGTTCAAAGAATTATTACCTTTTCCAGTTATTATAAGTAATAACCTACAATTATTTACATAAGAATTATGCAAAAACTTAACAAACAATGTGTGTGCTTCGTTCTTAGTATAGCCATGCAAATCTAATTTAGAGCTTATTGTGTACAGGCCTTTATTGATGGTTTTGTATAGACTTCTATGAATTTTCTTATTATTTCCAAAAATGAGTCCATCATCTTCATATCTAAATACAGTTTTATTTGGTTCTATCTTACTGTAAATCACTTCTTTATTCGCAATTTTACTATTATCAGTATCATTTTTTGCTACTTTTGTTGTAGCAATGTTATTATCCTCATTTTTTGAATTAAACTTTTCTACATCATACACATACTTGTCCCATACAGTTAATTCTTCTGGATCAAATAAATAATATTTATTATTCATATTTTATGGTATTTTTTATTTTGTATATCAATGGAAATTCTAAAGATTTAAATTATACTAGCATATGAAACAAGAAATAAAAATAGGATGTTTATATAACAAATTTTCCGAAAGAGCGGTATTAGCTTTTAATGAGTTAGTAAGAAGATACAATGCTGTGGAATTTTTTGAAGATAATAAAAAACATCTGGATATCGTTATTACACTTGGTGGAGATGGGGAGATACTGAAAGCTCTACATGCAACAAAAGATTTGAATACACCTATTTTCGGATTAAATAGAGGGTCATTAGGATTTTTGCTAAATGATTATTGTAAATTAGACAAATTGATAGAGCGAATACAAAAGGCTATTTCTATAAAGCTTTATCCACTTAAGATGCGTGCAATTACAGAGAATGATGAGGTCACAGAATTATATGCTTTCAATGAAGTATCTCTTCTTAGGGAAACAAATCAAGCAGCAAAAATTCGTATTTATATCGATGGCATAGTTAGAATGAATAGTTTGCAGGGAGATGGTGTATTGATTTCAACTCCTGCAGGAAGTACGGCTTATAATTTTGCTGCGGCTGGTCCTATTCTTCCACTTACTGCTAATCTTCTTTCTATTACACCCATTAGTCCATTTAGACCAAGAAGGTGGAGTGGTGCGCTTATACATAATGATAATGTAGTAAAATTTGAAATAATTGATAATTTAAAAAGACCTGTAAGTGTTGTTGCAGATTCTCAAGAAATCAGAAATATTAAATCTGTTGAAGTATTTTTAGATTTTAATACCGAAAAAAAATTGCTTTTTGATATAGATAACAATTTTCAAGAAAGAGTATTTAAAGAGCAATTTTATAAAGAGTAGTCTATTAATTTAAGCAAATTAATAGAAGAAAGTAGCATAAATATATGTTATCATCCCATGATGATCATTAAAACAATAATATAATCATGAACAAAAGTGAGTTTGTAGAAAAATTATCAAAAGAATTATCTATAACTAAAATAGAAGGAAATAAAAAGCTAAACGAGGTATTAAGCTGTATAGCTGAGTCATTAAAAGATAGTGATGAGTTAAGATTTGTCGGATTTGGGACATTTAAAGGGAAGAATGTAGAAGAGAAGAGAGTAAAGACTCCCATGGGTAAAATGGCAACAGTACCTGCGCAAAGAAGGGTAAGTTTTTCCGTGGGGAGTGAGTTTAAAAAAATTATTAACAAAAAATGATATTAATTATTTAAATTTTTTATACATCTTAGGGTAACGTATTTTAAAAAATAGAAATAAATACACAAAATAATCAATCGAATTATAGAGCTATTTACAAAACGGCTACTACAGCTAGCTTAACAAAAGTGAGAAGAGGGGTGTTTCGTTTAATATAAACAGATAAATAAATTATAAAGTGGGAGCGTATGATTTCTAACAACTTAGAGCTAAATGCTAAATTCAACGAAGCCTACGAAACAATGAATGAAAGCACTGACAGTGTATTTATTACAGGAAAAGCTGGAGTTGGTAAATCAACATTATTACTATATTTTTCTCAACATACTAAAAAAAATTACGCTGTACTAGCTCCTACAGGTGTTGCAGCATTAAATGTTAGCGGACAAACTATACATAGATTTTTTAACTTTAAAATGAATGTAACCCCTGATCAGATAGCGAGAGGGAAGGTTAAGCCAAAAGATGCTTCCGTTTATAAAAATCTTGATACTATCATCATAGATGAAGTATCGATGGTCAGAGCAGATTTATTAGATTGTATAAATCTATTTCTTGTGCGCTATGGGCCAAAAAAAAATCAACTGTTTGGTGGCGTACAGATGATATTTCTAGGTGATTTATATCAACTTCCTCCTATAGTAAAGACTGAAGAAAGAGAAATTTTTAAATCTTTTTATAAATCACCGTATTTTTTTAGTAGCAAGAGCTATTTAGAAACAAAAATAAAAATAATAGAGCTAGAAAAAGTCTATAGGCAAAAAGATAATAATTTTGTAAATTTGTTGAATAAAATTAGAGTAAATGATGTAAATTATGAGGATATAGAGTCTCTTAATAAAAGATGTATTGAGGATTTTAAATCTAATGAAGATAAATTTTATATCAATCTTACAACCACAAACAATAAAGCTGATGAAATAAATAACACTCATCTATCTAGCATTAAAGGAGAGTTGTACGAATCAAAAGCTATTATTGACGGAGAATTTGGAAGAGAGTCTTATCCTACTTTGCCGATATTAGAGTATAAACTTGAATCTCAAATAATGATGCTTAAAAATGACCATAAAGGTAGATGGGTAAATGGAAGTTTAGGAATTATAAAGAGTAAAAATAAAGCCGATGATGGAAGTGAGTTTCTAAGTATTTGGTTTCCAGATAAAAAGAAAACATTTAACGTATCTCCATATGAGTGGAAAATTTATAGATATATATTTGATGAAAAGAAAATTATATCGCAATTAGCTGGAACATTTAAACAACTACCATTTAGATTAGCCTGGGCAATAACAATACATAAAAGCCAAGGAAAAACATTTGATGATATAATCATTGATTTTGGCAATAGAGTTTTTAGTACTGGTCAGGTATATGTTGCTTTGAGCCGATGCACTTCGCTTGAGGGAATTGTATTGAAATCTCCAATTAAAAAGCATTTTATAACGACGGATTATAGAATTAATGAATTCATTAATTCACAAGATAATTATATTGATTAATATGACATCTTTATTTTCTGCATCTATAACAAAACCATTAGCAGATACAATTAGACCGTCTGAATTTCAAGATGTGTTTGGACAAGAGCATTTATTTGATAATAATTCACCGATATTACGAGCTCTTGAAGCCGAATGTATGCCAAATATTATTTTATGGGGTGAAGCTGGTTGCGGGAAAACTACTGTAGCTCGTATACTTGTTCAAAAAAGTGGTTGTCATGTAGAGTCAATATCAGCCGTTACCAGTTCAACTGCCGATATTAGGAAAATATTTATTGATGCAGAAAACAGGGTGAATGCTGGGATAAAGACTGTGGTTTTGGTTGATGAAATACATCGTTTTAATAAAACATTACAGGACATCTTTTTGCCATATTTGGAAAATGGAACAATTACTTTGATAGGTGCTACAACGGAAAATCCATCTTTTGAATTATCAAATGCTTTATTATCTAGATGCAAGGTTATTACTCTCAAAAGATTATCTGCAGAAGCATTAAAAAAGATATTAATTAGAGCTGAAAATATTAGGGGTGAAAAACTTAATATCACTGATTTAGCCAAAGAGTCGCTATATGAAATGGCAGATGGTGATGGAAGATATTTTTTAAATATGTGTGAAGAATTGTTTTCTTACAAAGCAGATTTTCAAATGAATGAAACTGAAATAGCATCATTTTTACAAAAAAGAATGGCTCTTTATGATAAATCAAAAGAAATACATTATAATTTAGAAAGCGCATTACATAAATCACTTAGAGGATCTGATTGTCAAGCAGCACTTTATTGGGTATGCCGAATGTTAGTTGGTGGAAAAAATCCTTTAACAACAATTAGAAGATTGGTAAGATTTGCTACAG
This sequence comes from Candidatus Midichloriaceae bacterium, assembly GCA_046710445.1. Classification (GTDB taxonomy): domain Bacteria; phylum Pseudomonadota; class Alphaproteobacteria; order Rickettsiales; family Midichloriaceae; genus JBKEHD01. The sequence continues at coordinate 25,949 of JBKEHD010000015.1, forward strand.
AAGATATTGGTTTAGCTGATCCTCAAGCTTTAAATCAAACATTAGCTGCAAAACAGGCTTATGAATTTTTGGGGTCGCCAGAAGGAGAGTTAGCAATTGCACAAGCTACTATATACCTGGCTAATGCACCAAAATCTAATGCAGTATATTTAGCTTATAATAGTGCATTACAAGATGCTAAAAGCAAAGGTTCAATACCACCACCTAAACATATATTAAATGCACCTACTAAAGTTATGAAAGATTTGGGGTATAGTGATGGATATATTTATGATCATGATGCACCAAATCAATTTTCAGGACAAAATTATTTTCCCGAAGGTTTGGAAAAGAGTGTTTATTATAATCCCCTTGAAAAAGGATTTGAACGAGAAATGAAAAAAAGAATGGCTTATTGGGGAAATCTAAAAATAAAGAGAAATGAAAAATGATGATATTTAACGCTCCTTTAAATAAATCAATAACTCTTCAAGCGCTTGGTGAGCCAATAATTGTTTCTGTAAGGCAAAGCTATAGGGCAAAGCATATAGCTATTCGTATAAATAAAAACAGAGAAGCGGAGCTTGTTTTGCCCATGAGTATAATGAAATATAAGTATAATCTTGCGTATAAATTTTTATTTGAACGTGAGGCATGGATAAGAAAAAAATTTCAAAAAAATACCTATCAACCCATAAATGAAAACAACCAAAACAAAATTTTTGTTATTTTAGGGGAAACTTATCATATAAAACATATAGAAAGTAGTTCCAACAAATCTGTAGTTAATATATATGATGATAATATTATAGTTCATGCCCCATTGGATCATAGTGCAGATGCATTATCCAAACACTTAAAAGAATATACTCTTCAAAAAATAACAGAATTAGTAAAAATTTATGCAAAAGCTCATGGTTTTCAAAAATATGGAAAAATTTCTGTTAAAGAACTGAGTAGCAAATGGGGGAGTTGTTCACACAAAGGTAATCTTTCTTTTAATTGGAGATTGATATTTGCTCCACCTGAAATACTGAATTATGTATTGGTGCATGAAATATGTCATTTGAAAGAAATGAATCATAGTGATAAATTTTGGAATTTAGTTAAGAGTATTGATCCAAATTATAAAACATCTATTTTATGGTTAAAAAGAAATGGTCAATCACTCTATCAATATTTACCACATAGCAATAAAATTATTTAATAAATATGTCATTAACGCAAAAAAAATCACAACTAAAGATCACCACATGGAATATTAATTCTATTAGAAAGCGTATAGAATCAATTAAAATTTTTATCAAAGATTTTTCACCAGATATATTGCTTTTACAAGAAACTAAAGTAAATAATGAGCTTTTTCCTTATCAAATATTTAAAGACATTGGTTATTCTTTTACCCATTATGATGGTGAAAAAACTGGATATAACGGTGTTGCTATTTTATCAAAAGAAAAATTAGAAATTGAACCTAAAATTTCATTTATTAAAGAAGCAAGACATCTTGCAGCTAGAACAAATTGTGGTATTGAGTTGCATAATTTTTATATTCCAGCAGGGGGAGATATTCCTGATCCAAAAACCAACCAAAAATTTGCATATAAACTGAAGATTCTTGATCAATTAAAAGAGTGGTTTGAAAAAGAAAAAAAAGCATCTAGCAAAATTATACTAACAGGTGACTTAAATGTTGCTCCATTAGAAAATGATGTTTGGTCTCATAAGCAGTTACTCAAAGTAGTTAGCCATACCCCAGTTGAGGTAGAAAAATTAACCAAATTGTATAATTCAATAAACTTCAAAGATGCAATAAGAAAATTTACACCTGAATCTGAAAAGCTTTATAGCTGGTGGAGTTATAGAGCGAAAGATTGGCAAAATTGTATTGTACCAACAGCGCATGTGCAGAAAATAACTCAGGTTTTGTATATCGTATCGCGGTAGAGTTTTGTATTTCTTCACAAACCTCTTCTATCCACTGTAATTCTTCTTTAGATAACATATAAATTATTTCACACACATATATATACTTTTCAATATCGTAATTTTTATATATTAGCAAGAATTATATTACACTTCATTTTGAATAGACTTTCTTTAGGGCATTTTGGGGTTTAGTAAAGCATTTTTTTATTTTTGCTAATTATGTGTAACTTTTTTCTTTTCTTTTTATTATAAATAGTTTACCGTCCTCACTAGTTCGTTGGAAATTAAATATAAAAACATGGGAAAATTACATATAATTGACGTGTCTATAGTTGGGATCTATCTTCTTCTTTGTCTCGTAATCGGGCTTTATAAATCTACTGGAATTAAAACCATAAAAGAATATGCGATTGGTAAGGGTAATTTCCCTACATTTGTAATAGTTGCA
>JBKEHD010000016.1:0-27233 GCA_046710445.1 Candidatus Midichloriaceae bacterium
AATATGGAAAAAAAGATATTGATGATATTGATAAACTTATTGGTGATTTAAAAAGCAAACATGATTTTATAATAATAGATACTCCTGGTAATGATAATATTTTGAATCGTCATTTACATTATGTTGCCGATACTGTGATAAGCCCAATTAATGATAGTTTTATTGATGTTGATTTGTTAGGAAAGGTATCTCCTGATGATTATAAAAAAGGTGTACCTGGTGTTTATACGGCAATGGTTTGGGAGCAAAAAAAGAATAAAGCTTTTAAGGATAAAAAAGAATTAAGATGGATTGTTGTAAGAAATAGATTATCTTTTACTGATGCTATAAATAAAAGGAATATAGCAGTAGCATTAAATGCTTTGCGAAAAAGATTTGGTTTTGAGGTATCTCCAGGGTTTAGTGATAGGGTTATATTTAAAGAATTGTTTTTAAATGGTCTTACGTTATTGGATATAAAAGAAAGTAAAGGTCTTATAAAAATGAATCCCTCTATGATTTCTGCAAGACAAGAATTAAGAGATTTCGTATATTCATTAAATCTTAATGAGATTAAGAAAGAAGTATAGTAGGGTAGTATAACATAAAATAAATGTAGTATAGAAAATTGGTTTTATATAATAAAAAATTTCAACATTCTATACAAAATGCTTTTGTCGAAATAAAGAAATTTTGTGAAAGTCACGGCTCTAGAATTTTTCAATTAGGCGTTTTGAGTATAGAAAATCTCGCAATTATTGAGAAGAGTGCAGGTTCTGAAATTGTCAATATAGTTGATAAAAAAATATATAAGATATTTGAAAATGAATTTGGAGATAAGTTTTTTTTAGAAAAAATAGAGTATAATTTATATATCTTCGTTATAGTATTTAAAAGCAATATTTTGAGCCAAAAATTTATTGAAAGCATTTTATATAAGATAAATGATGATGCAATATATTTTAAAGAATCACTTAAAGTATTCTTTATTTCTAAAATAGGTGTAACAGAATATACAAATAGCGAAGATATAAACCAGGCTTTGAATCAGGCTTTGATTGCTTTGTTTGAAAGTAAATATACAAAAACACATAGCTATAGTTTTTATAATTTATGCTTAGTTGATATTCAAAAACATATAAATTATACGGAATTGCTTTCAGTTATTATCAAAGGCATGCATGATGATAAGCTAACTTTTGAACTGCAGCCTATAGTGTCAGCAGCGGATGAAAAAATTATTGCTTATGAATGTTTATTGAGAATAGTCGATGATAATGGAAATAAATCATCTTCATATTCACATATTAAAGCAGCAGAAGAATATGGATTTATAAGTGTTATTGATAGATATGTCTTAAGAAAAGCAGTGCAGTTATTGGAAGAAGATAAAGACTTGTGTATCCATGTTAATGTTTCTGGTATAACTTTATTGACCTCAGATTGGTTGCAATTTATCAATAGTTTATTTTATGGTAAGGATTTTTATCATAGAATAACTATTGAAATTACTGAACATTCCGTAATACACGATTTTCATAAAGCTAATGCTGTAGTAAAAGAATTGAAGGAAATCGGATGTAAAATTTCCATAGATGATTTTGGTACAGGATATACATCATATAAACAATTAAAATATATTTCTGCTGATAATGTGAAATTAGGTGGAGAATATACTAGAAATATCTTAAACGACAAAAACAATGTCGCATTTGTAAATGCATTAATAGCGTTAGCTAAAAATTTAGATATGAAAGTAATTGCTGAGCATGTAGAAGATCAGATGACAGCTGATTTTTTGAAAGATTTAGGTATAGATTATTTTCAGGGTTTTTTATATAAGAGTAGAATTTTATAAATTATTATTTATTTTTATGTAATATTCGCTCACTTGCTCCCTTTAGGTCTTCGAATTGTTTGTTTTTTACAGACCAAAAAATTCCCATTACACCTAAGAAAGATAAAATTCCAGCTAATGGAATCAAGAAAAATAAAACTTCCATATAAGTAAATTACAAAAGAGTAAGTGTATATAATAATTTGTAAAAAGATATTGCTAAGTAAGTATAGATAACGAAATTTTATCTAAACCACTAATTTTTAGACATTTCAGAGAAGCCTAATACATTAAAATAAAAATGCTTATGATGCTTTTATATGCCTTGTATCATGGGTGATACCTGTGTGTCAGCATTTCAAAAAGATATGTAGATAGGTGCGTTTAAAGAGAAAAAATATTAATTGCAAGTGAAAATAAAAAGTAAGCTTGGAAATATTTGTGATGGATGATCATACTTACTCAAAACCCCTCTTATCTTGTTAGATATAGAGGGGTTTTGAGAGAAATATGGATTATATATATGGTATATATAAATGAACTACATTCCCATGCCGCCCATACCACCCATGCCGCCCATGTTAGGCATAGACGGTGTGTCATCTGTTTTATTTGGGTTATCAGTAATAGTTGCTTCGGTAGTAACTAATAATCCAGCCACAGAACAAGCACTTTGTAATGCATTTCTTACGACTTTAGTAGGGTCAACAATCCCTTGCTTAAATGCATCAGCTACTTCGTGCTTTTGAGCATCATATATCATTTTGTGATTATTTTTTTCTAATAATTTTTCAACTATTAAAGCGCTTTCCAAACCAGCATTTTCTAATATTTTACGTATAGGTGCAGATAATGCTTTTTTTACTATCTGTATACCAGCATTTTCATCAGCATTTTTACCTTTTATAGAGTCTAATGCTTTTGTTGCATATAATAGAGTACATCCACCACCGGGAACTATTCCTTCAGCTATTGCTGCTTTAGTAGCGTGGTAAGCGTCTTCAACTCTATCTTTTTTCTCTTTCACTTCAACTTCAGTAATGCCACCAACTTTAAGAATAGCTACGCCACCAACTAATTTAGCCAGCCTTTCTTCAAGTTTTTCTTTGTCATAATCAGAAGATGTATCTTTTATTTGTGCTTTAATATGATTGCAACGTGCTTCAATATCATCTTTTTTTCCAGCTCCATTTACAATAGTTGTATCATCTTTAGATATAAGTATTTTTTTCGCAGTACCAAGATCTTCAATAGTAACATTTTCAAGTTTATGCCCTAATTCTTCACTTATTAAATTTGCACCTGTAAGAATAGCTATATCTTCAAGTATAGCTTTTCTTCTGTCTCCAAATCCAGGAGCTTTTACTGCTGCAATTTTTAATCCACCTCTTAATTTGTTTACAACTAAAGTTGCAAGAGCCTCACCTTCAACATCTTCAGCTATTATGATTAAAGGCTTAGATGATTGAACTATAGATTCAAGAAGAGGAAGCATTTGTTGTATACTTGTGATTTTCTTTTCAAATACTAAAATATAAGCGTTTTCAAATTCAGCAGTCATTTTTTCTGAATTAGTAACAAAATAAGGAGATAAATACCCTCTATCGAAATTCATACCTTCAACTATTTCAACTTCAAACTCATCGCTTTTATTAGCTTCTTCAACAGTTATCACACCGTTTTTTCCTACTTTTTCAAAAGCTTTAGCTATTTTTTCGCCTATCTCAGAATCACCATTGGCAGATACTGTAGCAACTTGTGCTATTTCATCGGTAGAAGAAATGCTTTTTGATGCTTTTTTTATTTCATCTAAAATTACTTTTTTAGCAGATTCTATACCTCTTTTTAAATCCATAGGATTCATTCCAGCTGCAACAGCTTTTACTCCTTCACGTGCAATAGCTTCTCCCAATATAATAGTGGTAGTAGTTCCATCGCCAGCTCTATCGTTAGTCTTATTTGCAGCTTCTTTGAGAACTTGTACACCAAGATTTTCTATCTTATCTACTAGATCTATTTCTTTTGCAACAGTAACGCCGTCTTTAGTGATTTTTGGAGCTCCAAAAGATTTTTCAATTATTACATTTCTTCCTCTTGGTCCTAAAGTTGTACCAACTGTGTCAGCACATAATTTTATACCTTTTAAAAGAGCGTCTCTAGATTTGCTACCTATAGTAATTATTTTTGTCATAGTTATTATTAAACCTCATTAAAATTTATTATTGTACAATCCCTAAAACATCTGATTCTTTCATTATCAGATACTCTTTATTATTTAGTTTCACTTCTGTGCCACCCCATTTTGCAAACAGAATTTTATCTCCTGCTTTTACATCTAATGCAGTAATTTTTCCTTCTGTATCTTTGGTGCCAGAACCTACAGCAATTACCATTCCTTCCATTGGTTTTTCTTTTGCAGTATCAGGTATAATTATTCCACTTTTTGTTTTGCTTTCTTGATCTAGTCTTTCAACTAAGATTCTATCGTGTAACGGTTGAAAATTCATGTTCACCTCTTTTTAAATTTGTATAGTCGTTATATAGTAATTAATTAATAAATTTCAAGAATTAGATTCAGTTTTTATATAATTAATTAATATTAATTTGTTTAATCCTGCTTCCCGCCTCCTTTATTTCATCTATGTTTGGTACTAAAGCAAATCTTACAAAATTTTCTCCAGGATTAATACCATCTACATCTTCAGAAATCAGTTGACCAGGAGTAACCACAATTCCATGCTCTACTAATAAATTAGCAAATTCCAGGCTATTCATATTTTTTGGAACCTTTTGCCATAAATAAAAAGTAGCTTCTCCTTTTGGTTCTTCAAGACCTATCGAAGTAAGTGCATCTATCATGATTTTACGTTTTTGTTCATATTCGTCTCTCATGATTTGAACACTTTGTTCGTCTGCTAAGGCAAGTTGTGCAACATCTTGTATAAAAGTAGGTGTTCCAGAATCTATGTTAGTTTTTACTCTTTTAAACCCATCTATTATGCGTTTATCTCCTGCAACAAACCCAACTCTATATCCAGTCATATTGCTTCTTTTAGATAATGAATAAAAAGTTATCACTCCTTCTTTTTGTATCTCAAGTACACTCAAAGGCTTTTCTTTGAAATATATATCATTATAACATCCTTCATCAGCAGCTATTATAACATTGAATTTATTTGCCCAAGACACCAAAGTTTGCAACCATTCTTTTGTGGCAACAGCACCTGTGGGAGAATTTGGATAATTTGTCCATATTATCTTTGCTCTACGCGCTATATCATCAGGGATAGATAAAACATCTATCAAAAAATTATTTTTTTCAAGCAAAGGGGTTGTATAGACTTCCCCATTTCTAAACAATGTTCCACTTTTATATACTGGATATCCAGGTGTAGGGCATATTACTAAATCTCCAGGGTTAATAAATCCAATTGGGAAATTAAATATGGCTTCTTTTGACCCTATTGTTGAAGATATTTCTGTTTCAGGATCAAGATCAACGGCATAAGTTCTTTTTATATAACTAGCACATGATTCTCTATAACTTTTTTCTCCTATATAACTTGGATATCCTGCTGTTGCTCTCTTCTTTGCGTATTTTTCTACATTATTTATTACAAAATTAGGAGTGGGGCTTTTTGGGTCACCAACTCCAAAATCTATAACTTGTATTCCTTTAGACTTAAGGTCAGAGACTTTTTTGTCTATTTCAGCAAAAGCGTATTTGCCGGTATTGCTTATTATTTTTGAATAACTAATTTCCATAATATATTATATTTTTAATAAATTTTTAAAATCTTTAGAAAAATCACCTTCTGCGACTCTAGACACATTTCCAGTTAAAAAAACATTTTCATTGTGTATATCCACATCTACGTTACCTCCAGGCATATGTACACTAACATTATTTTTAATTAATCCAAGTTTATGTGCAACACAAGCTGCTGCAGAGCTGCTGGTGCCAGAAGCAAGGGTGTATCCAGCTCCTCTTTCCCAAATTTCTATTTTGATATTATTTTCATCAAGCACTTCTACAAATTGAACATTTATTCTATTTGGAAAAATATCATGATTTTCTAATTTTGGACCTAACTTTTTGGCCAACTCTTTATTAACTTTGTTCTTTATTAAAACACAATGGGGATTACCGAGATTAACACAATTAATCTCTTCCATATTTCCCAATATATTAATCTTTATACCTAAAGCTTCTTCTTTTTCAATTTTCGCTGGAATATCCGCACTCAAGAATGAGTATTTTCCTATATTTAATTTTATAGTGTTATTTATGCTATCAAGTAACTTCACATCTACTTTTCCACCCTTAGTTAGCAAAATGAATTCATCACTTTTTACATAGGATTTATCTATAACATATAAGGCAAATATTCTTAATCCATTGCCACTTTTTTCTGCTTCAGAGCCATCGGGATTGAAAATTTTAAAATAAATGCCGCCTTTATCTGGAATGGGTCCATAGAGGATACCATCAGACCCTATGCCAAAATTTCTATCACAGATTAATTTTATATTGTGCTCAGTCATTTTAACTCTAGAGCAAGATGGGTCTATTACAATATAGTCGTTTCCTAACCCATGATATTTATAAAAATCAGCCATTTATATAGTTTTTATATGATTTGATTAGTAAATCGGAATTTTGTTTATCCATTTTGCATAATGGTAATCTAAACTCATCTTTTATTTTACCAATATGAGCTAATAATGTCTTTATTGGAATGGGGTTTGTACTAGATGATAACAAAGCTTTCATTAAATTATAAATTTTATAATGACTGTTTTTTGCAGCATCAAAATTCCCTGCTAAGCATTGATCAACCATATTCTTCATTTCGCTAGGAAAGATGTTTGATATTACTGATACCACTCCATGTCCACCCGAAACCATTATAGGTAAAGTTAATGAATCATCCCCTGACAAAATGGTGAAATCACTATCTGTAGATTCTATAACATCCATAATTTGTTGCATATCTCCACTCGCTTCTTTAACTCCAACTATGTTTTGATGTTTTGATAATTTCACTACAGTTTCTGTCTCTAAATTAACAGCTGTTCTACCTTTTATATTGTACAGAATCATTGGTATTTTTATAGAATCTGCTATGCTGCTGAAATGGGTGTATAGCCCTGCTTGAGGAGGTTTGTTATAATACGGATTCACACTTAAAATTGCATCAGCACCTAAATCTTGTGATATAATGCTTTTATTTATTGCCTGTTTTGTATCGTTACTTCCAGTACCAACGATGACTTTGATCCTTCCTTTTATAATATTAGTAGCAAATTTAATTATAGATTTAAACTCTTCCCCATCTATAGTGGGACTTTCTGCTGTAGTTCCTAAAAGCACTAAACCGTCTACTCCGCCTTCTATTTGGTGAAGTATAAGCTGTTCTAATGAATTGTAATCTATAGATTTATCCTCATTAAACGGAGTAATTAAAGCCGTGTATAAGCCGGTAAATTTATTCATTTATCCTATCCTTTATATAATTATCTACAGTAAAAAAGCCTTTTTTATCCTGCAACCATTTTGCACAATTTATCGCCCCTTTAGAATAGGAAGATCTACCTTTTGATGTATGGGATATTTTTATTGTATCGCAGGGACTATCGTAATAAACTTCGTGAATTCCAAATGCATTGCCTCCCCTAGTAGAGCTAAAGTGCAATTCATTATCTGAAATTTCTCTATTAATTTTTTCAGTAACAATATTGTTTTTTCTTTGTATATTTTTAAGCAGTATTTCTGCAGTAGTAATAGCTGTTCCAGAGGGAGAGTCCTTTTTTTTGCTATGATGAATTTCATGACCAAAAACATCATATTCATCTAATTTATCAATCAATTGGGCAGAATTTTGTACGATTTTCCAAAAAAGATGGACACCTAATGCAAAATTAGTTCCACGTAAAAACCCTATATTATTTGCAAGCACAATTTTTTTTATTTCCTCAATATGTTCTTCACACCCTGTGGTGCCAGAAACTATATCAACTTTCTTTGAGGCAAGAATCTTTATATTGTTCAAATGAGCTTGTGGTTCGGTAAATTCTATTGCTACTTCATCTGAAGAAAATTCAGCATCACGCAATGATTTTTCATCATCAATAATTTTAGATATAGAAAAAGGAGTGTTTTTAATTTCCTGCTCGATAGCTTGTCCCATTTTGCCATAGCCAATAATTGCTATTTTCATACCCATTAAACCTAAGTCATTTATGAAACAAGATTCTATATCTATGCATTGCAAAGTCAATACTAAAATAATCAAAAAAATGATATTAAATAAATCTTTTCATTCTTTCTAACACTTCAGTTTTACCAATAATTGCTATAGTTTCAAATATGGGTGGAGAGGTGAAAGTTCCTAATGTCACGGTTCTCAAGGTCTTCATAACATTTGGGAATTTTATTTCTTTATTTTTAGCCAAATCTTTGCTTAGTTGCTTTAAGGTATCTACATCCCATAATTTTACATCTAAATAAATATTGTATAATTCTTGTACAATCTCCTTGAAATTTTCATATTGCATCACCTCTTCTGATTTATCATCCATAAGACTCAATGGTGCTATAAATACTTCTGCAAGGGGAAGTGCTTCCTCTAAAATGCTCACTCTAGTTTTGATCAAAGGAATTGCGTTTTTTATTATATCAATTTTGTTTGTAGATCTGATTTTTTCTCCTAATGCATCCATGATATACTCAAAAACAATTTCATTGGAGGTTTCTTGAATATAATGCTGATTTATGCTTCTTAATTTTTGTAAATCAAATTTTGCTGGAGATTTATTTACGTCTTTTAATTCAAATATATTGATTGCTTCTTGGATACTTATGATTTCGTTATTTCCTTTGCTCCAACCTAATTTTAATAAACAATTGAATAAAGCCTCTGGTAAAAAACCGCTTTTTTTATACTCATCTGTTCCTAAAGCTCCATCACGCTTTGATAACTTTCCTCCATCATTATTATGGATAAGTGGTATATGTGCATAATGTGGAATTTTCCAATTTAATGCGTTTAATATTTGTATCTGCCTAAAAGTATTTGTTAAGTGATCATTTCCTCTAATGACATGCGTTATATCCATATCAAAATCATCCACTACGCAGGATAAAAGATATGTTGGAGTTCCATCAGATCGAAGCAACACCATATCATCTATTTCAGCATTTTGAACCTCTATATCTCCTAAAACCATATCCTTGATTTTTGTTATGCCATTATTTGAGACTTTTAGTCTCACAACAGCTTTTCCTGGATCGCTTTTTTTATCTCTCCAAGGACTAACAAATTTTTTCCCAGGATTGTTTTGCTTAAAACTCTCTATTTCCGATGAAGTAGCGTAACAATAATATGCTTTGTCAGACGATATTAGCTCTTTTGCTACATCTTGGTGTCTTGTTATATTTTTAGATTGATATATTATTTCATCATCATTATTGATGCCCAACCAATTTAATCCATCCAGTATAGAATCGACAAATTTATCATTTGAGCGTTCTTGATCAGTATCTTCTATTCGCAGGTAGAATTTTCCACCTTGGCTTTTTGCAAATAACCAATTAAAAATAGCGGTTCGTACACCACCTATATGTAAATTTCCTGTTGGGCTTGGAGCAAATCTTGTTTTTATTGTCATATTTAATATGGAGATGAGTGAAATTCTGGTGTTTGTACTGAAAATAATTTTTTATCAAATTTATTATCATATTCTATGTCTTCAAAATATACTTTATAACTTTCTTGGTTTTCATTTTTAAAATATATACTCTCTAATTTCATGATATCTTTAGAAAAAATTAATGTTACGTTTGTAGTTATGTTATTATGCTTTTTTAGTATCTTTAATTTTATCTTACCATCTTTTTGTTCTATTTTTTCAACATCATCTTTAATACTTAATTTTTCTCTTGAAAGTAATTGAAAAAAATAATTATTTTCTTTGATATAAGATGTTTCCTCTAAATCAGCATCATAATACATAACTATTTTTCCATTTAAAACAATAAATGATTTATTTGGATTTAAGTATTCAAAACGAATTTTTCCAGGTTTTGATATATAGATATATCCTTCTTTATAAATGTCATTAGCATTGGAAGCAGTTTGTTGAAATTTTGCTTTTAAAGTAGTAAAGCTATTTAAATAATTTTCTACAGTAGTTACTAGCTCTTTATCATTAGAAAGAGTATTGGGAATAAAATAAATATTTAGTAATACAATAAAGAAAAACTTTCTAAAATATAACATCATTTGTTCAAATTAAAATCTATTTCATTATACGAGTATATACATTATAATACAATTTTGCTAAAGACCTATTTAAAATATGAATAAAATGCTAGATGTAATCGATGTTGCAAAACAGGTGATTAGTGATGAAATTATAGGGCTTGAGGAATTGAGAGAATCAATTGATGAAAATTTTATAAAAGTTATCAAAAAGATTCAAACAAATAAAGGGAGATTGATCTTTAGTGGAATAGGCAAAAGTGGCTATGTTGCAAGAAAAATTTCTTCCACTCTTTCTTCTACAGGGATACCATCACTTTTTATTCATCCTGCAGAAGCTGCACACGGAGATTTAGGGATGATAACAAAACAAGATATTGTTATATTATTATCAAATTCCGGAGATACATTAGAGCTAAATGTAATAATAGATTATTGTAAAAGATTTAATATTTTCATCATAGGATTTACTAGAAAGCATAACTCTGTTTTAAGCAATATATCAGATTTACCAATCGTTATTCCTGATATAAAAGAAGCTTCTGAGATAGACGTTCCATCTACATCCGTGATAATGATGATATCTTATTGGGATGCTATTTCTATTGTTTTGCATAAAATTAATAAATTTTGTAAAGAGGAGTTTAAAGTACTACATCCGGGCGGTAAAATAGGAGCTAAGTTATTAAAAGTATCAAAGCTTTTGCATAAAAAAGACCAAATACCTACAGTGAGTATTGATGAAATAGGTACAAATATAATTCTTGAAATTACAAAAAAGAGATTTGGTTGTACTGGTGTAGTAGATCAAGATGAAAATTTGATAGGTATTATTACTGACGGAGATTTAAGAAGGCATATAAATATGAATTTAAAAGAAGTAACAGCAAAAGAAATGATGAATGCAAATCCCATCACAATATCGAAGGATGACTTTGCTGCACAAGCTCTTTATACGATGAATAAGCATAAAATTATGCAGTTATTTATAGTAAAGGATAAAAAGCCCATTGGTATAATACATATGCATGACTTACTTAAAGCAGGCGTGATATAAAATGAGAAGAAAAAAAATATACAAATTATCATTAATTTGTACTTTGATGATGTTCAGTATGTTAACAATTTTCAATTATTATATGAATGTTGCTGATAGTGAAGATATTGTTGAAGAAAATACTGACGCAACTTCAACAACAAAAATGCAATATGAGAGTATCATACATGATCCAAAATATTATTTTCAAAATAATGAAATGCAACAATTATTTATAAAAGCTGATATTGGAGTCAAGACAGAATCAGAAATTATAATGGATAAGATTTTTGGGACTTTATCTTTGTCAAAAAAAATGGAATTTGAATATAAGGCAAAGAAGGCTGTTATGGATGTTAAAAAAAAGGATGTGGTTTTTAGTGGTGGGATAGTTGTCAACACCAATAAAAATGCTGTATTGGAAACAGAAGGTTTGCTAATAAATTACAATCAATATTCTATTTCTTCTAATAGAGATATACGTCTTAAATATAATAATATTGATATTACCGCTAATGGTTTGTATTTGGATAAGAAATTAATATTAACTTTAGATAATCCAAAAATTAAAATATATAAAAAATAGTTTTTTGTGTTGCAAAAATACAAGGCTCTACCCTGGGTTGTCTCTGTGAGAGGTGAGTTTTATTATAAGAGTAGCAACTTTAGATAAGTATAAAATAAAAATCTCAACATATATTTGGTACACTATTTGCTCAATACTAAAGTAATTAATTTTATAAAGGAGCATAAGAATGTCGAAAGGGTTTAGTTATGACTATAAAAAAGTTTTAATGAATAAGTTTAATTATCATAAAAATAACATAGTAAATGCTGGTACACCTGGGTTTAAAGCAAATATCGCATATATTGAAAATCAAAAAACATCAAATGGAAATTTTGAATACATAATAAAAGATCGAATTGATTTTGCGCAAGCAGAGATTTTAAAAACAGAAAAAGAATTTGATTATGCGATAGATGGTAGAGGACTTTTCTTCGTTGAGTGTGATGGGGAAAATAGGTTTGCTGCAGCAGGAAATTTTAATGTAGATACGGATGGTTATTTAAAAGGTTCAAATGACTGTTATTTATTAGCTGAGAAATATCAATTTGGGGAAAATATTGCAAAAACATCTATATTAAAAGATTCATATCATTATGAAAGAATACAAATATCTGTGGGTGATTTAATAAAAGGAACGGAAACTACTAAAGTTAATGCAAAGGTGATTTTGAGTGCAGAACAATTAGCTGTTGGTGGTGGTACAATAAAAATAACTGCTCCCACTGTTACTGCTGGGGACAGTTTTACAATGACTTTTTATCAAAAAATTGGTGATTTTGCTGTTACTAGTAAAACTCTGATATTTCAGAAAAGTGGTGGCGCTGCTATTTTAGGTGCTATAGGATATACGGATCAAAAAGATTTTGAAGCAAAGTTGCAGAGCAATGCAGGATCATATTTTTCTTTTATAAGCGAGGCTTCTGGTAATCAAGAATTTACTTTATATGGAAGTCTCAACAACAATGTAAGGCTGAAATTTGGAGGAAATAATCTTCCTGTTGTTAAAGATCCAGCAAATAGTAATATTCTAGATGGTAGTAATTTCGTTAAATCACCTTATGATGCAGCAGATCCAGCAAACAACATGACTGGTGGGAAATATAAAGCAGATTTTGTGGAGGCATTTCCTATATATGACTCTTTTGGAGGGAAACATATTGCATTTGCAGCATTTAAGAAGACGGATGTTAGTAAATATACTGTGGAAATTTATACCAAGACACAAGTTGTTGGTGATGCAAAGCCTATAGCTGCAGGTGTTGTGAGTTTTGATTCTCAAGGTAAGATGTCTGGTATTCCTGGGAAAGTCGATACATTTAATGGATATACTCCAGGGAATATACATGATTCTTTGACATTTACATGGGATTCAGGAATAACTACAGCATCTCCCACTACTTTGAAGATAAATTGGGAGAAAATGGAGATGTTTGGTGATATTAATATGGGTCATTCTAATAATGATGGAAATACTATAACATCATTATTCAGCACGACTGTAGATAATCATGGTAATATAGTTGGGGTTTATACCAATGGTATGCAAAAATATATTGCTGCTATACCAGTTGTTACATTCAAGAATTCTGAAGCATTACAAAGCGCAAGTGGTACAGTTTTTATGGAGACAATAAATTCTGGAGAAGCTAAATATAATATGTCTGGTGATCAAGGAGTAGGTAAAGTAGTTGCTGGCTATTTAACTGCTTCAAATGTTGATATTGCTAAAGAGTCTCTTGCTATAAAACAACTTGTACAGCAATTGTCTGTTTTGGATAAGATGGAGGTGAAAATGATAGAAGCTACACCTTTATTCAGTCTTCAGGAAAATTTATGCAATAATGAGACAGCTGATAGCGAAATTGATATGTAAGATTTAAATTAAAGAGGGGGGGCGCGCTGCATTGACGTGCTTTCCTCCTTTCTTATAGTAATTCAGATTTTTTTAAGTATTTCAATAATATTAGTGAATTTATCATCATCACTTTTTATTCTTAATAATAATTTATTTTCACTTGCAAAGCTTAGCATGGTTTTTTCATCTTTTATTAATTCAATTACTTTGTTTATGTCATTTGTAGTATTTTCATGAAAAGTAAAATAACAAATGTGATTTTTGTAATCTATTGTTTTAACGAAAGATTTTTGTGCTAATTTTTTAATTATAATGAGGTATACCAAATTTTTGACCTCTTCTGGTACTTCTCCAAAATGTTCTGTTAGATAAAGATAAAACTCACTAATTTCTTGTTCTTCAGTAATATCGGAAATTTTTTTATATAAATTTAATCTATCTTTAAAATCACTAATATAAGATTCTGGAATTAACGCACTGCATCCTAAATTTATATTTGCTATAAAGTCACTTTCGAAATTTAAGGTGTTATTATTTTTTATTTTATCTATTTCGTGTCCAAGCATTTTTTGATAAAGCTCTATTCCAACATCTTTAATATGTCCAGCTTGCTCTTCTCCCAGTAAATTACCGTATCCTCGTATATCCATATCTGCATTTGCTACTTTGAACCCATCTCCTAGCTCTTCTAAGCTTCTCATTACTTCAAGTCGTTTTAGTGCATCATTTGTTAATTTTATTCCTTTCTTGTGAGTGATGTAGGCGTATGCTTGTTTGTCTCTTCTACCTACTCTTCCTCGTAATTGATATAGTTGTGCTAAACCAAACATGTTTGCTCTATCAATAATAATGGTATTCACATTTTCTATATCTAAACCAGATTCAACTATTTGAGTGCAAATAAGTAGCTCTATATCACCAATATTAAAAAGGTTCATTCGCTCTCTAATTGTTTCAGGAGTCAATTGTCCGTGCAACATTGTGTATTTTAATTGTGGAGCTATTTGTTTTAGACAATATTCTAATTCAGCTATGTATTTAATTCTTGGAGTTACTAGTAGGATTTTCCCGCCCCTAGATAATTCTTGGGTGATGGCAGTGTTTAGCAATGATTTTGAAAATGATTCTATGGTTGTCAAAATTGCTTTTCTTTTTGTTGGTGGAGTGGATATTAAGGTTAAATCCTTGATACCTGATAATGATAAATGCAAAGTCCTTGGTATTGGTGTTGCTGATAAAGATAAAATATGCACATTTTGATTGATCTTTTTTATTTTTT
The DNA here is from genome assembly GCA_046710445.1 of Candidatus Midichloriaceae bacterium. GTDB lineage: Bacteria > Pseudomonadota > Alphaproteobacteria > Rickettsiales > Midichloriaceae > JBKEHD01. The sequence continues at coordinate 14,819 of JBKEHD010000016.1, forward strand.
CTTTTTGAAGAACTCCAAAATGATGTTCTTCATCTATGATTAATAATCCTAATTTTTTAAATTCGATATCTTTTTGTAATATTGCATGTGTCCCTATGATGATATCTATTTTTCCTTCTTTTAAATCTTTTTTTATTTCTTCAGATTTTGCTTTTGAATTGAGTCGTGATATGGAGGCAACTTTTGTGAAAAATGCAAAAAACCGATCTGCAAATAATTTTTCATGTTGTATAACTAGCAGTGTAGATGGGACAACAATAGCTACTTGGGTTTTTGTTTTTCCTAAAACAGCAATGCATGCAGTTCTTAGTGCTATTTCTGTTTTTCCAAAACCTACATCGCCACATATTAGCCTATCCATAGGTTTTTTTTTGCCAATATCTTCTGTAGTGTCTTTTATTGCTTGTAATTGATCTATGGTTTCTTTATAAGGAAATTCTTCGCAAAATTCGTTGTATTTTTCTTCATCTTTTTCTAAGATAATAGCTTTTTTTAATTCCCTCTCGGCAGCAATTTTAACTAGCTGTTCTGCCGCTAGTTTGATTTTTTTTCTAACTGCTTTTTTTCTAATTTTCCAGGAATTTCCCCCTAGTTTATCTAATCTAATAGCAGAGGCGTTGCCAGAAGTGTATTTTGATATTAAATCACACTGTTCTACAGGTACATATAGTTTATCAGAATTACTGTATTCTAATACAATAAATTCTTTACTATATTTTCCAACGGATATTGTGTTGAAACCTTGAAATATTGAGACACCACTAATCTGATGAATGACGTAATCACCTTTTTCGTAATCACCTATTTTTGACAGAATTTGCTTCAAACTTATCTTTTTTTAAATTATTTCGGTAGATGGGGCTGAAGTGATAAAATCACCAATCCTTATTTGTGTAGTTCCAAATTTTATAGCGGTTTCAAAATCATTGCTCATACCCATACTAATATTTTTTATTCCAAAATCTCTTGCAATCTTTTTCATAAACCCAAAATAAAAAAATGTATCATCATTTTTAGGTGGTATGCACATTATACCATCAATAATTATATCTTTTTTTCTTATGTTATTATAAATTTTTTCAAATTCTTCTGGTAAAATGCCATTTTTTTGATCTTCTGAACCTATATTGATCTGAAGAAATATTTTTAAATTCTTTTTTTGATTCAAAGCTTCTTCATGTAAATTGCAGGCCAATTCTTCAGAGTCTATTGTTTCAATAACATTAAATAGCTGAACTGCCTTTTTGACCTTGTTTTTTTGTAATTTTCCAATGAAATGAAGGTTTAATTCATTACCATCTTTGGAAAGAGTCTCCTCCCATTTTTCATAAGCGTCTTGTACTTTGTTTTCTCCAAAAAGCTTATGTGTAGTATTTGAGATTATAAACTCGATTTGTTGTTTGTTAAGATTTTTAGAGGCAATTAGGAGATCGACCGCATTTTTTATGCTGTACTTTTTTTCATACTCTAAAACTTTTTGAACTAGAATATCGTAATTGCTTTTTAAAAGATCAAAATTCATTCTATTTTTATAGGATAAATTTTGATAAATCTTCGTTGAGATTCAAAGATTTGAGAGATTTTTCTACATATTTAGCATCTATACTTATTGTTTTTCCAGCTTCTTCAATTGCATTAAAACTTATGTTTTCTAATACTTTTTCGCATAAAGTATAAAGTCTTCTTGCTCCAATATTTTCTACTTCGTCATTAAAGTATGCAGCATGTTCCGCTATTGCTTTTAACCCTGAAGTGGTGAATTTTAATGTAACATTTTCAGTTTTAAATAATTCTTTATATTGTTTTGGCAAAGAATTTTCTGGTTCTGCTAAAATTTTATATAAGTCTGTTTTGCTTAAAGCATCTAGCTGAACTCTTATGGGTAATCGTCCTTGTAATTCAGGCAGTAAATCTGATGGTCTAGAGAGGTGGAATGCGCCAGAAGCAATAAATAGTATATGATCGGTTTTTAAAGTGCCATACTTTGTATTAACCACTGTACCTTCAATTAGAGGTAATAAATCTCTTTGAACACCCTCTCTGTTTGCTTCATTTCTTTGTTTTGTATTGCCACTAGATATTTTATCAATTTCATCTAAAAAAACTATACCCTCTTCTTCAACAATTTTAATAGCTTGGGCTACCATATCTTCTTCATCTACTAAATTATCTTTCTCTTCCTTGCTTAGTTGATTTATAGCATCAGCAACTTTTAATGTTACTAATTTTGATTTTTTTCCTCCTAAGTTTTTGTTTAGGATGTCCCCTATATTTAACATGCCTATTTGATTCCCAGGTGGCATGCCGGGAATGTCAAATGTAGGTATTGTATTTTGTTTTTCTTTAGGTTCCGATATAGAGATCTCTACTTCTTTTTCATTTAATATACCAGATTCCAATTTATCCCAGTAATTTTTTTTCGTCTCATCACTAGCACTTTTTCCAACTAAGCACTCAACCACTTTTGCTTTAGCCCTATGTAAGGCGTCTTTATCTACCTTTTTGTAGGAGTCCTCTCTTATCATTTTTAAAGCAATATCTAATAAATCTCTGATAATAGATTCAACATCACGACCAACATACCCAATTTCTGTGAATTTTGTTGCTTCAATTTTGATGAAAGGTGATTTAGACATCTTAGCTAGTCTTCTGGCAATTTCTGTTTTTCCAATGCCTGTTGGACCTACCATTAATATATTATGCGGTATTATCTCTTCTTTTAATTCTTCTGATTTTATATTTTTCCTTCTCCATCGGTTTCTTAATGCAATAGCTACTGCTTTTTTTGCTTTTTCTTGTCCTATTACAAACCTATTGAGTTCATTGACTATCTGTTTAGGGGTAAAATTAATCATAAAAATGCTGAATTACTTGGGTGCTATTATAATATAAACTCTTTTTCCCTCTTTTTTAAGGTCGCTTTCCAATTTGGAAAAGGGTAATGCTTCATTTTTAAATTTTTCGAGTAGATCTCTTCCTATATTTTCATGCATAATCTCACGTCCCCTAAAGAACAGAGTAATTTTTGCTTTGTTACCATCAGAAATAAATCTTTTTGCATTATTGAGTTTTACATTAAAATCTCCTATGGCGATATTAGGCCTCATCTTAATTTCTTTTATTTCTACTGTCTTTTGCTTCTTTTTTGCTTCTTGTGCTTTTTTTAATATATTATATTTATATTTTCCAAAATCCAAAAGCTTGCAGACGGGAGGTGAGGCTTTTGCAGAAATCTCAACTAAATCCACCTCTTGTTCTCTTGCTAAAGACATCCCTTGCTCTATTGTTGTTATTCCAACGAGAGAGCCATCTGAATTTAAAAGACGTATTTTAGGAGCCTTAATTGCACTATTTATTCTAGTGTTTAACCCTTTCTTTGTTATAGCGCACTCCTTTTTTTATTTATACAATCTAATAACTTATCAATAAAATCATTAAACTCAAGTGTTTCTTGTTGTTTATTACCTAATATCCTTATAGATACTAATTTTTTCTCTTTTTCTTTGTCTCCTAAAACCACTATTAATGGTATTTTTTCTAAAGAGTACTTTCTTATTTTATACGATATTTGTTCATTTTCCAAGTCTATTATTGCTCTAATGCCTGATTTTTTTAAATTATTAACAATATCAAGGGCATAATCATCAACACTATCCTTAATTGTTGCTACAACTACTTGGGTAGGTGCTAGCCATAATGGTAAATTTCCTGAATAATGTTCTATTAATATTCCTAAGAAGCGTTCTATTGATCCAAATAATGCTCTATGTAACATGACTGGTATATGTTTTGAGCCATCTTTCTCTATAAAAGTGGCGCCTAGTCTCTTAGGCAAATTAAAATCTACTTGCAAAGTACCTAATTGCCAATCTCGTCCTATAGCATCCCTTAATACAAATTCTAATTTCGGACCATAAAAAGCACCTTCTCCTTTGTTTATGCTATATTTTAATTTTTGTTTATTTAAAGCAAATAAAAGTGCTTTCTCTGCCATATCCCATACGTCATCTGCTCCGATTCTTTTTTCAGGTCTATCAGAAAATTTTACTCTAACGTCATCGAAGCCAAAGTCTTTGTATATAGCTATAATCAATTCGCATACATCTATGCATTCTTGCGTTAATTGTTCAGATGTACAAAATATATGAGCATCATCTTGTGTAAAGCCTCTGGCTCTCATCAATCCATGCAAAGCTCCTGATGGTTCATATCTGAATACTTTACCAAATTCAGCTAGGCGAATTGGCAGATCTTTATAACTTTTTATCCCTTGATTATAAATCTGAACCCCACCAGGGCAATTCATAGGCCTTACTGCGTATAATTTATCTTCATCAATTGTTTTGGCTGTAAACATGTTTTCCATGAATTTTTCCCAATGACCAGAAGCTTCCCATAATTTTTGGTTCATGATTTCTGGTGTATTTACTTCTAAATAACCATTTTCTTCTTGTTTTTCTCTAATATAATTAACCAGTCGTTGAAATAAATTCCAACCCTTTGGATGCCAAAAAACGCAACCTTGTGCTTCTTCTTGAAAGTGAAATAATTCTGATTGTTTGCCAATTTTTCTATGATCTCGTTTTTTAGCTTCTTCAAGCATATTAAGATAGGTTTTTAACTGCTTTTTATCATGCCAAGCTGTGCCATAAATTCTCTGTAACATTTTATTTTTGCTGTCACCCCTCCAATAGGCTCCAGAAACTTTTAGTAATTTAAATGCTTTTACATAGCTTGTTTTTGGTCCATGCGGCCCTCTGCATAAATCAGCAAAATCACCTTGCTTATAAATTGAAATATCTTGGTTTGGTGCTAAATCCTTTATTATCTCAACTTTATATTTTTCTCCTATACCATCAAAATATTCTATAGCTGAATTTTTGCTTATAACCTCTCTTGTTATAGGTAAGTCCTGATCTATTATCTCTTGCATTTTTTCTTCAATTTTTTGCAAGATTTCCTCGTTTAATGGTTCTATATCAGCAAAGTCATAATAAAATCCATTTTCTATAGTAGGGCCAATGGTGACTTGTGCATGTGGATATAATTTTTTTACGGCTTGAGCTAAGATATGAGCTGCATCATGTCTGATAATCTCAGTACCATCAGTACTAGAGGATAAAATAAACTCTACTTCTGAATCTTGGTCTATTGTAGTAGATAGATCTTGAACAACACCGTTAATCTTAATGGCTATACATTGTTTATGTAAGCTTTTATCAAGTTCACTCAATAAATCAAAACCTATTATAGATTTTGCATCATGATTGATTGTTTTTTTATTTAGCTTGATCTTCATGGCTTTTCAAATAATATTAAATTTATGAAATATGAGTAGCAATTATTAATGACACTATATGAAAAAATATAAATTACCTCTAGTATTATTTTTACTTTTATTATTTGTGTACTTCTTTGGATCTATTATTTCATATGAAGTGAAGTCGTTTTTCTTTGCTACGAGTGTAACTTTAAAGAAAATTTTACTCTTTGTACTTCCTTTTATCATTTTTTCATTTATATCGAGTAGTTTGCTTAGATTAGAGGGTAATGTAATAAAATTTGTTGTTTTGCTTTTTCTTTGTGTATTCATATCCAATAGTATCGCTATATATTTAGGATATTTTACGGGAAATTTCTTTCTAGATTTTTTGATTACCGATACATCTTCCGCAAAACATATTGAAGCCCTGCATCCTATGTGGGATTTACCAATACCTATACTGATATCAAATGAGTATGCTTTGGTGTTTGGGTTTATTTTGGGGATAGTGTTTTCGATAAAACGTAATTCAAAGGTTGATAATATAGCAAATAAATTAAGTGATTTTTCTACAATTTTTTTGAAGAAAATTTTTATTCCTATTTTGCCTTTGTTTGTTTTAGGATTTATTATGAAATTGCAGCAAGAAGATGTGTTGGAATATGCTATAACTTCTTATGGAAAAGTGTTGCTGGTCATTGTATTCACCCAAATTTCTTATATACTTTTTTTGTATTACGTAGCTGCAAAATTTTCTTTCAGAAAGTTTTTGAATTATCTAAAGACAGTTATGCCAGCCACTATTACAGGATTTAGTACGATATCTAGTGCTGCTTCGATGAGTGTTTTGCTTCTTTCTATGGAAAAAATATTTAAAAATAAGTCAGATGATTATAAGATTATTGTACCATCAGTTATCAACATACATACACTTGGTAGTGCTATAGGGGTTACAATATTATTATTAGCGACAATAAAAACTTTTAATATGCCAATGCCTAGTTTTTATAGTTTTGCAATTTTTGCTTTTTTTTATGCTGCTTCAAAATTTGCGGTTGCCGCTGTACCTGGCGGAGTTCTTATTATTGTCACACCATTACTTGAAAAGTATTTGGCGTTTTCTCCGGAAATGATAGGGGTAATAACCGTCGTATATTTGCTATTTGATCCGTTTGGTACCGCAACAAATGTGACGGCAAATGGAGGTTTTACCATTATTTTTTCAAGGATATTCAGAGTATTCAACAAAAATAAAAAATAATATGATATTTTTTTATTATTAATCTTGTAATTTTTGATAAATTATGTTTGAATCGCGATGATCTTTCTATGGAGGGATGGCCGAGTGGACAAAGGCAGCAGACTGTAAATCTGCCCGCGTTAGCGTACGCAGGTTCGAATCCTGCTCCCTCCACCATCAAGTTAAAATAAATGGTGCATATTTGTTATTTGTATAATGGTATAAATGTGTAATTAGGAAAAATTCCGTGCAAAAAACATGCTTTTGTGATACAATGTGCGAAAACAAGTTATTTTATAACCTTCAAAACTAGTAAATATTATGAAGCTAAAACTTTGGCAAAAGGTTATTATAGGAATGATATTGGGTATATTATTTGGAACATTTTTCAAAGAATATGCTGCTTATCTTGAGCCTGTTGGTACCATTTTCATGAACATGATAAAAATGGTAGTGGTTCCACTTATACTTTTTTCTGTGTTAAATGGTGTAACAAATATTAGCGATGCAGGTACTTTTGGTAGATTAGGTTCTAGAGCATTTATGTTATATGTATTTACTACCATGTTTGCGGTAACAATTGGAATTATATTTGCTAATATTTTTTCTCCAGGAGAGGGGTTAAATATTGCTTTGGATACTACAGCAATAATTCCGCAAAAAACTTCTTTGCAAGAATTGCTGATTGATATTATTCCTTCAAATCCATTTAAAGCTATGACAGAGGGTAGGACTTTGCAAATAGTAGTGTTTTCATTCTTTACAGGATTTGCATTGATTTTGATTGGTGACAAGGGACGAGAAGTAAAAAATCTTATATCATCATGTACGCATTTAGTGTTTAAGATGATTCAATTGGTGATTCAATTAACTCCATATGGTGTATTTGCTATCATGTCATGGGTTGTGGCTCAGTATGGTATTGATGTTATGTTTCATTTAGGAAAATTCATATTGGTGGTATTGGGAGCTCTATTGGTGCAATATCTTCTTTTTGGAGTTATGTTATTAATATTTGCTAGAATTAATCCGCTTCCTTTTTATAGAAAAATGATTACTACTCAAGCTCTTGCTCTTGCAACATCAAGCAGCAAGGCGACTTTGGTAACAGCCATTGATGAAATTAGAAATAAAGTTGGTGTATCTAGAGAGTCTGCATCATTTATATTGCCATTAGGAGCTGCTATAAATATGGATGCTACAGCAATATATTTAGGGATATGTTCAGTTTTTTTTGCACAAATTTTTGGCATAGAACTTACATTTCATAACTATATTGTTTTGATATTAACTTCAACAATTGGATCAATAGGGGCTGCTGGATTTCCAGGAGGTTCTATGGTAATGATGGGTATGGTACTGTCTTCGGTTGGGTTGCCATTAGAGGGTATAGGTCTGATTTTAGGTGTTGATAGATTGCTAGAAATGATTAGAACTATGATCAATATCACTGGGGATTGTACTGTGACTGTTATAGTTGATAAAATGGAAGGCACATTCAACGAGAAAATCTATTATTCTAAAAAATAAATGGAATATCTAATTGATAGATATTATATGCAAAAAGCTGTAAATGCAGCAAATGATGCATTAGGATCCACTTACCCAAATCCTGCTGTCGGATGTGTGTTAGTTTTGCAAGAAAAAATCATAAACATATCGGCTACCCAGAAAGGTGGCAGACCTCATGCAGAAGAATTAGCCATATCAAATACAAAGGGAAATTTAGATGATGTCACTCTTTATGTCACCCTTGAACCTTGTTGTATAACAGGAAAAAAGAAAATTTCTTGTGTAGAAAGAATTATTAAAGCGGGAATAAAGGAGGTTGTGATCGGTGTGAAAGATCCAAATCCTCTGATTAATGGTAATAGTATAGAATTATTAAGAAATAGCGGTATAGAAGTAAGATTAGAAATATTAAAAAACAAATGTGAAGAGCTTATAAAAGGTTTTAAAAAAAGAATCTTAGAGAATAAACCATATGTTACTTTAAAATTAGCAACTAGTTTAGATGGAAAAATAGCGCTCCATAATAAAAAAAGCAAATGGATTACAAATGAAGAGCAAAGATCAATGGCTCACAAGCTAAGGGGGCAAAGTGATGCTATTTTAACAGGAATAGGAACTGTAGAAGCGGATGACCCATTACTAACTTGTAGAACAACCTCTATTTCACACACCCCAATACGTATTATTTTAGATAGTGATTTAAGAATATCTGAAAATTCTCAAATTTTGAAAACATCTAAGCAATTTAGGACAATAATTTTTACAAATAAAGAGATATCTTCGCGTAATATTTCTAATATAGAAATAATAAAAGTTAACCGAGATAATGATGGTTTATGTTTAAATGAAGTGCTAGATAAAATAGCTGATATGGGTGTAAATACTGTATTAATAGAGGGTGGCAATACAATTAACACATCCTTTGTTAAACGTAATTTAGTAGATGAGATTGCTATATTCAAATCAAACAAGATTATTGGTAATGATGGGATAAGTGTATTTGATGATCTTAATATAGAGAATTTAGATCATTGTCCAAAATTCAAGACGAAAATATATACTGAATGACTAAAATCATAGATCTTTATCAAGAAATAAAAAATTTATTTAAGCAATCTGATATAGATTCTTATGATTTGGATGCAAAAATTTTAATAGCGCATTTATTGCAATTAGATAACCCTCAAAATGTAATATTAAAATTTCAAGATGATGCAGATATAAAAATTTCTAATGATCTAAAGAAATTAGTTGAAAGGCGATTAAGTGGGGAGCCAATAGCGTATATTATAAAATATAAAAATTTTTGGAAACAAAGGTATTTTGTAAATTCTGATGTATTAATTCCTAGGCCAGAAAGTGAATTAATAATTGATGTAATTTTAAAAGAATTAAAAGACAAAAAGCGTGAGAAATTGAAATTATTGGATTTAGGAACAGGAAGCGGATGTATTATTTTATCATTACTAAGTGAATTAAAGTTCTCAGAAGGAATAGGGGTAGATATTTCAGAACTAGCTTTGCAGGTTGCAAAGAGAAACGGTAGATTATTTGGAATGGAAGAGCGGGTGAAATTTATTCGCTCTAATTGGATAGATGGTATAAAAAGAGGCGATACATTTGATATTATTACATGTAACCCACCTTATATCTCTGATTATGAATGGAGAACTTTAGATAGAGGAGTGAAGGATTTTGAGCCAAGAATTGCTTTGACAGACAGCAAAGACGGACTGTCGCATTATCAATTTTTACTTAATAACATCAAAAAAATTTCTAAAAAAACATCAATTATAGTGTTTGAAATAGGATATAACCAATCTATTTACATTAAAAAATTATTTGAGCAAAATAATTTTAAAGTCGATCTATACAAAGATATATACAATATAGAGAGAGTCGCGGTAATTAAATAGATTGTAAATATTTATATATGGTATAATTATAATTGTTATAATGTCAGAGTATTTTTATTAAATAAAATTATGAAATCTTCTTTTTTACAACGTTTGAAATATTTCTTTTTATTAGATATTTTAAAAGGAATGTTTTTAACTCTCACTTATCTCTTTAAAAGAAAGGTGACTTTGAATTATCCTTTTGAAAAGGGTTTTTTAAGTCCTAGATTTAGGGGAGAGCATGCTTTGCGAAGGTATGAAAATGGAGAAGAAAGATGTATTTCTTGTAAATTATGTGAAGCTATATGTCCCGCACAAGCAATTACAATAGAAGGTTCTGCCAAACCTGATGGAAGTCGTAAAACGACAAAATATGATATAGATATGACAAAATGTATCTATTGTGGTTTTTGTCAAGAGGCTTGCCCAGTTGATGCAATAGTTGAGGGGCCGAATTTTGAATATGCTACAGAGACTCATGCAGAATTATTATATAATAAAGATAAATTACTCAAAAATGGAGATATTTGGGAGAAAGTTATAGAGAGCAATAGCCGACTATCTAAAAAATAAGATCATCAACAATAGCTCTATAATTCAAATAACCCTGCTATTTTTCTTTATTTTGTAATAATGCTTCAATATTTTTTTGTATTTCTTTTATAGATTGAGAATTACCGTTTTCTTTTGTGGATTGAGAGCTTGTATTCTCTTTTGTAGATTGAGAACTTGTATCATCACTATTTCCAAGCAATTTTAATAATTGATCTTTTGTTCCTTTTAAGCCAGATATCGTATTTGAAATATTTATATTGCTCAAATCAGGAATTTTTAACGTAAATTTACCATGGCTTGAAATAGTAAGAAAATAATATAGTATCATTAATATGATGGCATTTCTTGGTCTTAAAAACATTAATATGATATTAAACATTTAGACTCCAGTGTAAAATTTATAACTAAATGATATTTATAAAAACAAATGAGTAAAGATAAAATTTTTAAATTAATACTTGAACCCGATCCTATTTTACATAAAAGTTCTGAAATAGTGAAGAATATTGATCAGGAAATAGTGCATTTCTCTGAAAAATTAATTTCAACAATGGTCCATTATAATGGATTAGGTCTTGCTGCTGTACAAGTAGGCGTGCTGAAGAAAATAATTGCGGTTGATTTTATGGAACAAGAAGATGTTTTTCAACAAACTGGTTTAAAGGGGCCAACTATTTTGATTAATCCTGAAATTATTGATGTTTCACGTGAAACCAAAACTTATAAAGAGGGGTGTCTTTCATTTGGTAATATATATCCTGAAGTTGAAAGAGCGAATAGAGTTAAAATAAAATATATGAATTTAAAAGAGGAAGAAAAGATTGTTGAATTATCAGACACGATACTTTCTTCCTGTTTACAGCACGAAATAGATCATACAAATGGGATAGTATTTTTGGATAAGTTATCAAAAATTAAGAAAGATTTTATGAAGAAGAAATATTTAAAGTGGAGAAAAAACAGAGATTTTATATAGAACAAACGTAATGTGGCTCTATTACATTTGTATATTGAGAGTTAAGAGATTTAGATTGGTATATATACTTAGTACTATACAGGAATTTCGGAGACGAAATAACCAATAAGAACAATAAAAAAGGCGAAATTTAAAAATCTTAACGCAATCTTAACGTAACTTTAATACTTTCTTAACATTTCTTGTGTATAGTCCAATCATAACTTAAAGAGAAATCTTTTTATCTTTAGATGAAAATTTGATTAACATAAATGAAGGTAATACAAATGATGAATTTAAAAGAAGCTATTAATATACTAAAAGAAAGCAAAGCCTCTCATACGATTGATCTTTCTCATGATAAAATAGGGGCAGAAGGAGCAAAGGCAATAGCTGATGGATTAAAAGAAAGCAAAGTCTCTCATACGATTGATCTTTCTCATGATAAAATAGGGGCAGAAGGAGCAAAGGCAATAGCTGATGGATTAAAAGAAAGCAAAGTCTCTCATACGATTGATCTTGGGAATAATGAAATAGGAGCAGAAGGAGCAAAAGCAATAGCTGATGGATTAAAAGAAAGCAAAGTCTCTCATACGATTGATCTTGGGATTAATGCAATAGGAGCAGAAGGAGCAAAAGCAATAGCTGATGGATTAAAAGAAAGCAAAGTCTCTCATACGATTGGTCTTGGTGATAATGATATAAAAAATGAAGAAGCAAAAGCAATAGCTAATGGATTAAAAGAAAGCAAAGTCTCTCATACGATTATTCTTTATTATAATCAAATAGGAGCAGAAGGAGCAAAAGCAATAGCTGATGGATTAAAAGGAAGCAAAGTCTCTCATACGCTTAATCTTCGGGCTAATCAAATAGGAGCAGAAGGAGCAAAAGCAATAGCTGATGGATTAAAAGAAAGCAAAGTCTCTCATACGATTGATCTTCGGGCTAATCAAATAGGAGCAGAAGGAGCAAAAGCAATAGCTGATGGATTA
>JBKEHD010000017.1:0-24352 GCA_046710445.1 Candidatus Midichloriaceae bacterium
CTGCTATTTTTTCTATCGCTTCTAAGAGCTTCATCTATTTTTTCTTTGTTCATTTGTTCTTTATTGTTTACCATATTTAGCCTATTTTGGCACTCTGAAAATTTCATGCAATTGCCCTGTGTTACTACCTTGCTTGTGATAAGCCAATAAAAAGGCTGTGCGATTATAAAAAACAAAACTACAGGGTTTTTACAAATTTCATCAATATAAACAATGATAGTACCACCACCTATTGCTGTTGCAAAAAGTGTACATATCAAAATTAATGGGAAATGTTTCCCTATATCCATTGTACAGAAGTCTTTATCCGTCTTAATACTCTTTAGATGATAAAAACCTATCCCTATACAGATTAGTAAATGTGATACAACAATAACAATATCAAGAATAGTAAGATCATTCAAATATCTTTGCATAAATACCTATTATAAAAATTATAAAAAATTTGTACTATTTATTTTTGTTCTTTTCTAAAAGTACATTTTCAATTTCTGTTATAAAATCTTTTGTGATAGGTTTATGAAGGATTTTATCAAATACCTTATATCTTACATCAAATCCAAAAGTTATATAGCTTGCTTGGGTAACTAACACAATCGGTATATGATTATATTTATAATATGTCCTCACTTTTTCTGCTAAGTCCAGACCAGTAAGTACAGGCATCTGATAATCTGTTACTATAATATCAAAGCTCAATCCAGCTTTACTTTTCATTATATCTACTGCCTCTTTACCATTATTGGCAGTTATAACTTCAAAATCAGCTTATTCCAACATCGCAGATAGTACATCTAACATGTAACGATTATCGTCTGCTAACAATACTTTTTTCTTATGAAAATTTTCCATTTGAACAATTATTTGATTTTATCTATAAATCACCTTAGTAATAATTTTATAAAATACAAGAATTATTTTATAAAATTAGCATAAAAATTTTGATACAATATCAAAAATTAAGAAAATATAATGAATTTAAAGAAGATCAAAAAAATAACTATCTAAATAAGTGGCTGAACGACAATCACAAGTTCATAAGAAACATACTAAAGTGACATCTGTTTTCAAATATTTTGGGCGTGATTACAAAATTATTACAGAAATTTAGCTAATATATACCATAAAAAAAATATCAATTTATCGATAATAAATAGTCTATAAATCCCCCCATTTTTATACTTAAATTTTTTGAATTTTATGGGCTTCTTAAACTAAAACAGAAATGTAATTAGATATTTATTGAAATACCATTTGTTGTGAAGATTATCATGCATTCTACGGGGTTTACACTCTATTATTAGCATCACTAAATCCATAAAAACACATATTTAATAATTTATAAGCATTATTCTCCTATAAATCTAAAATAAACCTACCCTCTTCACTCATCATGGATTTATCCCATTTTGGTTCCCATACCAATTTCACATTCACTTCATTAAGATTTGTAAAAGCACGTATTTTATTTCCTACCTCTTTTGGTATTAAGTCGGCAACAGGACATGTTGGTGATGTTAATGTCATTTTGATATTTACTACCTCACTCTCTTCGTCAAATAAAACATCATATATCAATCCTAAATCCCATATATTCAATGATATTTCTGGATCATATATATTTTTCAATATACAAATCACCTTTTCTTTGATTGATTTAATTTCTTGTATCTCAGCTATTTGTTCTTTAGAAAATTCTGAAAAAACAGCATTCCCCTCTTCTTTTTTAATAAAATCTTTGAGTTCCATATAATATATTAACCAAATAATTTATCAATTTTCTTTAAAGCATTTATTAGCTTATCCGCATCTTCCATATCGTTATATATACCGATAGATATCCTTGCCACACCTGTAATATTTAGAAGTTTCATTAGTGGTTGAGCGCAAAGATGCCCTGTGCGAATCGCAACATTAGATTTGTTTAATATTGCCCCAATGTCTGAATGATGTGCGCTTTTATGCAATATTGGGATAATGACAGTATCATTAAAATCATACAGCAGCTGAAAATTTTTTAATTTTTTAATTCCGTCTATAATATATCTAGATATCTCAACTTCATTATTCCATATCTTTGTAAGATCTAGTTTATTCAAATATTTCAAAGCTTCACCAAACCCTATAACTTCTACAATAGCAGGAGTCCCAGCTTCAAATTTATGTGGTGGTTTCAAAAATGTAGTATTATCAAAATTTACACTTTCTATCATAGATCCACCAACTTGATAAACATCCATTTTTTCTAATAACTCATATTTCCCATATAATACACCAACCCCTGTAGGACCATATAATTTATGTGAAGAAAAAACAAAGAAATCACAATCTAAATCCCTCACATCTATTTTCATATGTGGTATTGATTGACAACCATCTAGCAAAATCTTAGCTCCATATTTTTTTGCTGCTTTCTTTATACGATGTATATCAATTCTTTCACCTGTAACATTCGATTTATGTGTTATAGCTATAAATTTTGTTTTATCTGATATTAATTTTTCAAATTTATCATAATCTAATTGATGATTTTTATTTAAAGGAATAACTTTAATTACATATCCATTTTCCTTAGCAACTTGTTGCCATGGGACTATATTTGAATGATGCTCTAAGGAGGAAATTAATATCTCATCACCTGCATTTAAAAACTTTTTAACATATGATTGTGCTACTAAATTTATCCCCTCTGTTGCATTTTTAGTGAAAATTATATTTTTTTCTGATTCAGCATTTATAAATTTTGCTACAATCTTCCTAGTAAACTCAAATTCATCTGTCAACTTAGCACTTAAATCATAAATCCCTCTGTGAATATTTGCGTATTGATAAGAATATATCTCTTTAAGTTTTTCAATAACAACAGTTGGTTTTTGCGCACTTGCAGCAGTATCAAAAAATGCAAAATCATTGTTGTTTTTGAATATAGAAAAATCTTCTTTGATATTATTCATAAAATTTTTACTATATTGCTTTGAATCAAATGTTTTTCTTCATCATCCAATTCATCTTGATCAAATACTTTTTTTAAAAATCCACGTATCAATAAATTTTTTCCAACATTTTCATCCAACCCCCTTGATTTCATATAGTAAATCTCATCTTCATTAATATACCCTATTGTTGAGCCATGTGAGCATTTTACATCTTCAGAGTATATATCTAATTCTGGTCTTGAAAAAGCTTGTGCATCTTTAGACAAAAGTAAATTTTGATTGAATTGTTGGGTATTTATATTGTGTAATTGATTTGGAATATAAATTTTAGAGTAAAACGAGCCTTTAGAAGAATCATCAAATACATGATTATAATATTGCAAACTACTTGAGTGTGAATCTATATGTTTAATATCAAAAATTACATCATATATTTCACTTTCTTTACCTATACTTACTCCATAAAAATGTGCTATAGAATTAGCACCATACATCAAACAATTCACATATTGTCTATATGATTTTATCCCGTAATTTACAAAAAAATTATTATAAATAGCATTATTTGAAGTCTCTAATTGTAATGAATACAAAAATTTAGTTTCATCAATAAAATCATGTGATTTAAAATGTTTTAAACTCGTATCCTCACATAAATTTATTTTTGTGACATGATTAAAATATGTATTGTTTGTTGATGCAAATGTTTCATGAAGAGACAACTTTAACCCCGACCTTATGGAAAACAACACAAATAAATTATGCGCTTTAGTTGAGCTGTATATAACTTCAACGGGTTTGTTAGGCGATTTCTGAAAATCAAACTGGATTACATTTTTTAAGTCTGAATAATTTTGCAGCACTTGATATTGACTATCAAATTTGCCATCTCCAAAATCAAAGTTATATTCAGATTGTTCTGTATAATCCAAATATTCTTTTGGTAACGTAGAGGCTTCATCATCAACCTTCCCATCACATATTACGATGCTATATTTTGCATGATCAAGCTCCACAACAGATTTTGCATCCAAAGATTTATTGCTCTCAGCAGATTGCAGAATATCTAAATCAGAATATCTCCATTTCTCATCTCTAATTGTTGGAATTTTTTTATTTTTTAATAAATCATTAGATGCGCTTTTTAATTCATCTAAATTATATGTTTTTTTAACCATTATTTTAATCTAATAATTTATCATATCCTTCTAACTCTATCTGATGAGCTAAATTTATATCACCTGACTTCACTATTTTTCCATTACATAAAATATGAACATAATCTGGAGACAAATATTGCAGCATTTTAGTATAATGAGTTATCAAAATAAATCCGTTTTCTTTGTTTCTATAAGACGATATACAGCTTGATACAAGCTTCATAGCATCTATGTCTAGACCTGAATCTACTTCATCTAATATTATTAGCTCCGGATCTAAAAGCATCATTTGTAAAATTTCAAATTTCTTTTTTTCACCACCAGAAAACCCCTGATTAACTGAACGATTCAAAAGCTTTTCATCAATATTTAATAATTTAGCTTTCTCCTTAAGAGTTTTTAAAAATTTTACCGCATCTATATCCTTATCATCACCTTTGGCCTTGTTTTTTGATGATATAGCTGCCTTTAAAAAACTCTTCCAACTTACACCCGGTATCTCTATTGGATTTTGGAATGATAAAAATATCCCTAGATTTGCACGCTCATCGACCTCTAGGTCATTTATTTTTTTACCATTATACAATATTTCTCCTTCTAATATTTTATAATCACCTTTACCAGCAATAACATTAGCAAAAGAACTTTTCCCTGCACCATTATGACCCATAATTATATGCATCTCCCCCTTTTTTACCTTTAGATTCAGATCATCTATTACTACTTTATCCTTAATAGAGGCTTTTAATTTCGATATATCTAATAACATATTTTTAATTTATTTATAATTTTATCCAACTGCGCCTTCTAAACTAACATTTAACAATGCCCTTGCTTCTACAGCAAACTCCATAGGTAATTCATTTAAAACTTTTTTGCAAAAACCATTCACTATTAACGATATCGCATCTTCTTTTGATATTCCTCGTTGCAAACAATAGTTTAACTGCTCTTCCCCAATCTTTGAAGTGGTTGCTTCATGCTCAATTTCTGAAGTGTGATTTTTTGATTCTATATATGGAATAGTTGCTGCAGAACATTTATCACCAATCAACAATGAATCACATTGAGTGAAATTTTTTGCTCCATCTGCATTTTTCATTGCATATACACGTCCTCTGTAAATATTTCTTGATTTTCCAGCGGATATACCTTTTGAAATAATTACACTACTAGTATTTTTCCCTATATGTATCATCTTAGTCCCAGTATCCGCTTGCTGATAATTATTTGTTAATGCTACAGAATAAAATTCACCAACAGAATTGTCTCCTTTTAAAATGCAACTTGGGTACTTCCAAGTTATTGATGATCCTGTCTCTAATTGTATCCATGATATTTTTGAGTTATTTCCTTTGCATAATCCACGCTTAGTAACAAAATTATATATACCACCCTTCCCCTCTTTATTTCCTGGATACCAGTTCTGAACTGTTGAATATTTTATCGTTGCATCTTTAAGAGCAATCAACTCTACTACAGCTGCATGCAATTGGTTTTCATCCCTCATAGGAGCTGTACATCCTTCAAGGTAACTAACCTCACTTCCTTCATCCGCAATAATCAAGGTTCTTTCAAACTGACCAGTTTTAGACTCATTAATACGGAAATATGTTGATAATTCCATAGGACATTTTGTATTTTTTGGTATGTATACAAAAGTCCCGTCACTAAATACTGCGGCATTTAATGCTGTAAAATAATTATCTGAATGCGGAACTACAGAACCAAAATATTTTTTAATCAATTCTGGATGTTCTTTGATTGCTTCTGAAATTGAACAAAATATAATACCTTGTGCCTTTAGTTCATCTTTATAAGTTGTTGCAACTGAAACACTATCGAAAACTGCATCAACAGCAACACCAGCTAACGCTTTTTGCTCATGAAGAGGTATGCCTAGTTTTTTATAAGTTTCAAGAATTTCTGGATCAACTTCGTCTAAACTATCTAATTTTTTCTTTGGTTCCGAATAAAAGTATATATCTTGAAAATCTATTTTTGGATATTGCACTCCACTCCATTTTGGTTCCTCCATATTGAGCCAACCTTCATACGCAACAAATCTTTTTTCTAACATCCAATCAGGTTCATTCTTTTTAGAAGATATGAATTTTATAATATCTTTGTTAAGACCTTTTTCTGATTTAGAAGACTCTACATTAGTTACAAATCCGTATTTGTAATCCTCATTCATTAATTCTTCATGCTTTGTATTGTTTGATCCCATAATTAACTACATTAAATTCTTTTTTAATTCAAAACCGACTGAATCATCTATAATATCTTCAACACTTATATTCTTTAATGTATTGATTAATAGATTATTTAATTTGTTCCATCCATTTTTCACTTTACATTTATCACTATATTCACATAAATTTTTTGATGACAAATTACATGAAGTCAATGCAAGATCCCCTTCAATGGCTGAAAAAACATCCAATACACTTATTTCGTTTAATTTTTTTTCTAACTTATATCCCCCAGCATTTCCACGGTGAGAAAGCAACAGCCCCTTTTTTGTCATCAATTTTAAAATCTTAACAACTGTAGATTCAGATATACCTGTTTTAGTGCTAAGTACGCTTGAACTTATAAATTCTTTCTTTACATCACACATCTCAGATATTATGATCGTAGCATAATCTGTTAATTTAGTGATTTTAAGCATATATATATGATATCATTACAATCAGTACTATTTTAGTCCTATATATAATATTAGTTTAACAAATGGTCAATCCAAAAATAAACAATGAAATCAAAAATTTAGTTGATGACTTTTCAACATTTGATAATTGGGAAGAAAAATACTCTTATATAATAGATTTAGGGAAAAAATTACCCAAATTATCAGAAGAAGATAAAATAGAAGAAAACAAAGTATCTGGATGTGTTAGTCAGGTATGGCTAATAACAAAAAAAGAGGGGGATAAATATTATTTTCGTGCAGATAGTGATGCTTTTATAGTAAAGGGGTTGATATTTATCGTACTAAAACTTTTTTCAGAAAAAACAAAAGAAGAAATATTAACTGTTGATTTTGAAAAAGTATTTGATATGTTGGATATGAAAAATCATATCTCTCAAAGCAGAAGCAATGGTATATTTTCTGTGGTAAAAAAAATAAAAGAAACAGCAGAAAGTAATAATTTATAAATCTTTCACATCCTTTATATCTTCTGGCTCTTTGTTTTCTGGATCTTTATCATCAGACTTTTCATTCATACCCTTTCTTAATGACCTAATACCCTTCCCTAGTTCACTCATCACCTTTGGTAATTTTCCAGCTCCAAACAGTACAAAAACTATAAGAAGTATCAATAATAGCTCACCAAATCTACCAGACATTTAAAATTAACTTGATAAATTAAATTTTAGATATAGTACTATACTTAAGAACATACACAAGCAAAAACATCATTATGTTTTTTCAAGACATTATTTTTAAATTACAAAATTATTGGAACGATCAAGGTTGCGTAATTATTCAACCTCTAGACACAGAAGTAGGTGCGGGAACAGCACATCCTGCAACAATGCTAAAATCACTTGATGAGAAAGAATGGAATGTTGCTTATGTACAACCATGTAGACGTCCAGCAGATGGTCGATATGGCGAAAACCCAAATAGAATGCAGCATTATTACCAATTCCAAGTTTTAATGAAACCCTCTCCAGATAATTTACAACAATTATGCGTAGACAGCTTAAAATTACTTGGAATAACTCCAAAATTACATGATATAAGATTTGTTCATAGTGATTGGGAAAACCCTAGCTTAGGAGCATGGGGATTAGGTTGGGAAGTTTGGTGTAATGGTATGGAAATAATCCAATTCACATATATGCAACAAGTTGGGGGCATTGCTTGTAAAATGATTCCTGGAGAAATTACATATGGCCTAGAACGATTAGCTATGTATATTCAGGATAAAAAAAGTGTATGGGATTTAGTATGGAATTCCAGTGGCATTACATATAGGGATATTTATCTAGAACAGGAAAAAGAATTTTGTCACTATAACTTCGAAGGGAAAGATACAGAAATATTGATACAACAATTTCATGATAATGAAAAAATTATCAATCAATTATTAGACGATAATTTAGTGTACCCAGCATATTCATATTGTTTAAAGTCTTCACATATATTCAATATACTAGAAGCTCGTGGAGTATTGGGAGTAACCGAAAGAGCTTCATATATATTAAAAACGAGAACTTTAGCAAAAAAATGCTGCGCTAAATTTGTAGATAAATATAAAGCTTAGTAAAGTTTCTACACCCTCCAGTCTCAATCTATAGTTGCGCACCTTAAAAAAATCATGTTACGCTAATATAATAATTATTTATTAGGAGTAACATATGATTTTTGATGATAATAACACTAATCCATATGGAAATAATGATAGTTTTGAAAAAGATACTGTTGATGATACAGCAAAAAAAGCAGGTGAGAAAAAAATTATTAATATGACTGATCCTTTTGGAACAGAACTGGATGATAAAGATCTACAAAAAAAGCAGAAAGAAGCTTTTACTGAAGAAGCAAAAGCTGAAAGAATTAAAGCAACTGAAACTTTTAAAACCGCTAAAACAATAACAACTGGGTTGACTGATCCTCTTGGAGCGGGGATGGAAGATAAAACTTTACAAGAAATTCAGAAAAATACAAATACATTTGTTGAAAAAGAAACTGCTAGAAGAAATGGTATCGAAAAAGGAAAAGAAGGTGGTAGAAGTTAATGGTATTTATCATGCAAAAAAGCGACTACGTAATTAATTAAAATTAAACTGCAAACCCTTCAATCCATAGTTGTGCATATTGGAAAGATTATGCTACGCTTATAATGAGAGATTTAAACTTATTGGGGAATAAAGTGGCACTAAAGGAAGAGCTGGAAGCTATATTAGAAAAAGTAGAAGATTTAAAACGTCGTGAGCAAATAAGTCCGAAGGATTATGCAGACTTAATAGATGACATAAAATCTGCTAAGTTATCGGGTGACGTACATCATTATAGAGGCGAAGATCGAGACAAATTAACTCTTGCAGCTCGTCGTGTTGAGAGTTCATATAATTTTGATACTGAAAAACCATCCAAATCAATCGCTGAAAGCTACATGACTCTAGGCTTAATAGGCGCTGTCTCTACTTTACTCACAATTGCCTCCGTCCCTTCCGTAATCGCAGCTAACATTATAGCAGCTATAGTTATCTTGCCAGTCTATCTTGTTGGCAGGGCAGTAGGAAAAAATCATACTGAAGTAATGGAGGATTGGATAAATCCAATCTTTGATTACATTTCTCAAGGGATAGGTGATTTTATACATGAAAAAGGATCTAATGTGATGCGTGAAATACAAGAAGATGTTGCAAATATAAAGGGGAAGCCACCACATTACCATAAACTTCAAAACCTATCTAATGATTTGAAAGAAATTCAAGCTATACTAATAGCAACACCTCCGCAACAGCAACAACACGCAGCAACACCTCCACAACAACGCAGAGAAACACATCCAAAAGAAAGCTTTGTTGAAAAAGAAAATGCTCGGAGAAATAGTGCCGCGACTGGAAAAGGAGGTGTTAACAGGTAATGATATTTATACAATTAATCAACATTGAATTGCAGCTTTTTTCAATTCATAGTTGCATGTATTGAAAAAATCATGCTACGCTTAAATTATGACATTTAAACTTATTGGGGTATAATATGACAACAAATCAATTAGAATTTAATCTTTTCGAACATTTTGATGGTGGTGATGGTGATTCTATAGTAACAGACGGAGAACCTAAAGAATTAACAAAAGATCAGAAGATAGATAAATTAGAAGCAGATGTGCTAGAGATGAGAGGGCAACTGGCACAAATTCTATTGCGACTAGAGAATGGGATTGGTAGTCGAAAGCATCAAGACAAAGCTAACGGAGTAAATATAGATGACGTAAAAGCAGCTATGGGAGATTTTCAATCAGCAGCTCAAGAAAAACTTGCTGCAGTACAAGCAGGCGTAGTAGCTGGCATGGAAGCATTACAGGAATCTTTTGGAAATTGCAAAGATTGGACAGTGCAACAATGGAATGACTTTCCAGACAAAATGGAGGCCTTTAGAGTATCCGCTGCCGAAACAATGGCTGATGCTTGGAAATCAATACAAACAGGAGCTGCAAATCTTAATGATGCTATTGGAAAAGCATATGAAAACTCTCCTTTACCAAAATTTAAAAAACAATTTATAGCAGGATGTGCAGATATGGCAGCAAAATTTGACGAATTTGCTAAATCTGTAGCAGAAGGATTAAGTGCATTTGCTGGTACCGTAAAGGACACAGTCGTGGAAATGAAAGATACTGCAGTTGCTGTTACAACAGATGTAGTAGCAACCGTAATCCATAAGGTTGATGTGTTGATAGCTACCATTGATCTTAAATTAGCAGAAAGAGGAGATAATAGTGCAGATAAGCAAATGGCAGCATTACTACAACAACATGATGCTTTACAACAAGGAAAAGGAGATAGAGAGGCATCTGTTGCGGTGAAAAGGGAGGCTCTTGGTGATAAAAAGCAAACCTTTGCTGACCGAGTTCAAGGAGGAAAAGCTTCTGCTGGAGCTGTTCCTGCACGCTAATTATTTCATTCTTAGCTTGAAATATTTCGGTATATGATTTATCATTTTGCCTTGGGTAGGTAAGGACAGAGTCCTTGTTAATTAGGTCAGATCTGAAAAGAAGCAGCCATAACAAGATTTCTTTGGGTCTTACCTCCCATTTTATCTTAAATAATATGTATATTTCAGAATCTTCCAAGCATCAATATGTCTCTGTAAATTTAAAAAATATTGGTGAAAATTATAAAAAAATCAGATCAGTCCTAAAATCATCTATATGCTCCGCCGTTGTTAAAGCTGATGCATACGGATTAGGTGTCACTCAAGTATCCAAACACCTGTATACTGTTGGGTGCAAAGATTTTTGGGTATCAAATTTAGAAGAAGCTTCAAAAATTAGAAATTGTATTAAAGAATCCAATATATATGTTTTTCAGGGGGTTAATTCCGAAGAGGAAGTGAAATACATCTTAGAATATTCAATCACCCCAGTAATATCTGAAATGAGACAGCTGGAGATCATAAATAAATTTGCATCACAAAAAATTGATATAATCCTGAATTTTGATACAGGAATGGGTAGAGATGGATTCCAGTTAGAAGAAGTGGAAAAATTGGATTTAAAAGGCATTAATATAAAATATATCATGAGCCATCTTTCTTGTGCTGATAATAAGGAGCATTTCTTAAATACAAAGCAATTGGAAGAAGTAAATATATTAACAATTTTTTTTCCAAATAAAAAAATAACTTTTGCAAATTCTTCTGGGATTTTTTTAGATGAGGATTACCACTTTGATATGGTAAGGCCTGGTGGAGCTTTATATGGAGTAAATCCTCTGCAAAATTCTAACAATCCCATGCTAAATGTTGTAGAATTTATGGGTTCCGTCCTAAATCATAAAATTTTTCTCAAAGATCAATGGGTAGGATATAATGCTACCTATAAAGTGAAGAAAAATGATAAGGTTTTAATATTAAACGTAGGGTATTACGACGGATACAAACGAATATTAAGCAATGCATCAAAAGTATATGCGGCTGGGTATTATCTACCAATAATAGGTATGGTAAGCATGAATATGATCGCTGTTGATGCAAATTTATTGCCTGAAGCTTTATTTTTTAGTATAAATTGTGTTGAGTTAATTGGCGAACATATTACTATAGAGAGTATGGGCGAATTAGCAAAAACTGATCCAAGGGAGATACTTACTTCTTTACCAAAGGATTGTAAACGAATTTATATAGAATGATTATTGGAAACTACATACAATATTTAGGAAGATCTGTTTTGGGATTTTTTAACCAAATAGGCGTAATAAGCTTATTTTTTTTAAATATTATATCAAAAGCTCTTCGACCTCCATTCTTCTTCAAACAATTGGGAAAAGAGTTGTTAAATATAGGATTTTATTCTCTCCCGGTCATAGGGTTAACAGCAATTTTTACAGGAGCTGTATTGGCTTTACAAAGCTACACAGGATTTTCTAGAATGAATGCTGAAAATTCTATAGCATCCGTTATCGTAATATCTATTACAAGAGAATTAGGTCCAGTTTTAGCCGGATTGATGCTTGCAGGAAGAGTATCAGGATCCATTGCTGCTGAAATTGGTAGTATGAAAATAACAGAACAATTAGATGCCTTATACACATTAAACACAGATCCCGTAAAATATTTAATTATTCCAAAAATCATAGCCGGTATTTTAATGTTACCCATTCTGGTCTTAATTGCTGATGTAGTCGGGATAATGGGTGGTTATTTGGTTGCTGTATATAAAATAGGGTTTGAGTATCATAAATACCTTGATTCAACAATAAAATTTTTAGAAATGGAAGATGTGATATCTGGATTAATAAAAGCTTCAGTTTTTGGATTTATTGTAACCTTCATTGGTTCATTTTATGGATACACTACTGTTGGAGGAGCGAATGGTGTCGGAAATTCAGCAACTTATGCAGTTGTTACATCATCGATATTAATACTGCTCTCCAACTATGTTATAACAGGCTTACTATTTACAAATTAACCTTATGTCAAAAAATTCATTTATTACCGTAAAAAATTTAAACAAGACTTTTGGTTCAAAAAAGGTCATAAGAAACATCAATTTCACAGTAAAAAAAGGTGAATCATTGGTCATAATAGGTGGTTCAGGAAGCGGAAAATCAGTGCTTATGAAATGTATAGCAGGATTATTAGATCCAGATAAAGGAAGTGAAATAATTATGGATAATAAAGATGTAACTCATCTCCATACAATAAAAAGAGGTAATTTACTCAGAAAATTCGGCATGCTTTTTCAACATAATGCATTATTTGATAGTTTACCTATATGGCATAATATATGCTTCAACTTAATTAATTCTGGAATTTTAAATCACAAACAAGCTAAAGAACATGCGGCTGAAAAGATGGAATTAGTAGAGTTAGATAAAGATGTGCTTAATTTATTTCCCTCAGAATTATCAGGAGGAATGCAAAAACGAGTAGCTATAGCAAGAGCAATTTCAACAAATCCTGAAATCATTTTTTTTGACGAACCAACTTCTGGATTAGATCCAATAATATCAAATACAATATCGGACTTAATAAAAGTTATTAATAAAAAATTAAAATCTACAACAATCACAATAACACATGATATTAATGTAATGGAAAAAATAGCTGATAAAGTTGCTCTATTAAAAGATGGGGAAATTATATGGAATGATACTGTTAAAAATACAATCGAAAGTAAAGATGAATATATTAAATTATTTTTAAATAAAAGGAGTAATTAATATGGAATTATCATTAATTTTAAAAGCATTTTTTATACTAATACTAATTGTTAGTTTGATAATTTTTACAGCAAAAATACTAAAGATATTAAAAAACAAGCAGATATTTACTAAATTTCAAAATAAAAGCTCAATAAAGCTTGAAGAAATTCTAAATATAGACCATAAAAGAAGATTGCTATTAGTCAAGTTAGATAAAAAGAAATACTTGATATTATTAGGCCAACAGGATGTTTTGATAGATGTTATTAACGAAGAATAAAAATATATTTTATATCATTTCAGTTTTCGCACTGTTAATGATTTTTTTTTCTGATGCAGTTTTTGCACAGGGAATACATATTGATCTTGATAGTTCAGGTAGTGAAAAAACCTTTTTTACCGACAAGATAATTCAAACAATAGGATTGATAACTATTTTAAGTTTAGCCCCTGCTATACTTATCATGGTAACGTCTTTCACAAAAATAGTAGTTGTATTTTCAATATTAAGACATGCACTTGGATTGCAACAAACCCCTCCAAACATGGTTATGATTAGTTTATCATTATTTTTAACCTTCTTTATTATGGGTCCTACTTTTCAAAAATCTTATGACAATGGCCTTTTACCACTCATAAACAATCAAATGACAGAAGATGTAGCTTGGGAACAAATCACATCCCCTTTTAAAAAATTCATGAAAAGAAATACTAGGGAGAAAGATATAGATTTATTTGTTGCAATGTCAAAAGAAGGTGGTTCCGAAGAATTACAAAAAGATGACTTACCAATGCACGTAATTACACCATCTTTTATGCTAAGTGAGTTAAGACGCGGATTTGAAATAGGATTTCTGATATACTTACCATTTTTGATTATTGATTTGGTAGTTGCCTCTGTATTGATGGGTATGGGAATGATGATGTTACCACCTGTTGTGATATCATTACCTTTTAAATTAATATTTTTTGTTCTAATAGATGGTTGGTACATGTTGAGTGGTAGCTTAGTAAAAAGTTACGGAATAGGATAATAATATTAAAGTAGTTGGTATGAGTTTTCAAAATAAATTAGATCTTTATAATATACAAGATAAGTGGCAAAAGATTTGGAAAGATAATCATATATATAGATATGATAAAGATGAGATCAGAGAGAATATTTTCTCTATAGACACCCCTCCTCCCACAGTTTCCGGATCTTTACATATGGGACATGTGTTTAGCTATACTCAAGTAGATTTCATCGCTAGATTTCAAAGAATGCTGGGTAAATCTGTATTTTATCCCATAGGATTTGATGACAATGGTTTACCTACAGAAAGATTAGTTGAAAAAGTAAAAAAAATTAGAGCAAAAGATGTAGGAAGAGAGAATTTCATAAAATTATGTGAAGAAGTAGTTCTGGAATCAGAAGAAGATTTTAGAAAAGTTTTCAAATCTCTTGGATTAAGTTTTGATTGGAAAGAAGAATTTCAAACAATAAGCACAAATTCTCGCAAATTATCTCAAATGTCTTTTTTAGATTTATATAATAAAGATAAAATAACAAGAAAGTTTGGACCAAGTTTTTGGGATGTAAAAGACCAAACCGCTATAGCACAAGCAGAAAATATAGACAAAGAACAACAAGGAATTCTAAACGATATCGTTTTTCAAACTGTGGATAATGAAGAAATCACTATTTCCACAACCAGGCCAGAAATGCTACCAGCATGTGTAGCTATCTTTTATCACCCTGAAGACGCTAGATATCTGCATTTAAAAAACAAAGAAGCGATTACTCCATTATTCCTTAATAAGGTAAAAATCCTCCCAGATGAGCATGTGGAAATAGAAAAAGGTACAGGCTTAGTGATGTGTTGTACATTTGGAGATATACAAGATATAAACTGGTGGAGAGAATATAATTTAGATACAAAAGAATGCATATCTAAATATGGAAAAATGCAAAATAGTGGAATTCTTGATGGAATGAAGCTGAAAGAAGCTAGAGAGTTTGTTATTCAAAAATTAAAAGAAGAGAAAAAACTCACAGCTCAGAAAGAAGTAGTACAAAACGTGAAATGCGCAGAAAGATCTGGAGCAATTCTTGAAATAATTCCGACATCTCAGTGGTTTATTAAGGTATTAGGAGAAAAAGAAGAATTGCATAAAAAAAATGAGGAGTGCAACTGGCATCCTCCATTTATGAAAGAAAGGCTTACTAGTTGGATAGACGGTTTGAATCAAGATTGGTGTATTTCAAGACAACGGTATTTTGGAGTTCCCTTTCCAGTATGGTATTCTAAAAGAAGCGGAGAAGAAGGAAAAATCTTATTGGCTGAAATTGATCAATTACCAGTAGATCCTTCTGTTGATTTACCAAAAGGATATAGTAAGGATGAGGTTGAACCAGAATATGATGTTATGGATACTTGGGCAACAAGCTCTATTACCCCGCAACTTTCAACTCTTTACATAAATGATCAATACAAACTTGATGAATCAAAACATGATAAAATCTTTCCATTTGATTTAAGACCACAAGCTCATGAAATCATTAGAACATGGGCATTTGGTACAATAGTAAAATCCATGTATCACCAAAACTCCATTCCTTGGAAAAATTTAATGATAAGCGGCTGGTGCTTAGCTTCAGACAAATCAAAAATGAGTAAATCCAAGGGGAACAGCATTGCTCCAGAGAAACTTATTTCTGAACAAGGTGCAGATGTAATCCGATATTGGGCTTCAAATTCCAAATTAGGAATGGATATAACTTTCAATAATGAAGTATTCAAAATTGGTAAAAAATTAGTAAATAAACTTTGGAATGCTGGTAAATTTTTAAATACCCATCTAGAGAATTCAGATATAAAAATTCAATCATTGCAAAAGGATATACACGATAAAAATATTGTATGCGATATAGATTTATGGATACTTTCTAGCTTGCATCAAGTCGTATTGAAAACTACAGAATCTTTTAAAAAATATGAATATTCTGAAGCAAGATCCACTATAGAAAATTTCTTTTGGAAACATTATTGCGACAACTATATTGAGCTTATAAAAACCCGAATATATTCAGAGGATGACAATCAATATAAGCGTAGTGCAATACTTACTTTAAGCCATGTTTTCAATACCTTGCTTAAATTGTTTTCCCCAATATTACCTCATATTACAGATGAATTATATTCATTATTATTCAAAGAAAAAAATGAACATTCAATTTCTGCAAGGAATACATGGCCAAAATTAGAAGAATTTTATTTTGATCCAAAATATATAATATTGGGTGCCGATGCGCTTAATGTTATAGAATTGGTGAGAAAATATAAATCAAATAAAGGATTAGCATTAAATACAGAAATAAATGAAATTCTGTATAATGGTCCTGAAATATCTGATTCTGCAATGATAGATTTAAAAAATGCAAGCAACGCCAAATCTATTGTACTTAAAGAAATTCAAAACACAGAAAATGATAATATAATAAAATCTGCATGTGAAAAATACACAATATTAATACAAGAAGATAATTAGCACATGCACTTAAACGTATCGTTATGCTGATTTTTCTTGAAAAATATCGAGATTTTCAATAGAATGTTATTAAAATGTTGGTATAAAGAATGGAGCTTGTAAATTGGGTTAAGTGTAAAATATTCGGTACTAAAAAAGGTGTGGATCAATTTGGAAATATTTTTTATGAATCAAATAAATTATCACGACACTTTAATAGAAGCTCTAGATGGGTATATTACAAAGGCATTGTTGAAGCAACAAAAGTAGGTGCTCAATGGTTTGCTTGGTTACATCATCAACAAAATAATACTGATCAAAACAATAATTTTTCTAAGCATATAAGAGAGGTTAATTTAACAGGAACAGATTTTGCATATCATCCATCTAACGATCAAAATGGCTTCTTGGATAATTATGAAAAATGGAGACCAAAAAATAATAATATATAAAAAATTGATAAAAGTTTATGAAAGGAATTTTTGAATCATTATTAGGATTTATAGTAATATTTATAGCAATTGGATTTTCGTATTTTGCATATAAAAACACTGATACTAATTTAAATAATAAAGAGAGCTATGTTTTAGAAGCACGTTTCGATAATATAGATGGAATAAAAATTGGTTCAGAAGTTAGAATCAGTGGGATTAAAATAGGAAATGTTGTAGGGCAAAATTTAGACAATGAAACTTTTTCTGCGATAGTGAAAATGTCTGTTGATAATACCATTAAATTACCAATTGATAGCACTATACAAATATTAAGTTCTGGATTTATAGGTGATAAATATCTCGCAATCTCTCCTGGAATGGAAGAAAGTTTTTTAAAAAACAATGATTTATTTGAATTCACTCAATCCTCTCTCAATATAGAAACCCTGATAAGTAAATTTCTTTTTGGTCTAAAAGATAAAGGAGACAATGAAACAACTCAAGATAATCAAGAAAAAGCTAATAAACATAATTATATTTTCAATGATTCTGACACAGAGAATTCTATTAGCTAATATATTTTTGCTTTGCTTTTCAACATATGTTTCTTTAGCAAAAGATAGCACTGTGTTTGATATGGTTGATGAAGATATCAAATCACCTTTTTCTGTTTTAAATGAAGATGTTATAAATAGTGATAATAATTTTTCTATTATCAATCAAAATTTAATTAATGATGATAATGTCATAAAATTAGAAAAAGCTAATATCAGAGTGCTAGATTATAACACCGGACAAAGTAAAAGCCACGAGATAAACATAGGTGAAATTCACAATATAACTGAAAAAAACTCCATATATATATATAAATGCTTAAAAGAAGGGAATGATGTATTAAACCCTCTTAATATGGCATTAATATCCATAGATACAGAAGGGAAAAATGTATATTTAGGCTGGATATTTACAAAAATAACATCATCTTCACTTCCTAAAATAAATAATAATTTTATATATCTATCAAATTGCTCTTAGTAAATTATTTTCCCCTCATTAAATGCAAATATTCCAAATTTTGATTTAAATTTTTATTATTTAATTTAATAAAAAAATCCTCTTTATTTATAAAAAAGCACTCAATTAATTCTCTTATAGAAGCTTCTGTCTGGTATATTTCATCAACTATAAAATGCTCTATCCCTATATTTTGCTTTCCACTTATATCTATATATGACATTTTTATCTTATCTACATCACCATGATTTTTTATATATTTAAACCCACATTTAGATAAAATATATTTTTCTATAGATAATTGGGGATATTCTCCTCTGTTTACTTGACTATTACTTGGTATCAATCCTGTTTTAAAATCTATAATTTTCATACCCTCTTCATAGCACTCTATCCTGTCAGCTATACAATAAATCTTTATCCTTTTGTTATTACTCATTTCTAATTCTGTACTTCCAAACACCTCTTTAAATACATTTTCTGTATTTATATCTGATAAATACCAAAATAAATTTTTTGCTATTACCTCAACTCTAATTATCCATATTTTATTAATTTCTTCCGGTATATTATACTTTTTTGAACAATTGATAAATAGTGATATAAATCCATCACAAAAAGTAGAAATATCATCTGATTTTATATCTGTGACCTTTGAAATAACTTCATGCAATATTATTCCAAATTCTTTTTTACTTGGTTTTCTGGATATTTTATCCAACGCTTTAATCTTCAGTATATACATAGAATAATAAAGATACGGATTAGATATTAATTTCCCTATACCACTTACAGAAATTTTAGATGGCAATGCAGAAAATGGTACTTCAGCATATAAAATCTCATCTTTTTTATTCTCATCAATGAACATAGATCTTAATAAATCTTTATATTGATTGCTATATTTTTTAGACTTTTCTCTTAAATTTTTATTAAATAACAATTTTTCTACCCATCTATTTTTACCCTTCCCTTTTTCAAAAGAAGAAAAGGTAAAAAGAACATTTTTACTAGTTAGAGCATTTATAAAATCATACTCCATAAAACCTATTTCTGTATCAAATTCTCTCAATTTATTTGATATTCTAGTGTATTGCGTAATGCAATTATGATCTAAATTGGTATTAGGAAACACACCTTCATTTAACCCAGCAAAAATAAGAAATTCATATTGAATATTTCTATTTTCAAAAGTTTGTAAAATCTTCACGGGATATCCTATAGAGTGATCCATTTGTGATTCAAATTTACTATATAACGTCTCCATAATTTCAATATATGTAATATAGCTAATATTAAAATCTACAACGCATAATTCTTTGTGTAATCTTTGGTATAAAATCTCTAATTCTTCCTTTTCTTCATCATTTATTATTAATTTACATATTTCAAAATTGATTGATAAATACTCAATTAAACTATGTGTATTCTTATGTATTTTTTTCTTTGTATTTCGAAATAATTCATCTAATTTTACTAAAAAATCTAAATTCTCATCCCCAATATAATCATCTATATATTCTTTTATATTAGGATAGTAAAAAGATTTTCTGAGACAGTTTAATTCAAATTCCTTAATAGCAATATCATTACAATATTTCGAATAATTGTCTTTCAAAATATCTAACAATAATAAATAATCATTTTTCCCTGTAATAAAGTATTTTGCTATTTTAAAAGAAAACAATAAATGTTTTTTATTATTAAATTTACTATTTAGCCTATTATCTACTGGGATATCCCACAATTTCAAAAACCCTTCTATTTTATTAGCTATATCTATAGATTTACTCTGAACCATTATTTTTGCATTATTATTTTTATGCAAATACTCTTTTATAACGATAGAAATAAGCCTCGCTTCTTCTGCGTTATTTTCTGCTTCTAAAATATTTACATGCTCAAATATGCTGTTTTGAAGAACATCATTATTGATAAAAATTTGATTAATAACAGAGTCTAATTTATATGAATTTGATATATTATGAATTTGTTCAGAATGTATTTTATTCCTATTGATAAAATGTTCTATATGGTAATTATAACTATTTTTTTTCAGTTTATCTGATTCAGAAATGTGATTGCACATCCCCCTAATAAAAATATATGAATTTTTTTGTTTTGAAATATGATCTAATAAAGATGTGGTATATTTACTATCAATTTGAGGAAAAACAGCAAATATTTTTGCCTCATGATCCGTTTTCCAATTAGATATAAGAAAATCCACACAGTTATTTATATCATCTATTTGCAATTTTAATTTACTCTTACCTAATTGTATTTTTAACTCTTTGATTATTAAAAATAGTATTTTTTCTATTTCAGAATATGGGAAAATATTATCTATATTATACTGATAATGATAACATTCTAATACAGCTTGTTTTATTTGTGTTAATGACAAAGAATTTAATACATTATCATCGATAGAATCATCATTAGTTTTTAATTTTTCTATAATTACTTTTAGCAAGATATTAAATTGGTTATCTGATATCGTATTACCTTCAGAAATTTTTAAAAAAAATTCCTCTATACCATCAACATATTCACTGAATTTCAAGATATTAGTACTCAATCCTTTATAACTAATAATTTTTGGAATCAGTATAGCTTCTGTTTTTAAAAAAATATTTTGTTGCAAAAAAGATGTTATAAATCTTTTGTTAGGAAAAATTAGTAAACTTTTTTTTTTAAAATTTTCCGTCTCTCGAGCTATGACATTTGTGCATGATTCAATAAAATTATCTGATAATGATATATTAAAGATATCTCCCATGCATCGTTTAACTATTAGGAGTTAATTTTTCTCCCTCAGGTATATCATGTGCACCACGAGTAATAATAACAGCCTCTTCAGGTAAGTTTATAAGCCAAAATCCATCAGTATCTTCATTAATTATTTTTACAGGAATAAATTTCACTATATTATTTGAATCTAAAATTTTCACACCCAACTCTCCCTTTGAATCAATGACTACAGTTGATTGACTAACTTTATGTGCTTTAAAATTACCACTATATACCTTTATAGGTACAAGCTGACCACTTTTAATGTTTAAATTTTCATTATTCACTAAAGTTCCTGCATTATACATCTTGGTTAGATTATCAGCCATCTTTCCTATAAAATCTACTTGAGATTCATAATCTTTACCATTCACTGTAAATGTAATTTTATCACCTATGTTTAAATCTAAAATCGCATTTTCTGGAATATCAAAATTTATTCTAATATTTTCATCTGCAACATATTGAGCTATTTTTCCCCCAATTGTTAAATGATCACCTACTTTTACCTCGATATAATCTATAAAACCATCATATGGAGCTATTATATTAGTATTCTGAAGATCAAGTGCAGCTTGTTTCATTTGAGCCTCTGCTTCATGTAAATTGGCTTTAGATTCATGCTCGATAGATTCAGAACCTAATCCACCTTTTTTCAATAAACTAGATGATTTATATAAAACCTTTTTACTAGCTAAATTCTCTTTAGCAGAATTATATTTTTCTAAAGCACTCTTTTTTTCAATATTTAAAATAATATCATTTTTCTTTAATCTCTCTCCATTTTTTACTTTTAATTCTTCAACTTTACCATTCACTTCTGAAATTAACGATATTTCCTTCTCTGCTTTAGAAATTCCAGTAAAAGATAAAACCCTATTCTTGCTGTTAGCAACGGATTTTTTACTATCATATGAAATTTTAGTATTATTTATTACTTCCTTTTTATTTTCTGCGCTTTTCGGAACTAACATCCATATTAATATTACGCAAAAGAAAAATATAATATATTTCAATTCTGTTTTTATTTTTTTAAACTTTTCTAGCATTTTCAATTATTTTATATTTTTTTACTAATATTTCGTGATTTACTACCAGTATATACCTGCCTTGGTCTACCTATTTTCATTGCAGGATCTTCAACCATCTCTTTCCATTGAGCAACCCAACCAGTGGTTCTAGCTATTGCAAAGAAAACCGTAAACATGTTCTTTGGTATACCAAGGGCCCTATAAATAATACCTGAATAAAAATCAACATTAGGAAAAAGTTTCTTTTCAATGAAATAGGCATCAGACAAGGCAATTTTTTCGAGTTCAATAGCAATATCCAAAAGTTTATCACTTCTAATATTTAAATCAGATAATACTTCATGGCAGTATTTTTTTAATACACCCGCTCTTGGATCATAATTTTTATACACCCTATGACCAAATCCCATCAATCTGAATGAGTCATTTTTATCTTTAGCTTTTTTAATATACAAAGGTATCCTTTCAGGATCTCCAATCTCTTCTAACATATTAATCACAGCTTCATTCGCTCCACCATGAGCAGGACCCCATAAAGAAGCAATACCAGCACTTGTAACTGCAAAAGGATTTGCTCCTGAAGAACCGGCCAATCTTACTGTGGAAGTTGAAGCATTTTGCTCATGATCTGCATGCAAAATAAGCAGTTTATCTAACGCTTTTGAAACTACTGGATTCACCTTGTACTCCTCAGTAGGAACAGCAAACATCATTTTCAATAAATTAGAACTAAAGTCTAAACTATTATCCGGATATATAAACGGCAATCCTATAGAATATTTATATGCCATTGCTGCTAAAGTTGGTACTTTTGCAATGATTTTATGAATAACAGATTCTCTTTGTTCAGCATTTTTTATATCTAAACTTTCATGATAAAATGCTGATAAAGAACTAACAGTTCCAACCATAATAGCCATCGGATGCGAATGCCTTGGAAATCCTCTAAAAAAAAATTGTAACTGCTCATGCACCATAGTGTGATGCTTTATAGAATGAATGAATTTGCTTTTTTGAACTTGATCAGGTAATTCTCCATATAAAAGTAAGTGGCTAACTTCCATGAAATCAGCTTTCTCCGCTAATTCCTCAATGCCATATCCCCTATGTCTTAAAATACCTTTCTCTCCGTCTATATACGTAATTGCAGAATCGCATGAGGCAGTAGACATAAAAGCAGGATCATACGTAAAATAACCAGTATCTTTATATAATTTCCTAACATCTATGGCTTTTGGACCTTCATTACCATGTATTATAGGTAAATCTATATCTGGGATTCCATCTATCTTTATAGTTGCTTTACTATCTTTATCCATTATAAAAAACTAAAAAAAACTTTAAAAAAACTCTATAACCAATGCTATACCTTGAACATGACTTTTTCAATAGCTATTTCTTACCCTAACAATTTCAATATATCACCAAATCCATCTAAATTTACCTCTGCAAACACTGAATCCTCTCTGTACTTCAGTAAAAATCTACGTTTTTTACTATCATAACTTTTAATATAGTTAAATTCTTGATCGGAAAGATTGTATAGGTATTTATATTTTTTATCTATCATCCTATCTGATAAAAATAATCTAGTAGCAAAATTTGCAACCTCATTTTCAAAAGTATCAGGAAGCTCCTCCTCTTCAAAATTTTCTTGAATTAAAATAAGAATAGCATTTTTTTTACCAATATCTTTTAGTATTTTAGAAATTTTTCCATTAAATCCATAACCATCAAAAAAACTTTGCGCATTATTTATGACAATAATGGTTTTATCTCCATTTAAAGAATTTACTATATTATTAACAACTAATGAAAAGAACGGTTTAAATAGCTTTGGATTATTATATATTTTTGAAAAATCTACGTTTAAGTATTGTGTATCATTCAATATTTTCACATTATCTTTTTCAAAAAAATTACTATAAAATTTTGAATGAAAGAAATTTTTATAATTAGTTTTTATAGTTAAGTCATTAAACTCGTCTATACTCAACCCAAATGAAAATGCCGAAAATTTAAAAACCCTTGAAAAATAATCAAAAAAGAGGAGAATGAAGGAATGAAAAATTTCCTAACCATAG